>JBDTRY010000044.1:0-20481 GCA_039931435.1 Acidobacteriota bacterium | reverse complement strand
CGGTAGTCCTGCTCTTCGTAAAACGCGGCGATGTCCACTCGCTTGATCCCCTGGCCCGATCGTTCCAGCGGGACCGCGGTATACCGGCCGCCCTCGATGGCCACCATTTTTGCTATCTGTCCGGACAGCACCAGGTCCGCCGCCAGCTTGCCGTAGTTCTTGGCCACGAGCTGATCGAGTGAGTCGGGCGCGCCGGAGCGCATCAGATACCCGAGACGCTGGTAAATCACTTTCTCACCGCTGCGGTTGACCAGGTAGTCGCCGATCGTGTTGCCGATGCCGCCCAGCATTCTCCGTCCCATGTCGTCGGGCTCGCCGGTTTCGACAATCCCGCCGCCGATGGGGATCGCGCCCTCGGACACGGCCAGCACGGCGTAGTTGCTGGGGTTTGAACTCTTGTCGCGGCTGAGAAGCTCGAAGAGCCTGTCCATGTCGAACGGAACTTCGGCAATCAGGGCCCGGTCGGTGCCGGCCAGATAGGAAGCGAGCAGACAGGTCTCCCCCGAATAGCGGCCGAAGAGCTCGACGACGAGGAAGCGCTCGTGCGATCCGGCCACGGTTCGAAGATCGTTGATGAATTGCACGGACCTGCTGATGGCTGTGGAGAACCCAATGCAGTACTCGGTACCGAACACGTCGTTGTCCATCGTCTTGGGGATGGCGATGACCGGTACACCTTCGTGAGCCAGCCGGCGGGCAAATGCGAGCGTGCCATCGCCTCCGATGGCCACGATGTGGTCGAGCCGGAGGTGCTCGATGACCCGGATTGCGGCCCGGGTCAGATCGGCTTTTCCGTCGTGAATCTCCGCTTCGGAGCGCAGGTGCTCGGGGATGCGATCGGCCCGGACGATCTCAGGGGTGACGCGGGAACTGTGCAGGACCGTCCCGCCGCTGCGGTCGATGGTCCGTGTGTTCGTACGGGTAAGGGTTGTCACCCAGGAGGCGTTCTTTTCCGGGTTGTCGGGGATGACGTTGAGCAGAGCGGCCCAGCCGCGGCGGAGGCCGACCACTTCCCAGTCGGCGTCCTCCATCGTCCAGACGAAGGACTTGATCGCCGAGTTCACACCGGGAACGTCGCCACCGCCGGTAAGGAGTCCTACTCGTTTCTGCACAATGTCTTTTCTTCCCCCGGGATTTCCCCGAGGATCCGTTCCCGATTATGTAACCGGTACCAGAAAATTGCGAACTCAGAAGCGGTTCTAGGTGCGCTGGCGACGTTCCGTCTTTCCGCGCAACTGGCCGCAGGCAGCGGCGATTTCCCGACCCTTCGATCTGCGTACCGTTACAGGAAGCCCTTCCCGGACCGCGGTGTTCGCGAAGGCGTCGATCCGGGCCTCCGAAGGCCGTTTCATCCAGGCCGGAAGATTTGGATCGGGGTTGAACGGGATGGCGTTCAGCTTCACTTTGATTCCCCGGAGGAGACGGGCCAGGGCGCGCGCATCTGCCGGCGCGTCATTGAATCCCTCCAGCAGCACGTACTCAGCCGTGATCTCGCGGCCCCGCTCTTCCGGGTAGTTCCGCAGTGTGGCGATGAGCTCCTCGAGGGGGTACTTGCGGGTGATGGGCATGATCTGTTCGCGCCGCTCTCGATCTGGTGCATTCACCGAGAGCGCCAGATTCGGCCGGACGGGCAGTTGCGCCATGGCCTCGATGCCCGGGGTGATCCCCGATGTGGAGACGGTGATGCGCTTCGGCGAGATCTCCCTGTACAGAATGTCCAGCGTGGTCAGGAGATTGGGGAGGTTCAGCAGCGGCTCACCCATCCCCATGAAGACGACGTTGATCTGCCCTGAGGGGATGGCATGATCGGACTTCAGGATCCGGTACTGACCGACCATCTCCGAAGGCGAAAGATTGCGGCCAGGTCCGAAGAATCCGGTGACGCAGAACGTGCAGCCCACGGCGCAACCGGCCTGCGACGACAGGCAGAGCGTCGTCCGGGTTCCCATGGGCATGTAGACGGACTCGATCAGCTCTCCGCCGGCCACCCGGAACAGGTACTTCTGGCTCAGATCAGCGGCAGGGGAGGTCCTGTCTTCCACTGCCGGAGCGGCCAGCGTGAATCGCTCGTTCAACTCCTCCCGGAGGGCCCGGGGAAGATTGGACATCGATTCGAACGAGGCCGCGCCCTCGCCGTAGAGCCACTCCGCAATCTGTCGGATTCGATAGGGTGGGGATACGGCATCGCGCAAGGCGGGTTCGAGCAGCTCGGGCGAGAGATCGTAAAGATTGATCCGCTCAACCGCGCTCTTCGACGTCGGAGATTCTTGCTTCAAGTCGCTTCTGAACCTTCACTTTCCTGGTCGGGTCGATTCCCAGCCCGCGCAGCAGCGCCAGATCGTTGACGTTGATCCGGAACTGAGCGCCCTCCTGAGGCGCAGCCGGGAGTTGCGGGACGAGTCCTGTTTCCTGCTCTGCGGCCTGGTCTTCTTCCTTGCCCAGGCCGATCGTTGCGTCCAGAACAACGTAGAGGTTGTAACCCTCGTCGCGGATTCTCTGAATGTGGTGGTTGACGTCCTCGGAAGAGGAGATGGAGTCGTTGATGGCCTCTCCGAGTTCTTTGAGTATTTCTCTGATCCGGTCGTCCAAAATAGCTTCTCCATAGAAGCTGAGGCAGTCTTTAACGTATCGATTTAACGCATGTAATTCCTATAACTATTATCTCAAATTGCCCGTGCCGCGGTCAAGATTCCGCATGAGCGCCGACGAGAGTAAACTATTGCGGCTCTTTTCCCTCCGGTCAACGATCTGCGCTCCACAACTCCGACCAGTACGCAAGATATTGCCAGCGGCCCCACTTGGAATAACGGCGGAGCATGGTCGAGTCCAGAACAGGCCGGCCTCCGTGATATCGCTGGCGAACAAAACGCCGGAATTCGGTGTCGACGGCAATGAAGTCGTGCCGGCCCTCCATGGCCAGAAGATGTGCAGCGCCGTAAGGGCCTATCCCTGGCAGAGAGCGGAAGCGATCGAAGAGCTCCGCCGACGGCGACTCCGGCGCGGCCAGCCCGTCGAGCGAAGTCTTTCCCGATGCCACGGCGGTGGCCAGTGCGTGGATGTAGCCGGCGCGGTACCCGAGACGGCAGTCACGCTGAAGGATTTCCGGCGTCAGCACAGCGATGCCTTCGGGGGTTGGGAATCCAGGTCGGCCTCCGGGACTTGCGGCTCCGCACCGGTCCACAAGCAGCCTCACCATTCGCTTCGTCTGGGCCCAGGTCGTATTCGTCGTGGCGATCACTTTCACTGCATCTTCGAAGCGAGTCGATCCGCAGAGCAGTCGTCCAAAACCGGCACGGGCAACGACCCGGTGCGTGACACTTCTGCGGCACATGGCGTGAAATTCGTTGAGATCGAGATCTAGCTGAAACATTCTTCGCAGACGCGCTCTCAGCTCTTTTTCGAGAGGTCCGATGCTCTGCGCCGACTGCACCTGAAGGCTGCCATCGAAGCGGATCTCGAGATCGACCGTCAAATCGGCGAGCGTCTCCGTTCGATGCAGGGCCTCCGTACCGGCATCCCATTCGAACGGAGCGAGCTGCACCCATCCGTGCGATTGAACCGTCGCCGCAAACCGGAAGCCCTCTGGAACTGCCATTCGGATGGTCGTCACGGCCCTGTCTTATCACCTCGCAACTCGATCATGACGATCTCCGGAGGAATTCCAAAACGGAACGGGACAAGCCAGTATCCCGCGCCCGTAGTGACGTAAAGCTGTACTCCGTCGCGCTCATACCAGCCCACGTCGAAGGGAAGAAACAACCCGGCCAGAGTGATCCGTTGTGAGCGCCAGCCGAATTGACCCCCGTGCGTGTGCCCGCAGAGCGTCAGCGGGATGCGCAGACGACGGGCCATGGCAAAGGCCTGCGGCTGGTGTGAAAGGAGAATCGTGAACGCCCCCGCTGGTTTTCCGTCAAGCGCTTTCCGGATGTCGGGAGCGAGCGGGAGATCGCTGCGAACGCCTCGTCCGGCGAAGTCCGAGAGTCCCGCCAGCCACAGTTCGGAGTGGCCGTGCCTGACCAGGGCTCCGCGGTTGACGAGAAGATGAATACGCGAGCCTCTCAACGCTTCGATTGCGGCGCGGGGGTTCACGTACATCTCGTGATTACCCAGAACAGCGTAGATGGGGATGGAGGGCCGGAGGCCCGCAAATCCCCGGAGAAGTTTCGGAACGTAGAAAGGGTCGTCGTCGACGAGATCGCCATCGAACACGACGATGTCGGGATTTTCTCGGTCGATGGCTTCACTCATCCGCCGCAGGCGGGATTGCCGAGTGAACATCCCCACATGAAGGTCGGAGAGCAGAGCGATCTTCGTCCCATTCAAGCCCCGCGGCAGTTCCGGAAATGTCAGCGGCACGTGGCGGACCTTCAGCGGAACGAGCGCCTGGATGAATCCGGCCACAGCCACAACCAGGGTGATCAGCAGAAATCCGCTCGAGGCCGGCCTGAGAAACTCTGAGTAGCCTGTGAAGTAGCGGCCAGCTGCGAGCCAGATCAACGAGATCAGGGCCACGAAGGCCACGTACAACAGTGCGAACGTCAGCCACGCGAACCATGGCGGTCCGGCCACCGCCGTGATCAATCTTGCCGTGGCATTTCCGCGCGCGGCGGCGATCAGCGGGACGGCGATCCAGAAGACGTTGCAGAGGACGGCGGCGATGATGATCGCCAGCCGGCCCGCGGGATAGAGGGCGATCAGTGTGCGGATGGCAACGAAATTGATGAGTGCGATGGTGAGCAGGACGATGATGACGATGGCCACAGCCGAGGGAGAAAACATCAGGCGCGGTATTATTCGGACGGCGATGGCAGATGTCACGCGGGAATATGCGCGCTGGCTTCCGCGGTCGCCCGTTCGCTGTCTTGCGGCCGCCACATTCCGCAGGCCGGCGCGAACGTTCGACGAGTAGTGCAAGCCGTACGGGTTACCTTCCGTTCGGATGTGGCAACGGTGCAATAAAAGAGCGAATGCGCAAACGCCTCCCCCACATTCGATCGTTGGCTCTGATTCCGTTCTGGCTCATGTCTTTGCATGCCGGAGCCACCGTTTTCACGGGCAACATTCGCGGTTCGGTGAAAACCAGTGACGGCTCGGCAATCGCCGGTGCGCGCCTGACCGTCTTCACGCTGGAGGCCGATCGCACCGTCACCACCTCCGCACCGGGACACTTCTTCTTTGCCGGTCTGCGTCCAGGACACTACACCGTCGAGGCTGAGGCTGACGGATACGAAACCGTGATCCGCAATGAGGTCGACATCGATCTCTCCCGCACGACAGTCTTGAGATTTGTTCTCGATGCTGTACCCGACCAGAACGTTACTCTGGAGGAAGAGACGCGCCTGCTCGATCCGTTTGCCGCGACCGCCGGAAGGACATTCACGGCGTCCTCGCTCAGACTTCTGCCGCGATTGGACTCGATAAGAGCATTATTGAATGAGGTTCCAGGTGTCCTTGCCGGGGGAACGTGGCGTGGTGGTGCATTCTCGACTGTCGGGAGTGCGCCGGGGCGCATGCGCATCAACGGAGCGGAACTGCCGTCCGACAGTCTGCTCGGAGCGAGGTCTTTGGCGTTCGACCTCGAGAACCTTGATGAGGTCCGCGTGCTTACGACGAGCACCGCTCCCGAGCTGTCCAGCGCAGCTCCGGCAATGTTCGTTTCCACTCCGCGCGGCCAGTCCGAATTCGCAGGCTCCCTGTACGCCTATAGCGTGATCTGGTCGAAAAAGCGCCAGAGTCCGCGAGATACAGGGGTGCTTCATCTCACGGAAAACGAGTTCGATTCGCAGATCGAGGGAGGGTTGGAGGCCGGAGGCCCCGTGATAGCTGACCGCCTCTGGGTCTGGGGAAGCGTCGCCCGGGAAAGCACGAGCTTTCGCTCCGTTCCAGCGGTCGTCCCGGAGCTTTCCAGCGCATTGGCTGGCGAGAATCTTCAGAACGAGCGCTTCCGTTTGGACTGGCGCGGAAGCGAACAACTCTCCGGGGCGGCGTGGTGGGAGCACGGTACGGGCTCGACCGACCCCAGGCTGGCCACGGTGAGCGATCAGACGTCTGACGTCCGTGCTGCCGAAGTGCAGGTCCTGCTTTCTCCGTGGAGTCTCGTTCGTGTTTCGGGATCGCACGATCGATCGCTCGGAGAGGGACTGCAGTTCGTCCCTGTGTCGTTGCGTTCGCGGGGAAGCGCAGTTCGCGCGGACGCCTCGCTATTCTTCGGCGGCAGCCTTGCTCAGGAGCTGAGCTTCGGATTGGAATCCACTCAGCGCCATTGGAGCGCGTCGGCGCCGCCTATCTCATCCTTTCTGGCCACGCCGTTCCAGTCGACCTCCCGGAACGGCGGACTCTTTCTGATGGATACCATTCTCCTCAGGAACATTACCCTCGAGATCGGCGGCAGCGTTCAGGAGGAAGAAGTTGGAATCGAGGGATCAGCGAGGGCGCTGTCTGCAACGGATTTTCTGCCGAGGGTGGCCGTGGCCTGGTCGCCGGGAGCTGGCCGGTCAAAAGACGTTCTGCGGCTGCGTCTGGGGCGGTACGTCGAACCCCTCAACCGCTGCTTCGCCGGTGAGGGCATCTTTACCTGTGGACTGGAAGCGACACCGATCGAAGCGCTCCCGGCGCGATTGCGCACTCCGGCAACGGACGAGGCTCAGATGAGTTGGGAGCACGAAATCTCGCCGCAGTTCACCGTCGGGAGCACGTATACACGCCGGCGTTTTACCCGAGAGCTGGGAAGGCGGCAGGACCTTGTCGGACTGTCTCCTCTCGACAATCTTGACGGAGAGCGTCAGGCGGATCTGGCAGAGCTCCATGTTGAGAAGCGACTGTCATTCGGAGTGATGATTCACGGATTCGCAGCTTACGAAGATGGGGGTGCAGTCTCTCCGTCCGCGCAGATGCCACCGTTGACAGGTGGCTCGCGCTGGTCGTGGCAACTGGCAGGACTGGTCCAGGTACCGCTTGTGAAAATCGACATCGCCACGATCTTCAGCGGATCCCAGGGAGCAGTGATTGCGGATTCGAGCCGGGGCAGGCTGGACGACCGTTTCCAGATCGATCTCCGCGTCGGAAAACATCTCGAGATTCGTCAGCTCAATCTGACGCTGCTGCTGGACGTCTTCAACGTGACGAATGAGTCGAACGTCATCGGGCAAAGGCCGGGGTTCGGGTTCCTTTTTTCCGACCTGGCGCCCTCGACCACCTTCAGGGTCGGAGCGCAGTTGCGATTCTGAGTTCCCCGGCGGCTTGCCGTGGCCAGCAGAAAAAGGATTGAAGTATCCAGGCGGTGGCGGCGCGATTGGAATGCGGCCACAAGATCCAGGGTGGAGGCGACGGTCGGGATCGAACCGACGAATAAAGGTTTTGCAGACCTCTGCCTTACCACTTGGCTACGTCGCCGCCCTGAGGAGTGTGGAGTCTAGCGAAGGAAGGATAGGGGGTCAACGCACCCGCAGGCCGGCCTTCATCGCTGTGAACACGCGCTGGCAGCACTGTATTCAGGAGCGTTGCAGGAACAGTGGCGCACCGGAGACCATGTCAAACCACTTTCCTCCATAGAAACCTCAAAGCAAGTGCTCATAGCACTGCCATTCTTTGAGGCTTCCAGGGTTTTGACGTAGTCTCGTGTCCACGAGTGATCGACCACCCATGACTGAGCAGGGATCAAAGCTGGACGCGCTCTATGAGCGCGAGTGGCAGTGGCAGCTGAAGGAGTGGCCGACGCTGGCCACATACGCCGGAGACCCGCGCTTCGACGCGCTCTGGAATGATGAGCGGGAAGAGGCCATCGAGAGTCGCAAGGAACATGAAGTCGATGTGCTGGGCGAGATCCGGTCGTTCGCCCGGGAGTCACTGGCGGCTGACGAACAGCTCAACTATGACCTGTTCCTTCGGAATCTCGAATCCGCCGTGGAAGGGCATCGATTCCCTTCGGAACTGATGCCCGTCAGCCAGATGGGGGGTCCGCATCAGGACATTCCCGACGTCCTCCAGAGCCAGCCGCGCCGGAATGAGAGCGATCTGCGGAAGGTGATCGAGCGTCTGCGGCGCGTTCCCGCGCTGGTGGAGCAAACGATCGCCCTGATGCGGCGTGGTGCAACCGCCGGAGTCGTCCATCCTCGGGTCGTGCTTCGCGACATGACCCGGCTTCTGGGTGAAAGTGTGGTCGAAGACCCAACGACGAGCGCCATCTACGAGGTGGCCTTTGCGGAACTGCCGAATTCGATTCCGAACGACGTTCAAAAGAGAATCCAGACGGAGGGGCTGGCAGCGATCCACGAATCAGTTACGCCTGCATTCGCTGCTCTGCGCGCTTTTTTCGACCAGACATATCTGCCGGCCAGTCGCGAATCCATTGCCTTGTCCAATCTTCCTGACGGGGACGCCTGGTATCAATACCAGATCGCGCAGCACACCACGACGAGCATGACCGCCGATGAAATCCACGAACTGGGACTCTCGGAGGTGGAGCGCATCCGTTCGCAGATGGAAGCAATCCGGAAGGCGACTGGATTCACGGGCACGCTTAACGAATTCTTCTCGTTTCTGCGCGACGATTCCCGATTCTTTTTTGACGATGCCGATTCACTGGTGGTCGCCTATCGCGATATCTGCAAGAAAATCGATCCCGGCCTGAGCCGCCTCTTCAAAACACTCCCGCGCCTGCCTTACGGCGTGCTCCCGGTTCCAGCCTATTCGCAGGAGACTCAAACGACCGCTTACTACTATCCGGGCGCACCGGACGCCGGCCGGCCCGGCTATTTTTTCGCAAACACCTTCGACCTCAAGTCACGGCCGAAGTGGGAAATGGAAGCGCTGTCGCTGCACGAAGCCGTTCCGGGCCATCACCTGCAGATCGCCCTCGCTCAGGAGCTGACCAGCGTCCCGAACTTTCGCCGCTTCGTGAACTACACGGCCTTCGTCGAGGGGTGGGCACTCTACGCCGAATCGCTGGGCGAAGACCTCGGGTTATACACGGATCCGTACTCGAAGTTCGGACAGCTCACCTACGAGATGTGGCGCTCGATCCGCCTCGTCGTCGACACAGGAATGCATGCCAGAGGCTGGAGTCGTGATCAGGCCATTCGCTTCTTTCGCGAAAATGCCGGAAAGACTGACCATGACATCGTCGTGGAGGTCGACCGCTACATCGTCTGGCCCGGACAGGCTCTGGCATACAAGGTGGGCGAGCTGAAGATCCGTGAGTTACGGCGCAGAGCGGAATCGGCGCTCGGTTCCGGCTTCGACATCCGCCGTTTTCATGACGCCGTGCTCGAGGCTGGGCCCCTTCCGCTCTCCATGCTCGAAGCACGGATCGGCTCCTGGATCGAGAGAGAACGACAGGGCGGTGCGTTCGCTGGCCTTTCCCTGGCGGAACGGGGACAGTAAGTACGACCGGGTCCGCCAGCGGATAAACTTCCCAGATTCGTCCATGGAGGATGCCAGATGCGGCGGCTGATCTTCGTCATGTTCCTGGTGGTCCCGTTTGCGACCGTCAGCGTGGTCGCCAAAGAACTGCACTGGGATGCACTCTCGGTGATTGCTCGCCTGGACGGCGGCGGGCAACTGCACGTTGATGAGAGGCAGGACATGGTCTTCTCCGGCGACTGGAATGGCGGCGAGCGCATCTTCAGGATCGCCCCGGGACAGAAACTCGATCTTCAGGGGATCTCCAGGATCGATCCGGCCACAGGCGCATCCACGGAACTTACGGAGGGGTCGCTGGGCGAGGTCGATCATTACGCGTGGAGCAACAGCACAACGCTTCGCTGGCGAAGCCGGCGCCCTTCGGACCCTGAGTTTGCCAATACCTCCATCGTCTACGTTCTCCATTACACACTCTCGAATATTCTCCAGAAAGAGGACGATCACTACGTTCTCAACCACGATTTTGCATTTGCTGAACGTGCCGGCGTGATCAGGCAGTTCTCTCTCCGTCTGACCGTCGACCCTCAGTGGCAACCGATCGGAGCAGTGAAGACAGACTATTCCGCCGGGCCGCTCGCCCCTGGAAGCAGTTTCGTAGTGAAAGTTCTGTTGCGCTATACCGGCAATGAATCCGCGTTGACGGTGAATTCCGGGGCACCGCTCTCGTTGAAAGTCGAGATCGGCGCAATCCTTGGTGTGCCGCTGATTCTCTTCGTCGTGGTCATGCGTCGGGAACGCTCCCTGGGACGCCTCACGCCTCTGTCAGCCGGCCAGATCGACCGCCCCTGGATAATCGAACATGTTTTCAGTCTTCCTGCGGAAGTGGTGGGGGCGACCTGGGATCGGAAGATTTCCAGCGATGAAGTCTCGGCCACGCTGGCCCGGATGGTAGTGGAGGGGAAGCTTGCCAGTACCGTGAAAAAGAAGAAGATCGGAAAAGACTCGTTAGAGCTCGACCTCCTGGTTCCGCGAGCGACGCTGAAGGGATACGAGCGAGCGCTCATCGAAGGGCTCTTCTTCAAGGGCGATCACACCAGTACTGAGGCCGTTCGGAAGCACTATGCAAAATCGGGATTCGATCCTGTGGCCAAGATCTCGCCGCAACTGCAGAAGATCGTGGACAAGCAGAGTCCCCCGGGCAAATCATCCGGAGCAGCGGGAGGGATTTCCTTTGCCATCTTTTTTGTCCTGGTGGCCGACCTTGTCCGCGTTGCCGTAACGATGTCGGATCTGAGGGTTGCAGCAGGTGTACTCTTCTGCATCACGCTCTTCCTTACCGTTTTCGCGGCGGGCGCGCCGAGCCGGTGGAAAAACCATCTCGACTACGGAATGGGTCAGGCCCTTCTCTGTCTGATGCCGGCGGGGTTGGTTCTGACAGTTGGACTCATCCTGTTGCGCGCTGCGACGCTCTACGGGCGGATGGGTATGGATGATCAGATCCTCACGGGAATCGCCATCGCCCTACTATGGGTGGCGTGCTGCTCGGTAACGGCCCTGGCATCGGAGGATGGACCCGAAGCGCTCGCCTGGCGCCAAAAACTGACGGCGGCACGCATGTGGATTCGCCGAGAACTCGAAAAGGAGAGGCCGGATCTCGAGGACCGATGGTTTCCCTACGTTCTGGCCTTCGGCCTCGAAAACCGCATGCGCAAGTGGTACAGACCCTTCGGCGTCTCGTCTCACGGTTCGGGAGTGAACGACGGATCGGGCTCGTTCCGTTCCTCGGGATCGAGCGGCTCCGGGTCTTCCTGGAGTGGCGGTGGCGGAGCCTTTGGGGGAGCGGGAGCCTCGGGAGCCTGGAGCGCGGCGGCTGCCGGGATGGCGGCGGGGGTTGCCGCCCCCGGGTCGGCCAGTGACGGCGGTGGTGGCGGAGGCGGCTCCTCGGGCGGTGGTGGTGGTGGGGGATGGTAGTGGCCGGTGCACCATCAGGAGGGACCGCGCCGGATCATGATCGCTGCGAAGTTGCCGGTGGTGGCAAGACGAGAGGCGACGAGTTCGATCCCGTTGTTGGATACAAGAACTGCCGGTAACCACTTTTTGACCGGTGAGGAAGCTAGAATTCCCGAAACGTCGTTCCCATGGAGGATCGAAAATGCGACGACTGGTCTTCGCCCTGCTCGTGGTGGTCCAGTTCACGGCGATCAACGGGTTTTCCAAAGAACTGCACTGGGAGAAGCTATCCGTTCAGGCCCGGCTGGATGGCAGCGGCAGTCTCCATGTCGATGAGAAACAGGTCATGGTTTTTACCGGCGACTGGAATGGGGGCGAGCGTATTTTCCGGATCGCACAAGGGCAGAAGCTGGATCTTCAGGGCATCACCAGGATCGATCCCGCCACAGGCGCGTCGACGGAACTTGCGGAAGGATCCCTCGATGACGTCGATCACTACGCGTGGAACGACAGCAGGACTCTGCGCTGGCGAAGTCGCTCCCCGTCGGACCCGCCCTTCGAGAACACGTCGATCGTCTACGTCCTCCACTACACGCTCTCGAACATTCTTCAGAAAGAGGACGATCACTATCTCCTCGATCACGATTTTGCATTTGCCGACAGGGTGGGGGCGATCAATCGATTCACTCTTCACCTTACTTTCGATCCGCAGTGGCAGGAGATCAAGGCCCCGCGGGCTGACTGGTCCGCGGGCCCTCTCGCTCCCGGATCGGGTTTTGTGCTGAAGATTCCCCTTCGTTATTCAGGGCAGGAGTCGGCACTCTCGGTCAATCCCGGTCCGCCACTGTGGTGGAAGATGACCGGTGCCTCGCTGTTTGCGGTCCCTTTGATCCTTCTCATTGTGGTTCTGCTGCGGGAGCGCTCGCTGGGGAGGTTCGACCCGCTTCATCCGGATCAGATCGACCGCACGTGGCTGGCCCAGCACATTCTCACTCTTCGCGCCGAAGTGGTGGGTGCCATCTGGGACCGCAATATTTCAAGCGATGAGGTCTCGGCCACCCTGGCTCGGATGGTGACGGAGGGCAAGCTGGCCAGTGCCGTGACGACGGGCGAGCACGTGAAAGAATCACTGGTGCTGGACTTGAAGGTTCCGCGGAGCAAGCTCGATGGGTACGAGCGCGGACTTGTCGATGCACTGTTCTTTAACGGCAATCACACCAGCACCGAGGCTATTCAGAACCATTACAAATCCGCGGGGTTCAATCCGGTATCCACGATCACTCCCGGCTTGCAGGCGCTGGTGGAAGAGCAGCTTCCAACCGGGAAGTCGAAGGGTCCGGCCGGCTGGGTCTCCGGTCTGCTGTTCCTGAGTCTGGCAGCCTATCTCATCTGGACAGGTGTCAAGTTCGAGGACCTGCGACTGGGAGCGTTCCTGATCGGATTTGTATCCATATTCCTTGTCGTTCTCGGCATCCTGGCGCCGTCGTACTGGAAGAGCCGCCTCGATTATGGTGTGGCAGGAGCGTTGGCGTCGCTCATTCCGGCTGCGATTTTCTTTGGCGCCGGCCTGAAGATATTCAGAACCGGAGCGCTGTTCGGCGGGACGCCTCTGGACGCCCGCCTGCTGATCGCAATTGCCATCGCCACACTATGGGTGGTCAGTGGTTCGATCGGGGCGCTCGGGTCCGAGGATGGCCGCGAGGCTATTGCTTTCAGGAAGAAGCTCACAGCGGCGCGTGTCTGGATTGCAGGGGAACTGCAGAAGAGCTCACCCGACCTCGAGGACCACTGGCTTCCGTACGTCCTGGCCTTCGGACTGGGAAAGACCATGAGGAAATGGTACGCGCGATTTGGTGTGGCCGCGGCTGCTTCAACCTTCAGCGACGGATCGCACTCCTTCGGATCGTCGTCCTCGACCGGTTCCTCCGGTTCTTCGTGGACAGGGGGTGGCGGGGCATTCGGCGGTGCAGGAGCCAGCGGTGCCTGGACGGCTGCCGCAGCCGGAATTGCGGCCGGCGTCGCCGCCCCCAGCTCGAGCAGCAGCTCCGGTGGCGGAGGTGGGAGCTCTTCGGGGGGTGGCGGTGGGGGAGGCTGGTAGTTGGGGTCTCACGGGGCAAGATGAATTGAGAATTTCGAATGATGCGTTCAGAACTGAGAAATGAAACCGGCGTTGTTCATGGACTGTAGCGCGCTTGTCATTCTGAGGAAGTGAAGCGACCGAAGGATCTCGTAAACGAGAATCGTGCCCTTCCTCGCGTAGCAACGGGGGAGGTAGAAGAGATCCTTCGCTCGACGCTTCAGGATGACACGTCTTTAAAACTATGTCAGTTCAGATCCTTGTAGCGGTCGCGCAATTCGGTCTGGCGGCTCGTCATCGGCATCTGGATTCCTCGGATGAAGACCGCCTCGGGATACGAGGTCAGCTCCAGAGGATCGCCGTCCCAGATCACCACGTCGGCATCCTTGCCCGCTTCCAGAGTTCCGTAGCTCGAGGCTATCCCCCAGATGCGCGCGGGAACGGACGTCATTGCCGCCAGGGCCGCCTCCCACGGCATTCCGTAAGCCACGGCGTTCCCTGCACCTTGACGCACGTTGCGGGCATTGTGAGCATCGTCCGTCATGAAGGCCACCGTGACACCCGCCTTCACGAGTCGGGCAGAGTTTTCGAGCGTGGCTCCGAGTCTCTCGAAACTGATTGGGAGGTCGTCGAGCGGGTTGACGAGCACCGGCACGCCAGCCGCTGCGATTTCGCTGGCCACACTCCATCCTTCGTCGGCGCCGGCCAGAATCAGCTTCAACGAGAACTCGTTCCCGAGACGGAGGACCGAGAGAATGTCGCTCGCTCGCTGCACGCGAACCACTAGTGGCTGCTGGCCCCGAACCACGGGAATCAGCGACTCCAGGTCGAGCCTCGACAGAGCGTAAGGACGCCGGTTTCCCTGATCGAAGGCTTGCCGGTTCGCGGCGTAGTCGAGGGCATCCTGCAGTGCTTCCCTGAGGCGTAACATCGCTGCGCCGCGTGCTCCGCCGCTGAGCTCTGCGCCTTTTTCGCCGAGGGAGGCGAAGGTTGCTACCTTTGCCCGAATGACGAGCGGTCCGTTCATCCCCAGATGGATCACGGCTCCCTGCCCGGCGATGGCGCTGTTGCCGGGATCGGGGGCCACTACGACCCGGGTCAATCCTTCGATGCGGTTGACGGGAATGAGGGTGGAGTTCGGGTTGATGGCATCCCGAACGTCGAACGCCGCCGTGATGCGATCATCCTTTACCGCTTCGTCTGACGACTCCTCGACCGCTGACACTTCCACGATTCCCAGCGTCGTCAGAGAATTGAAAAGACCCGGGGTGACAATCCTGCCGTGTGCATCGATGCGGCGAGCTCCTGAAGGAATGGACACACTGCTACCGACTGCACTGATGCGTCCGTCTGAAATCACAACAGTGCCATCTTCAATCGTTCCCTGGGGGCCCATCGTGTGCACGACAGCGCCGGTGATGGCTACTGTCTCCGCGTGAAGGGAGATGGTGGTCAGCAGAGCGAGCAGCACGTGGATGCCGGCGCGTTTCATCGATTCCCCTCCATTCCCGCGTTCCCCAGACTGAAGTCCTTCAATCGCTGGCGGTGGGGATCGAGCCGGTCGAACAGCAGGGCGCCATCGACGAAGACTTTTTCGGCGCGGGTATAGACGCTGAAGGGATTGCCGCTCCATATCACCACATCAGCCATCTTCCCCGGCTCCAGAGAGCCGGTCTGGGCTGCCACTCCGACAGAAGTTGCCGGATTGATGGTGATCCAGCGAATGACATCTTCTTCGCGCAGGGTCATGCCCATACGATTGCCGGCTGCCATCGCTTTGGCAGCCTCCTGATTCAAGCGCTGAATTCCATCGGCTGAATCGGAGTGAATGACCACGCAGCCTCCGCTCTTTTCCACCAGGGCAGCGTTTTCTCTGATGCCGTCAAAGGCCTCCATCTTGAACCCCCACCAGTCCGCCCAGACGTCCGCGCAAATGTGGTTGGCGGCCAGGACGTCGGCAATCTTGTAGGCCTCGACGGCATGATGAAAGGCTGTGACGCGATAACCGAACTCTCTGGAGATGTCGATCATGGTCTGCATCTCGTCGGCGCGATAGCAGTGGTTCTGCACGAGAATGTCGCCGTCCAGAACGCCGGCCAGCGTATCTTCTTCGAGATCGCGTTCCGGCCGTTTGGCATCCTTGTCGCCGGCCTGCTCCTTTCGCAGGTACTGCTCCCAGTCCCAGCGATATTTTTGTGCCTTGATCCAGGCGGAGCGATAACCGGCAACGTTCCCCATACGCGTAGAAGGTGCTCGATTCCGGCTCCCGTACACACGCTTGGGATTTTCTCCGCAGGCCATCTTCAATCCATAGGGCGCCCCGGGAAACTTCATCGCATAAACATCGAGAGCGGGTACGTTCTTCACTGTCACACTTCGCCCGCCGAACAGATTCGCCGAGCCGGGCAGGATCTGCATGGTGGTCACTCCGCCAGCAAGGGCAAGGGCGAACTGAGGATCCTGCGGCCAGACGGAATGTTCCGCCCAGACCTCAGCCGTATTCGGATCGGTAGCCTCGTTTCCGTCGGACAGTCCCTGAACTTCCGGAGAGGCGTAAACACCAAGGTGAGAGTGCGCATCGATCACTCCCGGAGTTACCCATTTGCCGGAAGCGTCGATGGTCATGGCCTCTGCCGGTGCCTCGAGGTTCGTCCCCACCGCCACGATCCGCCCGTCGCGCACGAGAATTGATCCGTGCTCGATGCGGGGGCCGGCGGCGGTGAGGATGGTGGCGTTACGGATGATCACTGGTCGAGCGGGGATTGGTCTGTACGTGGACGGGTAGGGATCCGTTTTCCAGGGAAGCGTCAGAGGTCCGGCCGTCTCGGCGGGAGCCGGCGCGGTGGAAGGCTGAACCGCTCTTGTAGCAGTGCAGCTGACGGAAACGAACGTGAGCGTTGTCAGAAGGAACAGAGTGAGCTTCAGACGCATGGGGCCTGGTCTCCATCGGTCGGTGTGCCGGATGTGGAACGCCTATTTATCACAGCGGCGCGTCGAACGAGCGGCGAGGCGACTGATCCGGATTGCCAGCAAGGCGCTGCCCGCTACTTTCCAGTACGCACGAAATCGATGAAGCCCTTCTCCGGATTCGTACCGACGAGTTTCACACGCGCCTTGTCACCGACGTCGAGCCCCTCCCATCCGTGGATGATCTTCCCCTCAACTGGTGGTCGAAAGATGCGCACCCAGGTTCCCTTTTCCGAAGCGCCGGTAACGACACCATCGAAACGTTCATTGATTCTGGGTGCAAGAAGAACCGCCGCCGCGGACTTGGCCACCAGCCGCTCGACCTTCGCCGCGTCGTCCTCTTTTTCCGTGCAGTGCTCGGCCAGCTGGCGAAGTTCGTCGATCGAATACGGTGGCTTGTCCCCGGCCAGCGCTGCTTTCAGAAGGCGGTGCGTGATCAGGTCGGGAAAGCGGCGGTTGGGGGCGGTGGAATGGCTGTAGTCGCGCACCGCCAGGCCGAAGTGGCCGACCGGTTCTGAGCCGGGAATGGTGACGACGTATTCGCCGGACCCGAGGAGTTTTACGATGGTCAGTGACAGATCGGGGAATCGGAGAGCGTCCGCTTTCCGCCGGCGCAGAAGAAACTCCTCGAGCGCCGAAGCGTCCGGATCGGCAGGGAGGTGCTCGCCGTACTCTTCGGCCACGGCCACGATCCTGTCCCAGCGTTTCGGTACGCGCACGACGCGACGCAACGAAGCGAACTTGCGCGACTCCAGAAATCTGGCCGCGGCGCCGTTGGCGGCGATCATGAAATCCTCGATCAACTCCTTGGGCTCGTTCTTCAGGTCGAGTTCCAGGTCCACGATCCTGCCGTCCTTGCGTACGGCGCGCGGTTCGATGGTTTCGAGATCGAGGGCGCCGAGCTCATGGCGGCGCTCGCGCATCTTCTGGGCCACGCTGCTCTGGAGGCGAATGTTTTCATCGAGCCCCCTGATCGCGGCCAGAGGCGCTGGCGCTTCGCTCCGACCGTCCAGCCAGGCATCCACGGCGTTGTAGGCAAGTTTGGCGCGGTTGAAGACCAGAGCGCGATAGATCTCGGAGCTTGCCACCGTTCCATCCTCGTTCACGACCATCTCCGACACCATGGCCTGACGTTCCTCGTCCTGATTCAGCGAGGTGATGTCCGTGGAGAGTTTCTCGGGCAGCATGGGAAAGATGCGGGCGGCGGTATAGACAGAAGTGGTGTTGTGGCGGGCGTGATCGTCGATGGCCGTGCCCTTCTTCACCACGCCGTCGACGTCGGCCACGGCGACGTAAATGCGCACCTGTCCGGCCGGGAGTTGCTCGGCGACAGAGAGCTGGTCCAGATCGCGCGAGTCGTCGTTGTCGATCGAGCACCAGAGCAGTTGCCGAAGATCGCGGAGGTCCGGGTCCGGCGCCGGCGCACTCTGGATGCCGCTCAGCTCCTCGTTCACGTCTGTCGAGAAATCCGGGAGCATGTCCCGATCGATCATGGCCTGCCGGGCGAATTCATCGAGGTCGAAATGGTGACGGTCAGATTCGTTCATGTCGGGCACTGTAGCAAAACTCCGTCCATGGATGATTCCGGGGGCCGAACGTTGTTGGTGGTCGGGTACGGAGGACTCATGTTCAAATCAATCGTGCTGCCTTTTGCGGCTTTTGCTATGGTTGCGGCTTCCTGCGTGAGGTTGCCCGAAGTGGCCCCAACTGCTCCCGACAGCGGAAAGAGCATCGCCGGACCATCCGCCACAATGACGACGCCTGCGTACCCTGCCGCGCCCCGATCCGATGTCGTCGACGACTATTTCGGAACGAACGTGGCCGACCCCTACCGGACGCTGGAGGACCATCAGTCTCCCGCTACGCAGCAGTGGGCCCGTGAAGAAAATGCCCTCACCGAGCAATTCCTGGATCGCCCGGAACGCGCGGTAATCAAGGATCGCCTGCGGGAGCTGTTCGACTTCGCGCACGATTCCACTCCGTTCAGGAAAAAGAATCTGGTTTTCTATTCAAGAAATGAAGGGCTCCAGGATCAGCCTGTGTTCTACGTCCAACAAGGAGCAGAGGGATCACCTCGCGCGCTGCTCGACCCGAACTCACTGTCGGCGGACGGTACGGTGGCGGTGAAGGTTTTCTCCGTCAGCGACGACGCCAACCTTTTGGCCTATTCGATCTCACGCAGCGGCAGCGACTGGGAGGAAGTCTACGTCCGGGACATCAGGAGCGGAAAGGATCTGTCCGACAAGTTGGCGTGGGCGAAATTCACCGACCTCACCTGGACTCCCGACAGCAAGGGATTCTTCTACAACCGCTACTCGCAACCGGGCACCGTTCAGGCGGGTGAAGAGCATTACTTTTCCAAGCTCATGTACCACCTCATCGGATCGAATCAATCCGCGGACAAGCTCATTTACTCCAGGCCGCGGGAACGCGAAGTGACCTTTGACGGCGACATTTCACACGACGGCCGCTATCTCATCATCACCGCCCACAATGGCAGCAGCGACAACAGCGAGATCTATTTCTCCGACCGCCAGGCAGGCGATGCGCAGTTCAAGCCTCTTTTCACCGGCTTCGCCCACATTTACGAGCCCTCTGATGTGATCGACCATGAACTCTACGTTCGCACCAACGACGGCGCCGCCAGGCAGCGCGTCATCGCCGTCGATCTCAGAAGCGGGACGCAGCGCGAAGTCGTCCCTCAGTCAGCCGATACGCTTGACAGTATCGAGATCGCCGGCGGCCGTATCGTGGCCCATTACCTTCACAACGCCACCTCGGTTCTGAAAGTGTTCGGTCGTGACGGGACGGCGCTCTCCGCCGTTCCGCTTCCAGGTCTGGGATCGGTCACGGCCATGAACGGGGAGACCGACGGCAACGATCTTTATATTGGCTACGACTCCTTCATTCAATCGCCGACCCAGTATCGGTACGACGTGCAGCAGGGGACGCTCACTGCTTTCAGCCAGAGCAAACCTCCGTTCGATCCCTCTGGGTACGAGACCGAGCAGGTCTGGTACCCCTCGAAGGACGGCACGAAGGTATCGATGTTCCTCAGCCACCGGAAGGGCTTGAAGAAAAGTTCCGATACGCCGGTATTTCTTTACGGGTACGGCGGTTTCAACATCGCCATGACTCCGGCCTTCAATCCCGTGCACTTCTACTTCATGGAGCGAGGGGGCATCTTCGCCGTGGCCAACCTTCGCGGTGGCTCCGAGTACGGCGAGGCCTGGCATGAGGCGGGGATGCTCGAGAAGAAACAGAACGTGTTCGATGATTTTGCGGCGGCTGCGCAGTGGTTGGTGTCCGAGGGCTATACGTCCCGCAAGAGGCTGGCGGCAAGTGGCCGTAGCAACGGCGGACTGCTGGCCGCCGCATCTCTCGTGCAGCACCCGGACCTGTTCGGGGTGGTGGTGGTGCAGGTGCCGGTCGTGGACATGCTGCGGTATCACCTGTTCACAGTGGCGCGGTTCTGGATTCCGGAATATGGCTCATCGGAAAATCCAGAACAGTTCAAATTTCTTTACGCCTACTCACCACTGCACAACGTGAAGAAGGGCACAAAGTATCCTCCTGCGCTGATTACCACGGCAGATACGGATGATCGGGTCGATCCCGGCCCGGCCAAGAAGTTCGCCGCGACCCTTCAGGAGGCACAGGGAGGCCCGGCCCCGATACTCATCCGCATCGATTCCAAAGCGGGCCACGCCTCCGGCAGCTTCGGCGGCGCGGGCAAGCCGGTCTCGAAATTGATCGCGGAGTGGGCCGATATCTGGACCTTCGTCTTTTACGAACTGGGCGTGAGTTGAGAGCCTTCGCTTTAGCCTCTAATGAAACGGAGATGCGAAGCGCAACGATGTCATCCCGAACGAGCGAAGCGAGAAGGGATGTCCCGCTCGTATAGTGCCATCGTTGCCCGCGCTGTGCCCTCGCTTGTAAGAAACTCACATGGAGTCATGTGACTTCGGCTCTGAAGATTCTCCAAGTAATGCCTCGCAAACGCGTCATTCCGAGCGTGAGCGAGGAACCCCAGAGGGGCGGGTGGCAAGCGCCCCAGGGATCGTGCCCCCCATCCACTGGGGTCCCTCGCTCTCGCTCGGGATGACGGCGCTCATAGTTTCTTCACC
>JBDTRY010000043.1:0-20507 GCA_039931435.1 Acidobacteriota bacterium | reverse complement strand
CGTTCAACCTCGCCTTCTATCTGACGACGTTGCTCAAGGAAGACCTGCAGCGCGAAGAAGGCGAGCGAGTTCGAGAAGAAGCGTTCATCGAAAAAAGTCCCGCGGACCCCCAACCCTCGGCGAACCACCCGATTCTCAGCCGCCCGCCGGACCCTGCTCGCTCTCGAACCCGCCGGAAGCGGTTCATCACCTTCGCCGGAATCGTCCTGGTCATCCTTCTCGTTGCCGCAGCGGCTGCAGCCTACCTGAAGATGCGGGCGGGTCCGTTGCCTTCAGGCCAACCTGACGCGGGAGCGTCGACGCAACCAGTTCCACAGGGAATGGCCCTGACCGGCCTCGCCTCTTCCGCGGCAAATGATCGGATCGGCAGCCGGCGAGACAGCACGGTCCCTGGAGATCGGGTCGGAACCGACAGGCCTGTCTCCGAAGCGCCGGCGAGAGGAGTTGAGCCAGGCGAGAGTCACCCTGGCAGGATTGACAGGCTCAAAGTCGGTTCCGCGAGAGGAGTCGACAAAAACTTGGAGACCGAGCTATCAGCGGCGGCACTCGATGAACGTCGCCTTCGCGAGAGACAGTCGGCGGAAGCAACGAATGAATCGCAGCAGAACCTGCCCACCCCCACTCCCGTGACGACGCGCGTGGGAGATCTTGTCAGCCTTTCCGAGGTCGATCAGATCCCTCAGGTAGTCGTTTCCTTCAGGCCCCCGTACCCTGGAATCGCCCAGAGGCAGCATCTTCAGGCCACGATCGCCCTGAGCGCCCTCATTTCCGAGACGGGTAGCGTGCTCGACGTCCGGGTCGTCCGGCCGGCGGCGCGATTGTCGTCACTCGAGGCAGCCGCAATCCAGTCCGTGAAAACATGGCAGTTTTCGCCAGCGATCAAGGATGGCAAGGCGGTGCGCACCTGGATGAATGTCTCCGTGTCCTTCACCATGAAGTGAAATCCTCGAGGAGCAGGCAAGGACCTCCGGGGATTCCTGCCTGACAAAGCCGCTGGCTCAAGGTGGCGGCGTGTGTTCGTGCTCGGGAGGCACCGTTCTCGCAGTTTGCGCCCCTCATATGCCCACTAGAGGTGTGCAGCGAAGGCAGAACCTCGACACGAACGGGTTGCGGCGGCGGGGAGGCAGGAAGAGCGGCTTTCAGTACACTACCGCCGAGGGCCAGAAGATCGCGGACGAAACTACGCTGATCCGCATCAAGTCCCTGAGCATTCCTCCGGCATGGAAGAGAGTGCGCATCGCCCGCGGAGCTGACTCGCCGCTGCAGGCCATCGGTGTGGACAGCAAAGGACGGACGCAATACCTCTATCACTCAAGGTTTCGCCAGGACAGAGAAGAGGAAAAATTCCAGCGTGTGGTCGAGTTCGGAGAGGCTCTGCCTCGCCTCAGGCGCAGAGTTCTGGCCGACCTGAAGGGGAAAGACCTCAATCGCCAGCGCGTTCTGGCAGCCATCGTCAGGCTCATCGACCAGGGATTCTTTCGCGTGGGAAATGACCGAAGCGCAAAGTCTGAGGAAACGTACGGGCTCACCACCGTGCTCTCCAGGCACGTACGAGTCAGTGGAGCGGACATCTATTTCGATTTCGTGGGAAAGTGGCGCAAGAGTCAACACCGCAAGCTCAGCGATCCCGATATCGCCGGAATGATCGGCGATCTGCGAAGAATGGATGGAGATGAGCTCTTCAAATTCCTTCAGAACGGAAGGATCGTTGACGTGAAGGACCGCCACGTCAACGAGTACATCCAGTCCGTCATCGGAGAAAAATTCACAGCCAAAGATTTTCGCACGTGGGCTGGAACCCTGCTCTGTTCCATGCACCTCGGCCATCAGGGGCAGGCTGCGACCAAAGTCGAAAGAAAGCGCCGCATCAAGACCGCCATCGAGTTCACTGCTTCGCAGCTCGGAAATACCCCGGCCGTGTCCCGGGCTTCGTACATCTGCCCGCGAATTCTCACTGAATACATCGAGGGCACGCCCCTCCCGCCGGGAAGGAAAAAGATGCGGGGGCGGCCGGTGGCCTTGAAGGGACTTTCCCTGGAAGAGCGAGCTCTCCTGCTCTTTCTTCGGCGAACGATCGCCGATCGCCGAAAACGCCTTGAGAGGCGAAAACAAGAGCGAGGAGACGATCGCCGGACTGCCTGATTTCGTGAAGCGCCTCCCGATGCGTTCGCCGGGCAGATTTCATCGCTGGCTTCCAATGAAAAGTGCCAGGAAACATGGATCAATCCGGCGTGAGCCGGCGACAGGCACGTACACGTGAATGCGCCGAAACCGGACTAGCGAAAATCGCCTCCACCTGGTCCGCCGCCGGCACCCTGCCAGAGTGCTCGACAAACTGCCATTATTGATGTCGAAGCATTGACCGGATGCAACACTCTCGAAGAATACCGGCCGCATGCCATGCGGCCCTACGATGTTCTCCGCTCCGTCACGTTCTGTAGTGCTGACACAGTCCGACGCGCAATTCGATCCTAGAAAGTTTCGCCGATCCAGAACGTCGTGCGGGTCTTGTTATCGACGTTCTTGAAATCCGTTCGCTTGGCGAAATCCCAATGCAACTCCAGCCCGAAGAGATTCATGCTGATTCCATAGCCGACAGATGCCGCGCCATCCTGCAGATGTCCGTCCGAATAGAACTTGAATGGCTGCCCATTAAAGTACGCGCCACCGACATCCGTAAAGAGGATCCCCCGAATCTGGGACAGCCCGATCAGCGGCGTAGCGACGTAGTCGACCAACGGGAAGCGCACTTCGAAATTGGCGTACGCGGCACGGTCGCCGGCGAAGGACCGGAACTCGTAACCACGCAAGGTATTCAGGCCGCCGAAGTAGGTGAAGTTCGGCCGGTTCCCGTCAGCATAAAACCCTGAGACCCGGGCCGCAAGAAGACTGCGGGAGGTCATCTGCAGGTACTGCCTGAAATCGACGGAGTAGTCGTTCGAAAGCGTTCCTCCACCCTGCCGGTCGTAGAGATAGTTCGTGGTCAGTTCATAACGGCGGCCGGCGATGGGACCGAATTCCTTGAAGCGGGCACTGTCGCCGGAGAACGTACCGCTGAGGAACGGAAAATCATCCCTGGCAGAAAGGAAATTGATGTCCTGTGCGCCGGTATCGGGGTTGATTGTCAGGAAAGGTTGGTTGTATTGGCGGAGCATGTAACCGGCGCCGAAATCGACCCGGTGGTAACGATTGAATGGATAACTGAGCAGACCCAGAGCCCCGGTCTGCTGGTAGAGAAGCCGCCGGCCGGCAAGATCGGGCCGGTCGGTCCGGCTCTGTGGATTGAGAAAGAAGGTGCGATCGTCGAAAAGACGCAATCCCCAGTTCAGCCGTTTGGTCAGATCGAGATAGAGAAAATCAAAGTTGGAGAAAGTAGAAACTGAATCGAGCGACGCTATGAAGCGGCGGTTGCCGAGCATGTCACTCATGTAGATCACCGACCGGGAGACGAAGGTCTGGTCGGAGTTCACACCGCCGTTGACCTGGACGTCATCGACGAACAGCTTGTGCCCGCAGCACTTCTCCACCTTCTCGGGATCGATGGCTACTTCTACCGGCGGCAGAAAGTTCGTGCGCTCCGTTCCCATGACCGGCTCGCTGGCGATGATCGTCTTTTCAGCAGGATGCAGCGGTTTGTCGGCATCCATGCGGTACAGACGCCAGCGGAATTTGTAGTACGAAGCGAAGACAACCTGCTCCTTGTTTTCTTCGCCGTGGAAGACCACCGGGGTGAAGCAGCCACCGACGACATCCGTATACTGCAGAAGGTCGCCGTTCTCGATGTTCAGCGAGTAAATGTTGTAGGTGGCAAAGTTCTCTTCTTCCGTCCCGAGAGTCTTCTCCTCGGGCTGCGCCGCCTGTGCAGACCTGGCCAGCAGTTCCGCAGCGGTCAGGGCGTTTCGGTCGGTAAACCGGTCCGAGGCGAAAAACACACGCTTCCCGTCCGGTGCGTAGTAGGCGTCGATGTCGTTGGATGTACCCGTGGTCAACTGAAAACGGCGTGTGGGGTTGGACAGGTCCAGACGAAAGAGCTTGGCATATCCATTCACCACTGACGAGTACACCAGCCACTTGCCATCAGGGGAGTAGACGGGAGCAGCGTCGAAAAATTCATCGTTGGTGAGATTGGTCACCGAGCCGGACTCGATGTCGTAGACGAAAATATCCGCATGGTTCCCCTGGAAGGCGTGAAAAGCGATCTTGCGACCATCCGGCGAATACGTCGGATTGATCTGCTGCTCGACGGACATGGGCACGGACTTCTCCATGGCCCCGGTAAGAGCGTTGATCAGAAGAAGGTTCCTTCCCCGTTCCTTCTTCACGAAGACGGCGATCTGGTCCCCGGATGGGCTGAAGGCCACGTCTCGTCCCATGACCGGGCCGGTCGTGAGCCACTGTGCGACCACATATTCATACTTTTCGGGAAGTCCCCGGGTGAGATTCCGGAAGAACTTCCGCTCCGGAACATTGAAGAGAATGACGTCCACGTCTTCCTTGTACGTGGTCAGGGACGCAAGAAGGTCGCCGGATGGTGCCGGTGCCGGTGAAAGCTCCTGGCTGCGGATGTCCTCGTTTACATTCAGAGGCCTCCCGTACTCGGTGGGCTCTCCCTTGGAGACCAGTGCAGGCAGATACTGCTTTCGCAGCCAGGTTCGAAAATCGGTATCGAACTCCTCCGGAGTGACATCGAACGCCCGCTTCAGGGCCTTCTCTACGCCGCTGCCGATCGTGTTCCGGTATTCGTAGATGAAGTCACGCAATCCGTCCCATCCATACTTGCTGACGATGTAACGGAAAACCGCATGGCCGAACCGATAGGCGAAGAAACCCTGGATGCCACTGCGGGTGATCGGTGGAATCTGATCGCTGACCACGGCGTCCCTGAGCACCATGCGATCCTTGGTACTTTCGTCTTCACCCATGAACGAGGCCAGACCCTCCATCAACCAGGTAGGCGGATTGATGCGCAACTCCTGTCCCAGTTTTCCCTGAAAGAGGATTTCGTACTCGAAAACGTGCGTCAGCTCGTGCCGGATGAGATTGAATAGCTCTTCGTCAGGCATGTCCACCGGCATGACCATCCGATTCCGCACCGGATCGGCGAAGGCGCCGACGCCTTCAGGGATGAATGTGAGCATGGTGTTGGTCTGCTCGAACGCCGAGTGCGTGGCGTAGAAGATCAGAGGGATTTTCTTTGGCACCTGGAAGTTGAACTTTCGCGAGAGGTCGTCGTAGGCACTCTCAGCAAGGTTGACCACCTTCTGCAGAGATCCCCGCTCCTTTTCGTAGAAATAGACGTCGAAGTGGGTGGAGTGGTAGATCTTCCATTCGAACTGATCGTAAACGATTTTGTTCTTGCCGAACGGCAGTGCGCTTGCGGGCACGAGCATCATGCCCACAAACACCATCAACAGTGCGATCGATCGCTTCACAGGATCCTCCAGTTTAGGGGGGCGGGAGTCACCCCACCGCTCGGCTTCTCAATCATTTTGTTCGGCTGCGCTCGGAGACACCTCAATCATCGGCCTCGCGGTCTCGCCTCTGTCCGGCGGATTTTCTCAATTCGTGAAGAGGAAACGCGTCGCCTTTCGTTCCTGGGAGGCGAAGATTCCGACGATCTGAGTCTCCATCGAGCGGAGGTTTTCGAACAGCCCGAGGATTTCGTCGTAGTTCCTCTGGTCGAACTCCTTGAAGTCGCGAAAATTCTCTTCGAGAATCTTTTCTCCCGTGTCGCCGTTGAAGACCGCCACCACAATGTCGAATACGAATCCCGTGCTCTCCACCAGAACCTGCCGGTAGTACGTGCGACCGTCAACCGGGGATACGTACTCCTCGGTGCGATATCCGCTCTTATCCTGAACGTCGAAGTCGATGACACCGCTGAGAATGAAGTCCGCTCCGCTCGCTGCCGCCAGCCCCTTCCAGTAGTCTCTGTTCGCCTCGAGCTCCTTCATGGTGGTCCCGGGAAGACGTGACTGCGGGACGTCCACGAGTTTCACCTTCGTTTCCTTCCGGATCTCCTTCTTCAGATATCGCTGGAACTCGGTCTGCACATCGACCTTGCCCGCTCGATCCCGCTTGGCGTCGATTTCGGTGGCTACAACCAGAAAAGGCGCGATCCCCAGTTTCTGCTCGGGTCCGATAGGCAGTTTCGCTTTCACCGGAAGTTTCAGTGCAACCTCGTCGACACCGGCGCGCACGGCTGCGGGAAGTAGCATCAGGGCCACGAGAATGATTGTCCTTTTCATGATTACGACCTCCCTTGCGGAGAAGGTGACGGCAACGGAACCGGAGACGTTCGCGGTGTTGGTGATGGAACGGCCACGGGCGTAGCCGTGGATTGCGGTGTTGCCGCCGGCGTCGGAGAGGAGGTCGGGCCTGGCGTGGCTGCAGGTTGCGGAGCTGTCGGCACAGAACCGGGTCTGGCCGCCGGAGAAGGAGTCTGTTTCGGGGCACCCTGCCGGCGCTCGCTACGAGAGTAAAACTCGGTGAAGCGGCTGTAATTTTTCTGAATGAATCGGTTGGATCGATCCAGTTGCAGGGCCCGCAGATAGGTCGTTTTGGCCTTCTCGAACTCGCCGGTCCCCTCGTAAGCCACGGCCAGATCGTTCAAGGCTTCGGCGTTGTTCGGGTCAAGCGCCACGGCCTTCTCAAAACGGAATCGAGCCTCACGCCACAAACTTATCCGTGCAGCCTTGACCCCGAAGTCGAGCTGCGTTCTGGGGTTCTGAACATTCTTTCCGCTCCCGCAGCCGGCGACGAAAACCGTCCCGGCCACAAGAATCACTGCTGGGGTAGAGAATCGCCTCATCGATCGATCTCCTTTGTGCGCTTGCGAGCGCCAATTGCGGCCGCGGAAAGCATAGAGGAAGGCATGGATGAAAGGGATCTTGATTCTGGCAAGCTGGTCGGAATTATAATGAGAGCGTAGTTCCACACACAACAGACCTGCCGGTGCCTGCACCGACAGACTATGAATTCAACTGCATTGGAGTTTTCCAGGGAAACGCTGATCGCGTTCGCTTCCCTGCCCTTCCTCACTCCCGCTCGCACAGCAAAGCTTCTCGGTGCGTTCCCTCGGCAAACAGCGCTGAGCCTCGTAAGCGGGGAGCGTCTGGCCACGGTGCTGAACATAACAGCAGAGCAAGCCGAGCTTGTAAGGAATTCGTTACAGTGCCCGCCTTGCGGGAAAAACGCGCGACAGGGGTGTGACCGCGTCGTCACGCTCGTCGATGAGGCCTACCCCGCTCTACTACGCGAGATCGCCGACCCGCCACCGGCACTGTTCTATCACGGCGATCCCGGGCTCCTGGACACTCCCTCCGTGGCAGTGGTGGGTTCCCGTCGTGCATCCGCATACGGCTTGAACGCTGCGGCGCGCCTGTCCCGCGAGCTGGCCTCGGCCGGCGTGACCATCGTCTCCGGTCTGGCCCGGGGCATCGACGCCGCCGCACATCTCGCCGCTCTCAACGCTGGAGCGAAGACGGTTGCTGTTCTCGGCACCGGAATTGACGTCTCCTATCCTCGAAGCAATCGATCGATCTTCGAGCGCATTTCTGAATCTGGTCTGCTCGTCACAGAGTTCCCACATGGCACTCCGCCACGGGCCATGAACTTCCCCGTTCGCAACAGGATCATTTCCGGACTGGCTCTGGGCACGGTCATCGTCGAAGCGAACGGGCGGAGTGGTTCTCTCATTACAGCGAGGATGGCCGCCGAACAGGGACGGGAGGTGTTCGCCGTCCCCGGATCGATATTCAATACCGGCTGCGAAGGCACCCATCGCCTCATCCAGTACGGAGCGAAACTCGTGCACGACGTCGACGACATCTTCGACGAGCTTCCTCAAATCCGACCAGCGATTTCCCGGAAGCGCCATGAGTCGAAACCCGATCCGCTGGCCTGCCTCATCCCCAGGGACGAACCGATCGGTCTGGACATGCTGGCCATGAAAACCGGCCGGGAGGTGAGCGAACTTGCCGGAGACCTGCTTCGCCTGGAAATGGATGGAGCGATCAGGCAGGTCGGCGGAGGACGCTACGTGAGGCACGAGGAGTGAACGCGGATGCCGGAGAATCAGGAGGCTTCGGAATCAGGGTGCCACTTCGATCTCGCCATCTTGTAGGCGACAAAGGCCGGAACGCCGATCTGAATCGCGCGCCTCAAAATCTTCGGCAGTCCGAAGGCGATCAGGAAACCAGTGGCTGCACCAGCGGCGATGATCTGAGGGGCGTAGTTGCCGGCATCGAGAGTGGAACGCAGCCTGCGATCCAGCTCGTCGATGTGCAGGCTCACCCCTTCGCGGGCACGAACAATGTCGTCCTCGATCGAACCCTTCTCGATGTCTTCCATTTACAAATCCCTCTTCAGGCGACTGAGGTCTGCCTTGATCGCTTCCACGTTGGACTTTACGCTCTCCACCGTGCTTGTCGGAGCGAATTCTATTTTCTCAAGCCGGGAACGGCCGTAGAGCACCAACCCCACAGCAATGGCGATCAGGACGACTCCCATGATTAGAGTGGCCAGCCAGGTGGGGATGACTATGGCCAGGGCCAGGACGATCGTCGTGATCAGAAAGACAACGGCCACGAGCGCCAGGAACGCGGCCGCGCCGAACAGAGCACCGACCAGCCCAACGTTCGCTGCAGTCTTCCGAAGCTCGTACCTGGCCAGAGCAATCTCGTTGCGAACGAGAGTAGAAAGGTCTTCGGTGAGATCCCTGATGAGGGTTCCCAGAGTTTTGTCTTCAGCCGGTCGAGTCATGGTTGTCCACATGGAAAGCAAAAGCAGTGCCCTGGTATCCGGGGCGGTGTCCCAGCCCTCGCATCCGAGTCTGAACAGGGCATTGCCAGATTACTCGTCGGTGCGAGAAACGGGCGAACCAGCTGGTCCCTTTCTTGCGTTTATCAGTACCCTGCCACATCTCGGGTAGACTTCACCGCTATTCACTCATGGCGCAATACATCGTTCGCAGACTGCTGCAGATGATTCCCATCACCCTGGGGATCCTCACGCTCATTTTTGCTCTGATCCACCTCATTCCTGGCGACCCCGCCATTCAGATCGCCGGAGAAAACGCCCGGCCCGAGGATGTCGCGCAGGTCCGACGGCAGCTTGGACTGGACCTGCCCATCTGGCGCCAGTACGTGAACTACGTGGGCGGCCTCGCTCATGGGGATCTCGGCACATCGTTCCGTACCGGCGAAAAAGTCTCTCGGGAGATCGGCCAGCGGTACCCGGCCACGATCGAGCTGGCCATGGGAGCGATGCTCGTGGCCCTGCTCGTGGCCTTCCCTCTGGGGATCATCTCGGCCATTCATCGCAGCAGCTGGATCGACAACGTAGCCCGATTCTTCGCGCTCATCGGCGTATCCATGCCCAGTTTCTGGCTCGGTCCTCTGCTCATCATGGCCTTCGCCATCAAGGTGCAATGGTTCCCCGTCTCCGGACGCCAGGAGGGACTGCGCTCGCTCGTCCTGCCCTCCATCACCATGGGTCTGGCTATGTCAGCGATTCTCACGCGGATGATCCGCGTCAGCCTCGCCGAAGAATTGAATCAACTCTACTTCACCACCGCCCTGGCCAAGGGGGTCTCTCGCTGGAGAGCAATCTCGGTCCACGCACTGCGCAACGCCCTGATTCCGGTTGTGACGATCATTGGACTGCAGTTCGGGTCCCTGCTCACCGGCGCGATCATCACCGAGCAGATCTTTTCCTGGCCGGGTCTGGGACGGCTGCTGATCCAGTCGATCAACGCGCGCGACTACCCGCAGGTACAGGCTTCCATCCTCGTCATCGCCGTGACCTACATCGTGGTGAACTTTCTCACTGATCTCCTCTACGGCGTCATCGATCCGCGAGTGACCTATAACTGACATGGCTCGGAAATCGTTCAGGAAGACGTTCCTCGGGAACTTTGCTCTGATGGCCGGCGCACTGCTGACACTCCTGATCGTAGTGGTTGCCATCGCTGCGCCGCTCCTCGCTCCCTTCGACCCATCCGCCCAGCAGACCTCACTCCGGCTTCAGGGACCATCGCACGAGCACCCTCTCGGACTGGACGATCTTGGCAGGGACCAGCTCTCGCGAATCCTCTATGGCGCCAGAGTCTCTCTGCGGGTGGGATTCAGCGTAGTTTTTATCGCCGGAACCATCGGCATCATTCTCGGCGCTCTGGCCGGCTACTTCGGCGGAATCACTGAGACAGTGATCATGCGCGTGTCGGACATTCTCCTGGCCTTCCCCGGAATCCTTCTGGCCATCGCCTTCGTGGCCGTTCTCGGTCCCAGTCTGAACAATGTCATCATTGCTCTCTCATCGATTGGATGGGTAGGGTACGCCCGTCTTGTGCGGGGCCAGGTGCTGAAAGTTCGCGAGATCGAGTTCGTCACGGCAGCGAAGGCTCTCGGGGCCGGTTCAGGAAGAGTCATCCTCCGGCATGTACTTCCGAACGTGATCAATCCCGTGATCGTCATGGCCACGCTGGGCCTGGCCGGGGCCATCCTGGCCGAGGCCGCTCTCTCGTTCCTCGGTCTGGGGGTCCAACCGCCCACGCCTTCCTGGGGGGCGATGCTTTCCGATGGCCGCCGCTACGTGGGCATCGCCAATCACTTGGCCATCTTTCCCGGCATCGCCATCATGCTCGCCGTCATGGGCCTCAATTTTCTGGGCGATGGCCTCGTCGATTCACTCGATCCCAAGTACCGGAAGAATGTGAAGGAATGAAGACCCAGGGAGTCAACGCGTTTCACGCTCTCTGCAGTGATCGGTGCCCCGCCGAGCGAGACAGCCCGGACCGCCCTCCTGCCGGAATCACCACTTCCGCCACCCATGCCCTGGGCGCTTGTTCCCGTGTCGGAGCCTATGTCACCGCCGCGATACAATCCCGGCCGTGACCTACTCCAAAGTTACGCCGCAGATCATTCAGAGGCTGAGGGACGCGCTCGGCGACGAATCCGTACTAACGGGCGACGAAGCGCTCCAGCCTTACTCCCACGATTACACCGAGGATCTCGTGTTCATGCCGGACGTAGCGGCGCTTCCCCGGTCCGTCGAGCAGGTCCAGTCGCTGATGCGCATCGCCTCAGAGGAAAACGTGGTCGTTACTCCACGCGCTGGAGGCACCGGGCTCAGCGGAGGGGCACTTCCAATTCTCGGAGGCATTCTCCTCTCCTGCCATCGAATGAATACGATTCTCGAGATCGATCGCGAGAATCTCGTCGGCACCGTGGAGCCGGGTGTGATCACCCAGGTGTTCCAGGAGGAGGTGGAAAAATTCGGGCTCTTTTATCCTCCCGATCCTGCCTCGCGCGGCTCATGCACCCTCGGGGGCAATGTCGCCGAAAACGCCGGCGGCCCCCGTGCCGTGAAATACGGTGTGACCAAAGACTTCGTCCTGGGGTTGGAAGCGGTTCTGCCCGATGGCACCCTCATGCGCACCGGGGGAAAGCTCTACAAGGATGTCAGCGGATACAACCTCACGCAGCTCCTCGTCGGATCCGAGGGTACCCTGGCCATCATCACGAAAATTCTGATGAAGCTCATTCCCTGGCCTCCACACCGCAAGGTTCTGCTGGCTCCATTCTCTTCGATCGAAGCGGCGGCGCACGCTGTCGTGGAAGTGTTCAGAAAGGGCGTTCAGCCAAGCGCCTGCGAGCTGATGGAGCGAGACGCCGTTCAGTGTGCGGTCAGACAGCTGGGCAAGGAATGGCCCCATCCGGACGCAGCCGCTCATCTTCTTCTGGAGGCGGACGGCCATTCCATGGAGCGCGTTGACGAAGAGGCCATGCTCATGGGCGAGGCCTGTCTCGAAGCCGGGGCAGACGACGTCTTCCTGGCCGACGACGCTCCCCGCATGAGGGAAATCTGGTCGCTGCGGAGATCGATCGGTGAAGCGGTGAAGTCGATCAATATCTACAAGGAAGAGGATACGGTTGTCCCGCGAAATGCCATTCCTCAACTGATCGCCGGCGTGAAAAAAATCGCTGCGGATTACGGCCTGATGACCATCTGCTACGGTCACGCCGGGGACGGAAACATTCACTGCAACATCATCAAGACGGTCGACGATGCCACCTGGAAGGACAAGCTTCCCGAGGCCATCACCCGGATGTTCGAGTTGACCGCCTCGCTCGGTGGACAGGTTTCGGGCGAGCATGGCATCGGGTACGTACAGCGCCAGTACCTGCCGATCACTCAGGGTGCGGTGGAAATGGCCATGATGAAGAAAATCAAGGCGCAGTTCGATCCGCAGGGAATCCTCAACCCGATGAAGATCTTCGCGGACTGAGTGGCACACCATCACAGGGCGTGGCCACCTGAAGCGTCGAGCGAAGGATCTCTTCCACCGTCCCGGTTGCTGTCCGCGATGAGGGCCATGATTCTCGTTGACGAGATCCTTCTGTCGCTTTGCTCCCGCAGGCTGAGAAGCTTCTCAGCCCCGCCAGAGCGATGGACGTTTCATCAGAAGCGTGAGCGGTGGAACTCTGCGTCAGCGAGTATGTAGAAAAGACTCGACCGCAGCGCGCAGGAATTGCAACCCGGGAAGGGTCCGCGCTCCGTGCCACGTAATGAGGTGCCCCGGGAACGGCCCCAGTACGTTTTTGAATCCTGCACTCCGGAGCTCTTCAGCATCCGCCTCCGTGAACGCCCACGGTTCATCCGGAAGGAGGAGGAGGTCGGGTTGCAGGGCAAGGACCGCGGGCAGGTCGATTGCCGGGTAGCGATCGTGCTCTGCAAGGACGTTTTCGCCGCCGATTGCCTGAATCACATTCGCCGCGTACGTGTCGCCTCCGCACCACATCCAGGGAGACTTCCAGATCGGGCAGGCAAAGGTGAACGGCGCGAGCTGGTCGCGGTCCAGCTCCTTACGCAATGACGACGCGAGGGCGGAGGCCGTTTCGCGGCATCCGTGCAGAACTCCGAGGGTGTTGATGAGTTGAACAACATCATGGGGAGATTTGGGTTCAGAAAGAAAAACAGGCGTGAAGGCCTCGATGGCAACCGCGTCGCGCTCGAGGTTCTCCTCTACATTCATGTGGACGAGATCGGGCCGAAGTTCGCGGATCCGGGCAACATCCGGATTCTTCGTTCCTCTGAGATGGGGAAGGGCGGCCACTCCGTCTGCCGGAAAAACACAGAACTCCGTCACCCCCACCACAATCGGGCCGGCTCCGATCTCGAAGAGGGTTTCTGTAATGGAGGGCACGAGGGAAACGACTCGTCGCGGCGGTGCCCCGACGGTCAGCTTGCGGCCGCGCGCGTCGGTGACGTACATCCACTCATTCCGGCCGTTGCCCCGAAGCGTTGTCTGCCAGTTCGTCCTCGAGAGTCTCGTCCTTCGCGGGCTCGTTCTCGCCGCTGTGTTCCTCCCGCCCCTCCCCTTCGTAGCCCAGAGCCTCGTCACCTTTGATCGTTCCGATTCGCTCGACCTCGGATTCGACGGCGCCTTTGTCATCGGGGCCGTCTGCTTCTGCCGTGATCGGTTTCTTCTCGTCCATCTCCGTGCACTCCCACCAGATTGTTTTTTCAAACCGAAGACTTGACTGCAAGGATGCCACCAAAAAAAATGCCCCGCTTTCGCGGGGCATCTTCAATTCTGATGCGACGAAAACTATGTACCTGTGGTCGATGTCGACGACGACGACGTCGTCGTCGTCGTGGTCGAGGTCATGCCGGTCGATCCCATCGTTCCCGTCATGGTCGTATCGGTGCTCATCATGGCCGTGTCCGTGCTCATGGTGCTGGACATGCCGGTGTCGGACATCATCGTGTCGGTGGTTGCAGTGGTCATCGTGGTGTCGGTCATTGCCGTGTCCACAATGGTCGAGTTGTTCTGCTCTTCCTTGTTACAGGCAATGGCAAACATGGCAACCACAAAAAGCGCCATCAAGGTAAGCGCCAGGGATTTCTTCATTTTTACTCTCCTTAAAAGTTTAGAAAATTTGTCGGGGTACTGTCTTGTGTTGTTCTTCTGGGTTGCCGGGCTCACCCCCTTTTTCATCATGGATTTACCGGGAAACTTCAACTCAGAGCAATGCATATACAGCAAACGAACGCGCCAATTCCGTCGGTCGCAAATTTGATTTAGCAGCGGGAACGGGCAAAGCCTACGCCACGCACTCCACACCCACGGGGAAATGAGACGTGCAAGTCTACATCATATCGCTCATGATTTTTTCAAGGGATTCCCGCGGAGGCCTGATTGCCTCCTCAGAAAGTGCGGCAAGGGGGGTGCCGACCAGGTTCAAAAGCTCCAGAAAGCTTTTCTTTTCAGGCTTTAAATGCACGAGTCCGGTAAGCATGGCTCCCTCCGCCGTCGCTTCCTTGAGCCTGCGCATGGCGTTCATGGGATCCCCGGCGTCGTAATCCTCCTCGAGTTTTTTCAGAAGAACCCGGGATCCGTCGTGCATCATCACTTCCTTCAGCTCCCCTGCCTCGTAGTCGACCTGAATCTGTTCGAACGACTGCACGAACCCGATCTGTTGCAATAGCTCCTGATGTTCCTTCGAGTACTGGTATCCCTTGGTGGACCCCTCGTGGTTGTTGAAGGTGACGCATGGCGAGATCACGTCGATGACGGCCAGGCCGTCGAAGGCAATGGCGGCCTTGAGAATGGTGACCATCTGCTTCGGATCGCCGGCGAAGCCGCGGGCCACGAATCCGCAACCGAGCTCCACGGCAAGGGCGCACAAGTCCATCGCCGGCAGATCGTTGATCACCCCGCTCTTCAGGCGCGCTCCTTCATCGGCCGTGGCCGAGAACTGCCCCTTGGTCAGCCCATAAACGCCGTTGTTCTCGACGATATAGATCAGGGGGATATTGCGCCGGATCATGTGCATGAACTGCCCCAGGCCGATCGACGCCGTATCCCCGTCCCCGGAGACCCCAACGGCGATCAGATTGCGATTTGCCAGCAATGCCCCGGTGGCTACCGAGGGCATCCTTCCGTGAACGGCATTGAAGCCGTGGGAGCGCGACAGAAAATACGCCGGGGTTTTCGATGAACAACCGATCCCTGAGAACTTGGCGATCTGCTCCGGGACGATACTCATCTCATGGAAAGCGCGAATGATCTGGTTGCTGATGGCGTCGTGGCCGCAGCCGGCGCAAAGAGTGGACTTCGCCCCCCCGTAATCGAGCGCTTTCAGACCGAGGGCGTTCTCCCGCGGCGGCGCCGCGGTGGATGTCTTCAGAACACTGTCAGCCATTGATCGTCTCCTCGCTCGAGAGCACCGCTTCGGTGATGAAACGGGCGTCGCAGGGCAAGCCCGTATAGTGAAGAATTTTCCTGATGCGGCCCTGCGCTTCTCCTGCGTCCAGCCGGATGAGGTCTGCCATCTGGCCGTCGCGATTCTGTTCGACCACATAGACCCGCTCGTGACTGGCAACGAAGTCCCTGACTTCGGCAGCCAGGGGGAGGGCCCGGATGCGGCAGTAGCTCGTTTCCACTCCGGCTTCGGTGCGCAACTGGTGGCGCGCCTCCTGAACGGGGACATCACTGGAACCGTAGGCGATGATGGCCACGCCGGCGCCGTCTTTCAAGTCGATCACCGGTTGCGGCACAAGGGTCTTGGCCGTTTCGTACTTCCTGGCGATGCGGTCCACGCTGACCTTGTAGTCGCCCGGCCGCTCGGTGTAGCGCGCATGGGTATCGTGACCCGAGCCGCGAGTAAAGTACGACGCGTCGGGATGATCCGTTCCCGGCAATGTACGGAACGGAATGCCGTCCCCGTCGACGTCAACGTACCGTCCCCACTTCCCTCCCAGATTCTCGAGGGCAGCGCGGTCCAGGACTTTTCCGCGACGGATCGGAGCCTCCGGATAGGGGAAGGGATCGGACATCCAGCTGTTCATGCCCAGATCCAGATCGGAAAGGACGAAGACCGGCGCCTGCAGCATCTCAGCGAGATCCAGCGCTTCCATCCCGAACTGGAAGCACTCCGCCACCGACCCGGGAAGAAGGACGGCGTGCTGCGTGTCGCCGTGGGAAAGGTTCCAGGCGGAGAGAATGTCTCCCTGCGCCGTACGTGTCGGCAGGCCGGTGGAGGGGCCTACACGTTGCACGTCCCAGATCACCGCGGGGATTTCCGCGTAATACCCGAAGCCGGCGAATTCGGCCATGAGGGAGATGCCTGGTCCCGACGTCGAGGTCATCGATCGGGCACCGGCCCATCCGGCACCCAGAGTCATGCCGATGGCCGCGATCTCGTCCTCAGCCTGCACTACGGCAAAACTGGCCCGGCCTTCGGAATCGATCCGGTACTCCTTGAGATAATCGATGAGCGTCTCCACGAGGGACGAGGACGGCGTGATGGGATACCAGGTCACGACGGTGACGCCGCCGAACATGGCCCCGAGAGCGGCCGCGGAGTTGCCGTCGATGAGAATCTTGCCCTTCGTGAAGTTGCGCCGTTCGATACGGAAGCGATCCTGCGAGGGCAGATTCTCCATGGCGTAGGTCATTCCGGCGTCGACGGCCCGGATGTTCAGCTCGACCGCTTTTGCCTTCCCTTTGAACTGGCGGCCGAGGGCTGCCACGATCTCTTCACGCTCGATGTCCAGAATCTGTGCGGCGATCCCCACGTAAATCATGTTCGTGAGAAGTTTTCGCAGGCGCGAATCATCGGACAGAGCGTTGCTCAATTCGGTGAAAGGAACTTCGTAGAACGTCACGTCGTTGCGGAAACTCCGGCACCCCAGCGGAGCGTCGTAGATGCAGATGGCGCCCGGCTCCAGGGCCTCGACGTCTTCACGGGCCGTGGCCGCATTCATACAGATGAGGATGTCCACTTCCTTCTTGCGCCCGGTCCATCCCTGCTCGTTCGCACGGATGGTGAACCACGTGGGAAGACCGGCAATGTTGGAGGGAAACATGTTCTTGCCGCTGACCGGAACTCCCATCTGGAAGATGGAGCGCATCAGGACCTGGTTGGAGGACTGGGAACCGGAGCCGTTTACGGTTGCGACATGGATGGTCAGATCATTGATGGATGAGCCGCTGGCGGCCGGGCGCTGGTCGGCCTCCGCGGTTGCCACTGAAGAATCACTCACGAATACGACCTCCGATCAGAATGGCGCCGCGTGCGAATCGCAGCAGAGATTCTGCGATCACCGGCGCAAAATTGTATCAAAACCCGGACGCACTGCCGGAGGTGCGTTACACGTCGCGTTCGCGGTCCAGTCCGCCATTGCCTGTAGACCTCCTGCGCATACAATGCGCGCGCATGATCCGCACCATCTACGTCGTCCTGATCGCGGTGCCGGTAACCATCGTCTACGCCTCGATCACGCTGGTCGTCTCCCTGATCCGGCCCGGCGCCCGGCTTGCGGAGGCGGCTATCCGGGCCTGGGCCGGAGCCCTCGTGCGCGCGGCCGGAATCGATCTGTCCATCGAGCACGAGGATCGCCTGGACTGGAACAGCAACTACATCTATGTCGCCAATCACACGAGCTACTTCGATATTCCAGTTCTGCAGTCAGGGCTGCGTCAGCCCATACGGTTTCTGGCCAAGAAGAGCCTGTTCCAGATTCCTCTGTTCGGCTCGGCGCTGAAGGCAGCGGGCTTCATCCCCATCGACCGCAAGAATCGACGCACCGCGGTACAGTCGTTCGATCAGGCCGCCGAACGGATCCGGCGCGGCAAGAGCATCGTCGTCTTCCCCGAAGAGGGACGGTCCAGTTCCCGGGAGATGAAGCCGTTCCAACGGGGAGCGTTTCTGCTGGCGATCAAGTCCGGTGTTCCCCTGGTGCCCATTGCCATCCGCGGCACATTCGAGTTGCTGGCGGTAGGCAGCCGAAAAGTTCGCCCCGGACCCGTGCGAATCATCATCGGCGAGCCGATCGACGTCAGCGAATACTCGGTGCGGCAGAAGGAAGCGCTGGCCAACGAGACACGCTCGCGGATCGAAGCCATGCTGGGAGCAGCACCAGCGGAACGCGACTGACCGGCCTCCGAACCAGGGACACGACCTCCTCGCGTTGAAAGCTCCGGTGAAAGCTGCCCCCCCCGGGAAACGAGCCGTCCGAACCCATACAATGGCATCCATCTCACTGACGAGGACCGGAAGGCATGGACATCAGCACCGTCACCCCGGAAACGATCTCCGCTCACGGTCTGAGCACTGACGAATATGATCGCATCGAAACGATCCTCGGGCGCGCTCCGAACCACACTGAGCTGGGCATTTTTTCCGTGATGTGGTCCGAGCACTGCTCGTACAAATCCAGCCGCATTCACCTGCGCAAATTCCCGACCACGGGTCCCCGCGTGATCCAAGGTCCCGGCGAGAACGCCGGGATCATCGACATCGGCGACGGCTGGGTTGCCGTCTTCAAGATGGAGTCCCACAACCACCCCTCGTTCATCGAGCCCTACCAGGGGGCGGCGACGGGAGTGGGCGGCATTCTTCGCGATATCTTCACCATGGGCGCCCGCCCGATCGCTTCGCTGGACTCCCTTCGCTTCGGATCGCTCGATGCTTCGCGCATGAAGTATCTGGTGGACGGCGTCGTTCGCGGGATCTCCGGCTACGGCAACTGCATCGGCATCCCCACCGTCGGCGGCGAAACCACGTTCCATCCCAGCTACAACGGAAACATCCTCGTCAACGTCTTCTCCCTCGGGGTTGGTCGAGCCGATCGAATCTTCACGGGATCCGCCACGGGAGTGGGCAATCCCGTGATCTACGTCGGCTCCAAAACGGGGCGCGACGGGATTCACGGTGCCACCATGGCCTCGGCGGAATTCGATGAAGCGTCCGCTGGCAACCGGCCCACGGTCCAGGTGGGCGATCCATTCACCGAGAAGCTCCTGCTCGAGGCCTGCCTCGAACTGATGGAGAGCGATGCCGTCGTGGGAATTCAGGACATGGGGGCCGCGGGACTGACGTCCTCTTCATTTGAAATGGCGGGTCGCGCTGGTACGGGCATCCGCATGAACTTGGATCGAGTTCCCCTTCGCGAGAGCGGCATGACCCCTTACGAGATCATGCTTTCGGAATCGCAGGAACGCATGCTCATCGTGGCCAGGGAAGGTCGCGAACGTGACGTTCTCTCCATCTTCGAGAAATGGGACCTGAACGCCGCGGTAATCGGAGAGGTAACCGGAGATGGCTTCGTCCGTCTGCTCTGGGATGGTGACGAGGTAGCGGCCATTCCGGTCGAGCCGGTGAGTTCCGAAGCTCCGTTGTATGACCGGCCTTCCGAGAGACCGGCCTATCTCGACTCGGTCGCCAGCAGCTGGGATCGCCCGCCGGTCGAGGACGGCGATTTCACGCAGCTCCTGCTCCGTCTGATGGCGTCGCCGAACTGTTGTTCCAAGCGCTGGATCTGGGAGCAATACGACACGACCGTGCGCACGAACACGCTTGTCCCTCCGGAACAGTCGGACGCTGCGATCGTCCGTGTGAAGGGCACCGGGCGGGCCCTGGCCATGACCTCCGACGTGAATCCACTGTACTGCTACCTCGATCCCTATGAGGGCGGAAAGCAGGCCGTGGCCGAGGCTGCTCGCAACATCGCCTGCAGCGGCGGCGTGCCAGCGGCGATTACCGACTGCCTGAACTTCGGTTCGCCGGAGCGTCCGGAGATCATGTGGCAATTCGTTGAATCCATCCGGGGCATCAGCGAGGCCTGCATCGCTCTCGGTATGCCGGTGGTTTCCGGGAATGTCTCGTTCTACAACGAAACCGAGGGTAGAGGCATCCTTCCGACGCCGACGATCGGGATGGTTGGAATTCTCGATTCTCCCGAGCAGGCGCTCACTCTTCGCTTCCCGGAAGCAGGACTGTCCATCATTCTTCTGGGCTCGACGGACGATGCGCCGGGCGGTTCGGAATTACTTCAGATGCTGGACGCCGAACAACTGGTAAGACCTCCGGCAGTCGATCTGATCAAAGAGAAAAATCTCATCGAGCTGCTTCTGGAGCTGAACGCCGCAGGAGTCCTGAAGACGGCGCACGACCTCTCCGCCGGTGGCCTGGCCCTGGCGCTCGCCGAATGCGCGATGGGAGGAATCGGCTGCGAGGTCGATCTCTCCGGCTACGCCGACGAGCTCGACGCCCTGGCGCTCCTCTTCAGCGAAACGCAGGCCCGGGCGGTCATCTCCTGCGCGGCAGAGAGAACGGAGGAAGTAATTCGGGCAGCCGCGAAGAGAAAAATACCCGCGCACAACATGGGAGTGACAGTGCCGGCCGCATTTCTCATCAGCCGACACGACGTATCGCTCGTGACTGTGGCAGTTCCGGAAATGCAGCGGATCTGGTCGGAGGCCTTCGGCAAACTCATCTCCGGCGATTCCGTTGACGACATCATCCGGGGACGCGGCAGCGCCGAAGACATCATCCCGGCATGAGAAGCTCAGTCCCTCACCGCTAAGCCACACCGCTAAGCCAGAACGCAGCGAAATCGCTCAGTCCCTCGCCCCGCGCCAGCGGGGAGAGGGTGGCGAGCAAAGGGTATGGACCTGCTACATAGGTGACAGATCAAACCGGAGACATCGGTAACAG
>JBDTRY010000042.1:0-20873 GCA_039931435.1 Acidobacteriota bacterium | reverse complement strand
CCGTGGCGATCAGACGGTACTCCGGAGTGCCGTACGTCGCAGCGCGAAGGATGAATTCCGAGTGATTGGTCATGAACACGCTCACTGACCACGAATCGTCGACGACAAGGCTGTTCACTTTGCTGACCGAGAGGGATGGAAACAGCGGAATGGGACTGAGGCGCTCCGAACGTGTCGGAGGCACGGCAGGAGGACTCTGCAGGGCGCGCAGATATTGATCAACCGTTTCCGTGACAGCGGCATGTTCTTCGAGAAACTTCCGCTGCACAGCCGATTCTCCATCACTCGAATCGAGAAGAAAGCGAACCAGCGACGGAACCTCTCCGTCGTCGAGAGGAATCTTTGTGGCCACGTCGTTCGGAATCTCGCTGAATTGGGCGTAGTCACTGATGGCAACCGGCTTTCCGGCATGAAATACGCGGAGAAGGGCCCCGGAAGTCTCTCCGGCGCTTGGATAGCGAAGGCTGATCACTCGGTCGACCGTAGCCAGACAGGCGTCAAATTCCTCATCGTTAACATATCCGGTTGATTTCCACCGGGCGGCGGCAAGGCCATGGCTGGCAGCGAGGGAGGCCAGATCTACGTTTGGTGCCGCCTCCCCCACGATGACCAGCCGGAGCCGGCTGTCGCGGGCCGAGGCGGCAGCGAATGCTGCGAATACGGTCTCGGGGCGTTTGGCGGCGGTAACGAATCCGAACACACCGACGAGCCTGTCCTCGGCGGCGAACCCCAACTCCTGCCGCAGAGTCTGTCGCACGGAATCGCTCACCGGTGGTGGGGCCACGAAGGGATGATCGATCACGGATACCGGCGTGGACACGTGCATTCGCCGCAGGGCCTCGGCAGCGTAGCGGTTGTGAACGATCACGGCGCGGGATCGATCGGCGATGACCTTCGATGCCGGGAAGAGAAAGTTCGCGATCTCATGGTGAAATCCATTCGCTCGTCCCCGGGCCAGAGCCGCCCCCGGCGCTCCGTGATTTAACGTCATTGCGTCCACGTACTCCTGTTCGTAACCGCGCGCCAGAGTCATCTCCACGATGAGATGGTGAAGGACCAGGTCGTGGAGCACGATCACTCCCGCATGCTCCATGGCCTCGCGGTAGATGAATTCGTGGTGAGGATTGTTCCCGAGGTGATAGAGAACAGCATCGAACTCACCGCGCCGGCCGCGATATTCGTCGATGGACAGCACCTGGCAGCCCGCCGGAATCATGTATTCAGCTTGATCGACGACGACTGTCGTTTCAATTCGATTGGCCATTGAAGGCAGAAGCATGGCAGCGTAGCTGGCCACGCCCGTTTTCAGCGGCGGCAAGGGTGACATCCAGGCGATGCGTACGGGCTCCAGCGCCATCAATCGTCGCTCTTCCGTACCCGATCCGCGAGGTAGGCCTCGATGAAGCCGTCGATGTCTCCATCCAGAACGCGCTGAATGTCGCCGACCTCGTATCCCGTGCGAAGGTCCTTGACCATCTGGTAGGGCTGCATGACATACGAGCGTATCTGGCTACCGAATCCAATCTCCTGTTTCACACCCTCGATGCGAGCCTGTTCGACCTTCTGCTTCTCCAGCTCCATCTCATAAAGCTTGGACCGCAGAAGCTTCATAGCCGTATCCCGGTTGCGGCCCTGCGAGCGTTCGTTCTGGCAGGTGGCCACGAGCCCGGTGGGAAGGTGCGTGATTCGCACCGCGGAGTCGGTGACGTTCACATGCTGGCCTCCTGCGCCCGACGAGCGATAGGTGTCGATGCGCAGATCCTTGTCGTTGATCTCGATCTCGATCTCGTCGTCGATCTCCGGATAGATGTACACGGAAGCAAACGACGTGTGCCGTCGCTTGGCGGCGTCGAACGGCGAAATGCGTACGAGACGATGAACACCGTGCTCCGATTTCAGATAGCCGTAGGCATAGTCGCCACGGACCATGAACGTGGCGCTCTTGATACCTGCTTCCTCACCGGCCTGGTATTCGACCGTTTCTGTCTCGTAGCCGTGCCGCTCGCAGTAGCGCAGGATCATGCGCATGAGGATTTCCGCCCAGTCCTGCGACTCGGTACCGCCGGCTCCAGGGTGAATGGCCACGATAGCGTCGCGGTCGTCGTGTTCGCCGGAGAGCTTCATGGTCATCTCGACCTGAGTGATCTCGCTGACGAGCTTCGAGGTTACCTGCTGGATGTCCCTGGTGACGTCCTCTCCCTCACTCTGCAGCTCCAGGAGAACGTCGAGCTCCTCCGCTTTCGACTCCAGTGACTGGCCGCGTGTGATTCGCTTCTCGACGCGGCTGCGCCTCCGGCCTACTTCCTGCGCGGCCTCGGGGTCGTTCCAGAAATCGGACGACGACATCTCTTTTTCAATTTCAGAAAGGGTGTTGCGGGCGGAATCGAGGTCAAAGATACCCTCGGATCGCCACCAGACGATCCCGGATGTCCTGTACCCGTTCTGCTATGTCTTCACTCATCTGCCCGTCCTTTGATCGATGATATTGAGAGTATACGGAAGGCGTTCAAGATTCGCCCCCCCCGCTGCAGCGAGGCGGCACAGTCCCACGGTGCCGCAGGGATGACGCGATTACCACGGCGTGTCATCCTGAAGCGTCGAGCGAAAGTGTCTGCTACCTTCCCGATTACCATCGCGATGACGGGCACCATTCTCGTTGACGAGATCCTTCGGTCGCTACGCTCCCTCGAGGATGACAGGTTGTCCACGCCCCGAAAAGCGACGCGGTTCATTAGCAGCGAGGAAGAGCTATTCCTGAATGTGCGTGGTGTCGGGATCGAAGCCCCAGCCTTTCAGGATTTCCCGCTCGTTCTGCGCGGAGCTGGCTTTCTTGAACCTGACATTCGGTTGGCCCTTGACCCGATTCTCGCACTCCTTCCAGGTTCTGTGACGGACGACTCGTCCACCGAGAACGCTGAGGTACGAGTAGGCTGGCTCCTTTTTCTTCGATGTCTCGCCTGTCCTGACGGGTGGTAGCTCCGGTTCATCGGGCAGATCGTAGAGGGGCACTCCGTACCCGAGCAGAGGGCCTTCGTAGAGCCGACTGCTCTCTCCGTTGGCAAAGGCCACGGCAATCTCATCGCAGCGCTCGTTGCCCGGAATCCCCGTATGCCCCCGCACATAGCTCCATTGAATCCTGGCCGGCTCCAATCTGCTGACCTGAAGCTCGAGTGCTTCCCATAGGTCGCGGTTGGCGACGTCGTTGCCTTCGGCATTTTTCCACCCACGCTTACGCCACCCTCGGATCCATTGCGTGATCCCGCGAATGACGTAGGTGGAGTCGGTGAAGATCTCGATCGGCGATTGAGCCGGGCTTTCGACCGAGGCCAGCCCGCGCAGCGACCCCGTAAGCTCCATGCGATTGTTGGTAGTATGGGGCTCGTGGCCGCCCAGTTCGCGGACATGCCCCTGAGGATGAGCGACGATCGTTCCCCAGCCGCCAGGCCCGGGGTTCCCGGTACAGGCGCCGTCACTGAAAATCACGATCGATTCGAAGGATGCCCGCATCAAAATCCTCGCCCGAGCCATCTGATGAAACGCACGCGCGGATCCGCCAGCATGTCCTCCCGAACGAACGACGCGAGGAGGGATCTCCCGCTCGTGGGGCGGAGTCCGTCGTTGCATGCCCGAAGATTCCTCGCCGCTTCGAGATGACACATCATCGGTAGTCCTGTCCTTTCATAGCGCGAGACGCCTGCGCCACAGGATGGCCACGCCTGCGATCACCACCGCAAGCATTGCGAACCAGTCGCCGTATCGCACGTAGGGCGTGAGATCCGTTCGCCCTGCAAAGCGGGCATAGACGATCCCCTCTCCCTCATCCGGCAGCGACGCCACCATCCTCCCCGTCGGGTCGACAAACGCGGATATCCCTGACGTTGTTGATCGGAACAGGTAGCGATCCCCTTCCACGGCCCTGAGGCGCGCCTGATTCATGTGCTGCGCCAGAGCGGCGGTCCCGGTGTACCAACCGTCGTTGGAGATGGTCACCAGGACGGTGGCCCCGTTCCTGATCTGCCGGAGAGTAATCTGTGGATAGACCACCTCGTAGCAGATCGCCGGTCCGTACAGGAACCTGCCCTTCAGCGGCTGCTCGCTGGTGCCGAACTGAAAATCTCCTACGGCGTGCACGAGTTTGTCAGCGAAGAAAAAGACTTTCCTCAACGGCACATACTCGCCGAACGGGACCAGCTTGATCTTGTCGTACCGTCCTACGGTCCTGCCGTCGCTGATGAGGTAGGCCGCGTTCCACAATTTCGACGGGTCCTGCGCATCCTCCGCCACCGACCCCAGGATGATGTCGACCTTGTTGGTCCGCGAAATCGTCTCCACCGCCTCCCGGTAAATATCCGTCGTGAAGTAGCTGAGGGGCACCGAGGACTCAGGCCAGACGATGACCTTCGCCCCGCCCTCAATGGATCGTCGGGTCATCTGCATCATCTGCAGAAAGAGGTCGTTGGCCGTCGATTCACCCCAGCGCATCTGCTGAGAGATGTTTGGCTGAATCAGGGCGACTACGGTGCGCGTCTCGCCGGCCTCCCGCTCGGATTCAGACCGCAGGTGCAGAGCTCCCGAGACAAACCACGCTGAAAGCAGGGCCAGAACAAGGCTACAGGCGATCAGGCGCGTGCGCCCGGCAGCCGATACCGTCATCAGCCAGGCCAGAAGCGTTGCCGGAACCATGACCAGAAATCCAACGGCGTAGGGTCCGATCCACCGATCGATCTGAATCATAGCCGGCAGATCGATCAATGCTGACGCCAACTGGTTCCAGGGGAAGCCCGTGAGCAGGTAGGTTCGTCCGTACTCCACGCTCACCCAGCTCAGCGGTACGAGCAGCCATGGGAGTGGTCTTGAGTGCAGGCGAAGTCCGTATACACCGAGCCCGAGAAAGACCCCGCTGAACATGCCCAGGGCCACGCACAAGACCACATAGAGGGCAATGGAAAGAGGAAGTGGAAGGCCTCCATAGTAGGACATGACCCTGATCACCCAGGGAACGTTGATCAGCCAGGTGACCGCGCTGGAAAAGGTGGCCTGAGTGAAAGCCTCACGGCCGCTCGATGAAAGCACGATGCCCACGATCAGTGGCGCCAGGGCCACGAAGACGACCGGCTCGAACGCATTCCGGGGAAAGGCATAGGCCAGGGCCACACCGGAAATGGCGGAGAGCAGAAATCGGCGTCGGGGACTCTCGACTGCCCACCGCGCAAATGGAGTGAGCCCGGTCCCTTCTGCGAAGCGCGTCCGGCCACCGGATGAAACCTTCGATCTGGCGCGAGCCATCAAACGACGCTATTTCTTGAACAGGGCATCGAACGCTTTTCGGGCATCGTCCGGAGCGGTAACGCTTCCTTTTCCCGCGGCCAGGTCGCGAACGATTCGCGGCGTGAACAGTTCGCATTCGTTGCGCACATCTTTCGGAGAAACTCGCGCGGGGATGACCTGCCGGCACTCCCAGCGCGTCGAAGTATCGAAGAAGCGGCAGTTGCTGCAAGTGTGCATGTCCTTCGAACAGCGGTCGCAGGTCCCGTCCAGTTCGATCACCAGTTCACCGAGTGACTGCTTGACGTTGCCGCAGGCGTTGCACTTGAAGACTTCTGGGCCGGGTGCCCCTGCGGATCGCCCCCGGGGAGCACCTTCAACACGCTCGCGGGGAAACTCCGGAGGAGGGCCCGATGGCCCACGATCACGATTCTTCGGACCGCTGTCCTGATAGCCGCTGTGGCGGTACTTTCGATCACTCAACAAATCACCTCCAGGGAATCGACGAGTCAGATTCCGTTTCACTGCCGTTCACCGAATCTGAGCTGGAGCCCAACCTCTCCAGACATCGGGCGGCTGAGCCACCTCAGTGAGGCTTTCTTCATCACGCCGCGAAGGAATTCTTCGCAACGCCGGCGTCCGGTTCAGACGAGCAGCCGGAGAGGCTGCTCCAGATATTGCTGGAACGTCTGCAGATACTGGGCACCGACTGCCCCATCCACCACGCGATGATCGCACGACATCGTTACACGCATTCGATCCCTGACGACCACGGACGCTCCGTCCACGACCGGCTTCGGTCTGGCAGCACCAACAGCCAGTATCGCCGAATTCGGCGGATTGATGATGGCCGTGAACTCTTCGATGCCGAACATCCCCAGGTTCGAGATCGTGAACGTGCTGCCCTGGTAATCCTCCGGCTTCAACTTACGGTTGCGAGCCTTCTCTACCAACGAGCGCGCCTCCGCTGCGATTTCAGGGACGGATCTCTGATCGGCATTGCGAATCACCGGAGTGATCAGCCCTTCCGGCGTGGCCACGGCGATGCCCACGTGCACCTCGCCGTGCTGCAGAATGGCCTCGTCCGTAAAGCTGGAGTTCACCATCGGATGATGGAGCAGGGCCAGCGCAGCCGCGCGAGTGACGAAATCGTTCACGCTGGTCTTCACCTGCTGGATCTCGTTCAACTGCTGCCTGAGCTGAAGGAGCGAGGTAACGTCAGCCTCGATGGTCAGGAAGAAATGCGGGATGGGACCGATGGACTCCGCCAGGCGGCGGGCGATGGTCCGGCGCATTGCCGATAGCGGAATCCGCTTTTCTTCCAGTGCTGCAGGAGTAACCAGTGTCCGCACGGTCTTCGAATGAGGGCCGGACGGCGAAGCAGATTTTTCCTTCTGGTCGCTGGCTGCGGCCTGCTCGATGTCCGAGGCCACGATCCGGCCGCCGGGACCGGAGCCGTGAACCGAGGCCAGCTCTACGCCGAGTTCCAGTGCCATTCGCCGCGCCAGAGGTGAGGAACGGGAACGTCCCGTACCCGGCGTCCCCTTCTGAGAGGATTCCTCAGTGGCTCGCTCGGACGGAGTCGAACCTCTGGCGTCGGAATCGACCTCAGGATCGGGGACAGCTCTCGGGCGCGGGCGCTCCGTGGCCTGATCTTCTTTTTTTCGGCTCTGCTGCTCAGCGGGCGGCGGTGCTTCAACGTTCTTTTTCGCCGGTCTTGCGGCGGGTGCCTCTTCGCCCTCCACTCGCACGAGGGCCAGGCGGCCCCCTACCTCGACCACCGCTCCGGGTTCCGCTTCGAGATCGCCGAGAACTCCATCCTCCTCCGCTTCGAGATCGAGGTTGACCTTGTCCGTCTCGATCTCCAGCAGCGGTTCACCGAGTTTGACCGCGTCGCCGGCCTTCTTGTACCAGCGCACGACCTTCCCTTCGGTCATGGCATCGCCCACTTTGGGCATGATGATCTCGCCCATCCGCTCAGCCTCTCCTAATTCCTGTACAGCACACGTTTGACCGCCTCGATGACCTGCTCTTCATGGGGGACAGCCAGAAGCTCGAGATTGCGTGCGTAGGGCATGGGAACGTCTTCCCCGGTGACGCGCACAACGGGAGCATCCAGTTCATCGAAAACCGTTTCCGTGATGGATGCCGCGATTTCGGCCGCTGCACCGAATGGTTTCCACTGCTCCTGAACGACTACGGCGCGGTGAGTCTTGCGCACCGACTCGAATACCGGATCCATGTCCAGAGGCCGCAGCGTGCGCAGGTCGATCACCTCCGCTTCGATGCCCTCGTCTGCAGAGAGCGTCGCGGCGGCAGCCAGCGAAAGATGCAGCATCCGGCTGTAGGAGACGATGGTCACGTCCGAGCCTTCCCGCACCACAACCGACTTTCCGAAGGGCACGAGATGATTGACGTCATCAGGTACCTCACTCTTCAAGCCGTACAGCGCGGCGTTCTCGAGGAAGATGACAGGGTCTTTACCGCGAATGGCTGACTTGAGCATTCCCTTGGCGTCCGAGGCGTTGGAAGGCGCCGCAACAATCAGCCCGGGGAAGTGTCCGTAGAAGGACTCGAACGACTGGGAATGCTGGGCGGAAAGCTGCATGCCCGCTCCCTGCGGTCCACGGATGACGACAGGCATATCGACCTGCCCGCCCGAAAAATAGCGGATCTTGGCGATGTGGTTGAGGATCTGATCCGCGGCCACGAACGCGAAATTGAACGTCATCATTTCCACCACTGGCTTCAGGCCGAGCATGGCCATCCCTGCCGCCGTTCCGGCCATCCCCGCCTCGGCGATCGGCGTGTCGATGACCCTTTTCGCGCCGTACTTCTTGAGCATCCCCTGAGTGATGCGGAAGGTCCCCTCATAAATGCCGATATCTTCACCGAGCAGGAGGACGTTCTCGTCACGGTCCATCTCCTCGACGAGCGCTTCGCGAATGGCATCGCGATAGGAAATCTCAGCCATGAAAACGATCCTCTCCCGACCCGGAGACGACATCGCGGAAGAGCTCCTCAGGCGCCGGCTCCTCACTTTCCGTGGCGAACTTCACCGCGCCGGCAACGACCGCGGCCGCCTCTTTCTCCATCCTCGAAATATCGTCGTCGGTGAGCCCGCAGACTTCCTTCATCCGCTTCTTCAGGATCAGGATCGGATCGCGGTGCTTATGCTCCTCGACCTCTTCCTTCGTGCGATAGGGCTGGAGGATGTCGGCCGCCCCGTGACCGGAGAAGCGATAGGTGATGGCTTCGATGCAGTACGGATGCCCCGTCTCCCGGATCTGGCGCACCACGCGATCGGCCACTCCCCGCAGGGCAAAAACGTCCTGGCCGTCCACCTTTTCAGCAGGGATGTTGTAAGCGCGCATTCGGGCCGAGAGGTCTGTCAGTGCGGAATGACGCTCCACCGAGGTGCCCATGGCGTACCCGTTGTTCTCGATCACGAACAGAGCGGGACACATCCCCTGCTTGCCCCACAGACCGGCCATGTTCAAAGCCTCGTGAAATGGCCCGATATTCATCGCTCCGTCGCCGAAATAGCAGACTGCTACGCGATCAGTATTCCGGTAGCGAAGGGCGTAGGCGGCGCCGGTAGCGAGAGTGAGGTGCCCGCCAACAATACCGTAACCGCCATAAAGCCCGTGGGCGACATCGAACAGATGCATCGATCCGCCCTTACCCTTGGACAGGCCTGTCCTCTTTCCAAACAGCTCGGCCATGAGGGCCTTCGGATCGCTTCCAAGAACCAGGGCGTGTGCGTGATCCCGGTAGCCGGCAAAGACGATGTCCTCGCTACCAAGGGCCGTGAGAATCCCGGCAACGATTCCCTCCTGGCCGCTGTAGACGTGAAGGTAACCGCCGATGTTGCCCTTTCGGAATTCTCGTTCGGAGGCCTCCTCGAACTTGCGGATTAACACCATCTTTTCCAGGATGTCGTTCCACTCGGGCGCACATACCTCAGCGTTTTCGAGAACCGCGGTCCGTTCTTTCTGTTTGGCCATTACCGTCCCCAACTCGAGATCCATTCCAGAGCCGTGTTCCTTCATGACCCTGGCGTTCCGGGAGAGCTTGACTGAAGCCCTTGCTAAACCCGTGCGCATCGCCCCTGGCAACCCGAAACGGCGATTCTAACCCGCATTTCCAGGCCACGAACTCTACCAGCCGGCCGATTTCGGATGAATCCCTCCGGATTGGGATTCCAGGGGATCCCGGCCGGACCATTCTGATCGAAGCGAATCGGCCGGATGGAAATTTCTTGCCTGCGGATCAGAGTGTCTTGATCACCGAGTTGCGGATCAGAAACGACAGCCCGAAGATCCCGAGGCAGACTGCGTTCACGGAGAGGGCGGCGGTGACCCCGAAGCGCTCTGCCACGAAGCCCGATGCCAGGTTACCCAGGGGCATGCCTCCTCGAAAGGCCAGCATGAAGATGGACATGACACGGCCACGCATCGAGTCCGAGACCGCAAGTTGCACGAGCGACATGACCATCGATACGACCGCGATCAGGGCGATGCCGGCGAAGAAAATCAGGATTAGACTGAGCCAGAGCACTTTCGAGACCGCGAACCCGAGCAGAAACAGGGAAAACAGAAAGAGAAAGAAGATCGCCACCCGCCCCTTCCTCTGACTGTGCCCGTAAGCGGCTACAAAAAGTGCCCCCGCCACCGAACCGACCCCGTAGGCAGCGAGGATCCAGCTGTATCCCTTCGCCCCGACATGCAGCGTAGACCGCGCTACGACGGGTAGAAGCGTGACCAGTGGAATTCCGAAGAACGTGGTGACGAAGGCGAACCCGCTCAACTCGATCATTGAGGGATTTCTGGTCATGAATCCGAAGCCCTCTTTCATCTCCGCGCTCACCGTTCGACGTTCTCGGCGATCCGGCATGAAAGGAGAACGAATGATCCAGAGGGAAATGATCACGGCCACGAACGACAGTCCGTTCAGACCGAAGCATGCCGCCGCGCCCCACGCTGCCAGCGTCAGCCCGGCCAGCACCGGTCCGATCACGCGCGCCAGGTTGAACTGAATCGAGTTCATGGCCACGGCGTTGGGAACATCTTCCCGTTTCACGAGAATGGGCAGGAGTGCCTGATAAGACGGACCGCCAAACGATTGCGCCGTTCCCGTGAGGAACGACAGAACGAAGATGTGCCAGACCTCCACCTTGTGAAAGTAGATCAGGGCAGCGAGGACGAAGGCGAAGGTCATCTGGGAGTACTGCGAGGCCAGCAGCATCTTCCGACGATCGAAGCGGTCCGCGGCGACGCCACCGAGGAGCGAAAAGAAGATCATGGGCAACGTGGCCAGGAAGGCGTCGAAACCCAAAAGCAGCGCCGAACCCGTCATGGAGAGAACGACCCAGCTCTGGGCTACAGTCTGCATCCAGGTGCCGGTGGTGGAGACGAACGCGCCGCCCCAGAGCAACCGGAAGTCGCGATAGTGAAGGGCGCTGAACATCCGGCGCATCGTGCCCACCGGCGGAGTCTCAGTGGCCGGTGAGGTTTCTTCTTCTGCGACGATGGTCATGGCAAGGCGGTGAATATACCGCGCGGCAGCGGGCCCTCCGCGAACTCTGTGTGACAAACGCCTGCGAAGACCTCAGCCGCACAGCCGCACAGCACCAGAGCATCGCGGCGGGCGATCAGCGAGCCATTCTCAGGCGCTGCTGACTTCCCGCGCTGTGGGCATGACAGATGGCGACCGCCAGTGCATCCGCGGCGTCCGGTGAGAGCGTCAGGGTCCTGGCCTCGACGATGAGCAGCTGCACCATTTTGCTGACCTGAGCCTTCTCCGCGGCACCGTAACCGACGACGGCGCTCTTAATCGAGCGAGGTGAGTACTCGAAGATCCGCAGTCCGGCAGTTCGCGCCGCGAGGAGGATCACTCCGCGGGCCTGAGCGAGTTGAATGAGGCTCCGGGGATTGATGCCGGCAAACGGCGTTTCCACGGCCAGCACGGCGGGATTGGTGCGAGCGATGACCTCGCCCAGCACCCTGTAGATCGTTTCCAGGCGGTCGCAGAGCTCTGCTCCACGCGAGGTGTTGATTGCGCCCTGCTCCACCAGCGTCAGACGGCCCCCGTCGTAATCGACCACGCCGAAGCCGGTTTTGACCGAACCCGGATCCACACCCAGCACGCGCATTGTTCCGTCCTCGTCAGGCTTCCATGTAATCGTCGGGAACGTCGAAATTGGACCAGACGTTCTGCACGTCTTCGTGATCGTCGAGCGCTTCCAGGAGTTTCATGGTCTGGCGCGTCTTCGACTCGTCCAGTTGAACATAATTCGCCGGCATCATCCCCAGTTTCGCGTCCACAGTAGCGATGCCGGCCTTCTCCAGAGCTTCGCGGATGTTCTCGAACATCTCCGGGGACGTGTAAACCTCAAAGGCTTCCGCATCACCCGTCTGCAGATCCTCGGCGCCAGCCTCGAGGACGATCTCCATCAACCGGTCCTCGCCCACGGCCGACTTCTCGACGCTGAAGTACCCCTTGCGATCGAACTGGAATTTGACGGAGCCCGGCGTGCCGAGGTTTCCGCCATTTTTCTCGAACATGTGGCGAATCTCCGGGGTGGTCCTGTTCCCGTTGTCGGTCATGGCCTCGACGATGATGGCCACACCGCCGGGGCCGTAACCCTCGTAGGTCACTTCCTCGAAGGTTTCCCCTTCCAGTTCGCCCGTTCCCTTCTTGATGGCCCGTTCGATGTTGTCTTTGGGCATGTTGTTCGCTTTTGCTTCAGCGATGGCTGCACGAAGGCGTGGATTGCCGACGGCATCCCCACCGCCCAGGCGGGCGGCAACGGTCATTTCCTTGATGATGCGGGTGAACACCTTGCCGCGCTTGGCATCGGCAGCACCTTTTTTGTGCTTGATTGTGCTCCATTTACTGTGGCCGGACATACGAGGCAACTCTCCTTTGGACAAACCTCTAGCGGCAGTCTATGTTGTCTGAAGAATATCATCGCTCCCACCTCGGAGGAAGCATGGAAGATCGAGAGACAGCTCCTCAGTTTCCCATTCGAATCATCTTCGACGACGGCGCCTGCGAGTTCATCGACACGCCCTCGGAGCTGTACACGAAACTTCACTCGATCGACTCCACGGACCCGGCCAACGGAATATGGGTCCGGGACGAACAGGATCGAACGGTAAGGCTGCGCATGGTCCAGGGAGAGCTGGAGTTTTTCACCATCGGCTGACAGCCGGGGTCGGCAAATATAGCCCAGCGGGCCTGGCGAGGAGGTCATCCCGAACGAGCGCAGCGAGGAGGGATCCTCGGCTGGATCAATGGAAGCGCGAGTTCCGCCGGAGATCCCTTGTCGTCGGCTTTCGGGATGGCAAGTTTGCTTGGTGAGGCTGAACGCCGTGATGCCTCAATCCGTCAGGCCTCTTTTCGGCCCTTCATTCCCTTGCGCGCCCGGAGCACGAAGTGCACGGGAGTTCCCACCAGGTCCAGCGCCTCGCGGAACTGGTTCTCCAGATAGCGGCGATAGGAAAAATGCAACGGCTCCTCCGTGTTCGAAAACAGGGCAATGGTGGGAGGCTCGTTCTTCAGTTGTGTGGCGTAGTAGAACTTTCGAGCCTTTCCCTTTACCGCCGGAGGCCCGTGCCGGCGGACGGCCTGATCCAGAATCTGATTGAGCTGGGACGTGCGGAAGCGGCTGCGGAAACTCTCCGCCACTCTGTCGATGACGGGGAAGAGCTTTTCGATGCGCCGTCCGCTCTTCGCGGAGATGAACTCCAGCGGTGCGTACGAAAGAAACTTGAGTTGCATCCGCACTTTGTCCTCGAATTCACGGGTGAGCGTGGGCGTGGGCTCGATGGCGTCCCACTTGTTCACCAGAAGAATCGCTGCCCGGCCGTTTTCTTCAGCGTAACCCGCCACGTGCGCATCCTGCGCCGTAATCCCCTCGACGGCATCAATCACCAGGAGAGCCACCTGACATCGGGCAATTGCCTTCCGGGCCGAAATCACGGCCAGTTTCTCGGCCTGGTCATTGGTCTTTCCTTTCCTGCGAATGCCAGCCGTATCGATCAGCAGGTACGAACGCCCGTTCCGTTCGATCAACGTATCGATGGCGTCGCGCGTCGTCCCGGAAATGTCGGAAACGACGGTCCGCTCCTCGCCCGCCAGGCGATTGAGGAGTGAAGACTTTCCGACGTTCGGCCGCCCGATGATGGCCAGTCTCGTCGGTCCCTCGTCCGTGGAAATGTCCTCCTCACCCGCCTCGGGAACGATGGCTTCGATCGATTCGATCACAGCGTCCGTATCGATTCCATGCTCCGCTGATATGGCCAGCACCCGTTCGAATCCCAGTTCCCAGAACTCATCGATATTGGCCTGCGCCGCACGGGTGTCGATCTTATTGATGATGAGGATCGTATTCATGGCCTGAGGCCTCAGATCCTCAGCGATCTCCCGGTCCTCACTGACGATTCCACCGACCCCGTCGACAACGAAAAGAATGAGGTCCGCCTCTTCCATGGCCTTTTTTGCCTGCCCGCGGATCTCCTCTGCGAAGTCCGACATCATTTCTTCGCCGTACTCCAGTCCTCCGGTATCGGTGAGCAGGTAGCGGCGTCCATCCTCGAGGGTGATGACGTCACTGAGCCGGTCCCGGGTCATGCCCGGGAGGTCGTGCGTCAAGGCCCGACGCGTCCGCGCCAGCCGATTGAACAGCGTCGACTTTCCTACATTCGGCCGGCCAACGATCACTACGCGCTTCATTCAGCTCCTTGCATCCGGCTGCACAATGCGCAGAACGGACATGCCCTCCGGTATATCGAAGGCCTCATCGAACTACCGCCATCCACAGAATCACGGCAACCGCCGACCCGAACAATGTATTCATGAAATTCATCACGCCGTTCGGGATCGGTTCCCGCTGACGTCTGTTCCAGCTTCCGATGACGCTCTCCAGGTACGATCCCACGATTCCCGCAACTGTGAGAATGAGAACCAGGTCCCAGAATTTCGGAGACCCACTGGCCTGCATGAACCCACCTATCCGGGATCTCAGCCCGAGGACGCCGACAAGGGCCACAATGAACGCAGCGGCGGCGCCAGCGAGGGTGCCCTCTACGGAGATCGCGCCCTCCGTCCCCCGCTCCACTCTCCTGAAAGTAAGAGGCAGGAAAGCCCGGCGGCCGAGCAGTTGTCCGATTTCGGAGGCCGTCGTATCCGCCGTGGCCGTCACCAGAGCCGCAGCGGCAGCAAGGAAAAGCATCTCGGTCGGATATTGGGAGAACGGAATCAGGGCCGCGATCATGGCCGCCAGTCCGGCATTTGCGAAGGCATGCGAGAATCCCCGCCGGCCCTCCCCCTCCTGGGCCACGCCCAGTGACGACTTGCTGTCGAAGCCGAGCCTGGTCCCGGCCGACCCGATGATGAAGAATGCCAGCAACACAAGGTAGAGCTGCCATCCGCCGCCGAGAATGATGATTGCGCCCAGAACCAGTCCGCCGATCAATCCCGAGATCGACACACTTCGCGCAGCATAGCCGGCCACAGCCAGGGCGGCGTTGATCCCGATCCAGATCCAGGCCGACGTGCCGGGTACAGGTTGGTCGCGAGCAACGCAGGAAAGCAGAGCCACCATGAACAAAGCGCCCGTGAGTGGCACTGTGATGTTGTCGTCGATGCTCGTCTTCAGAGACTCGACGGCAGCGCATCCCGTTACGGTGAGCGCCACCACGAGAAACATCCAGCGGCGGTCCGAACCGGGATGCATGAACGTGGCAATCCACCAAACGGGGACCAGGCTGACCACCACGAAGGCCACCGTCCCGGCAACGGACTTGGTTTCGTTCCAGGGAAGCGACGGCGAACGAAGCACCGTTCCGAACAGGGCCGCCGACCCGTCGCCGAAGGCGAGGATCATCCACACGGCAGCGGAGATCTCCGGCCGGTACGGAAACACCAGAATGAGCACGAGCACCGCCAGCGGATAAAGGAGAATGCCGCGATCGAATCCCCGTTCGCCCCTGGCGATGTATTTCCCTCCCACGTACGGGAGAAGAAAGAGGTTGAACAGAAACGCCGCCACTGCCAGAGCGATGGCCTGCACAGGACTCATCCACTTGAGCAGAATGGCGCAGGTTCCGAAGGCCATATGCACGACCTTGCGGAAAATCTGAGGGGCGTTGGCCATGGGGTTTTTCACTGTTCAGACGACCGAGGCCCGCTGCGAGAGAGTCCGTGCGGCCCGGAATCCGGAGTCATCATCGCCACCGGAGGCCGCAAGATAGCACCTCTTCCGGACCGGCGCCGCCCCAGTGCGGGTTACAATTCGGCCCAATGCCCGACAGCCCCAAACCGCCCGTACTCAGCGTCATAGTCCCCTGCTACAACGAGCGGGCCACGGTTGCTGAACTTCTCCGGCGGGTCCGGGAAGTTCCCATCGAGAAGGAAATCATCGTCGTCGATGATCGCTCCACCGACGGGTCGCGGGACGTAGTAGCCGCCCTGGCCGCCGAGTGGCCGGAGCTACGTCACATCCTTCAGAAGACGAATCAGGGCAAGGGGGCGGCAATCCGCAAGGGTATCGAGGAGGCGCGCGGGGACATCGTGGTCATTCAGGACGCTGATCTCGAATACGACCCGGCTGATTACCCGCGCCTCGTGCAGCCCATCCTGGATGGAGATGCCGACGTCGTCTTCGGATCCCGATTCGAAGGCTATCCCCGCCGCGTCATGCTCTACTGGCACCGGCTCGGAAACACCTTTCTGACGTTTCTTTCCAACGCCACGACCAACCTCGACCTCACGGACATGGAGACCTGCTACAAGGTGTTTCGCCGTGAGGTCATTCAGTCCATCAAGGTGAACTCCGATCGTTTCGGCTTCGAACCTGAAATCACGGCCAAGGTAGCGCGTCGCGGCTACAGGATTTATGAGGTTCCCATCTCCTACCACGGGCGCGACTACTGGGAAGGCAAGAAAATCAACTGGAAGGATGGCGTGAGCGCCATCTGGACCATTCTCAAATACGGCCTCTTCGTCGACGCCGGCAGCGAGCCGCAGACGTACGTCACCCTGCGCAGGCTCGACCGGCTGGGACGGTACAACCGCTGGATCTGGGACCGCCTGAAACCGTATGTGGGACAACGCGTTCTCGAAGTCGGATCGGGTACGGGAACCATGACCCGCTTTCTCTACGGTCGCGAACTGATTGTAGCCACGGAGCGGGAAACTCCCTATCTGGACCGGCTGACGAACGCCTTTCGCCGCCGGCCTGGAATCATCGTGGAAAAACTCGACCTCGATTCCGACGATTACACCTCCCTCGAGCGGTATGCCTTCGACACGGTCACATGCATCAACGTTCTCGAACACATCAAAGACGATGAGGGTGCGCTACGGAAGGTTTACGAGCTTCTGCAGCCCGGAGGCAGCGTCATCGTTTACGTCCCCGCCGGCCGCGACCTCTACGGCTCCCTGGACGAAGGCGTCGGACATCAGCGCCGCTATGATCGGGACGAGATCGCCGCCAAGCTTACCGGCGCAGGCTTCGACGTCGCCGAGATCGGATATCAGAACCAGGTTGGACGGCTGGCCTGGTGGCTCAACAGCCGCATCCTGCATCGCGGACAGCTCCCATCCGGGCAGTCCCGTGTTTTCGATTTCTTCGTGCCTCTATTTCGCGCCATGGAACCGGCACAGCCCTCGCGTGGTCTGAGCATCGTGGCCGTGGGCCGCAAGCCGGAACAGCCTCGGGCCCTCGAGGCACAATCCGCACTCTCGGACGTTTCAGTGTGAGCGCCGGCGATCGCGCTGTTCTCATTCTCGCCGGAGGAGCGGGAACACGTCTCTGGCCACTGAGCACGGACGAGAATCCGAAGCAGTTTCTGAAGATCTTCGACGGTCAGTCGTTGATCCAGAAAACATTTCAACGCCTTCTCCAGATCGCGGCACCCTCCAGAATCTTCGTCTCCACCAACGACCGATACGCAATCAAGGTGGCAGAGCAACTGCCGGAGCTACCCGCGGACAATATCCTCCTCGAACCTGCCAGGCGAAATACCGCACCGGCCATTGCCATTTGCTGCGCGGAAATCGAAAAGCGAAACCCGGGAGTGACGATCGGGATCTTTCCTTCGGACCATGCCATTCAGCAGGAAACCCGATTCACGGACGTCATCGACCGCGCTCTCAGCTTCGCACAATCCTCTGAATACCTCGTGACGATCGGCTTCGAACCGACCGAGCCCAGCACGGGTTTCGGCTATCTCGAGCTCGGCGGCGAACTCGCCGCCGGCATTCGTGAGGTGAGCCGGTTCGTGGAAAAACCGGACCAGACCCGCGCCGAACAGTTTCTGACGGCGGGCAACTTTGACTGGAATGGCGGGATGTTCCTCTGGCGCGCCGAGGTGTTCCGCCGCGAGCTCGTATCCGCGGCTCCGGAGATTGCCAGACTTACCGATTTGTGGATTGCCGAAACCGATGACAAGAAGCGAGCGGCGATCTACGAACTGATGCCGTCGATCTCCATCGATTTCGGCGTCATGGAGCACGCGCGACGGGTAGCATGCGTCACCGCACGCGAGGTGGGCTGGTCCGATGTCGGATCCTGGAGAGCGGTAGCCCGCGTCGCGCCGCGGCAGGGCGGTGACGATGTCTACTCTGAAGGGGTGCGGGAACTCTACGTCAGCGGCACTTCAGGACGGCCGGTCGCCGTAGTCGGTTTCGATCGCATCGCCGTTGTCGAATCCGAGGATGGGTTACTCGTGCTCAACCTCGACAAGGCGGAACTCCTGGCGAAACTCGTGAAGACCATTCGCTGAGCGCCCTTCGGGCGCAGGACAACTCGAAACCACTCAAGCGAACAGTAACGCGGCGTTGTCGTAAAGCACTTTTCGCTGCACATCCTCCGGATAACCCAGCTCCCGGAATGCCTGCACGTTCGCCTTCATGGACCGCACACCGGGAGAAGGCCAGTCGGTTCCCCACAGGACCTTGTCTGCAATTTCGGGAAGCCGGGGAAACGCTGTGAGGAGCGACTTCGGAGGAATGCCCGAGACCTCCACCATGACGTTTCCATGCCTGCGTGCCAGAAAAAAAGCCGTGTCACCGTAGAGCGGACGTCCGGCATGGGCCAGGATGACTTTCAGCCGCGGAAAATCGACAGCGACGTCGTCGATGGCCATGGGATCGGCGTATACGTTGCGGGCGCGGGGAAAAATCGATGTTCCCGTATGAAACATCACAGGAACGTTTCTTTCCTCGCATCCTCGATAGACCTCGGCCAGCCGCGGCAGATCGAACCGGTAGGCGTTCGCCGCGAAGAGCTGATGCGGCGGATGAATTTTGATCAACCGAATGCCGAGGTCGAGGATGCGCGCCAACTCATCGGCCGGAGATTGCTCGTAAAGGGGGTTGACCGAACCGACGGGAAGCAGCCGATCTCTGTGGTTTCTGGTGAAGGCCGCAATCCAGTCGTTCGTTTCGCGCGTGAATCCCATCACGTCCGGGGAGACGTAATTGATACAGCATGCCCGCTCCACTTCTTCACGATCGAGATAGGCCAGCAACCGTTCCGGCGACGAGAGAATCTCCTTCACTCCGGCATGCGACGGGTCGTCCATCATCTGCATCACCTCAGGTTTGAGCATCTCCCAAGGCTGTACGTGAATGTGGATGTCGAAGACAGGCATGGACATGCAGTGTCGCGGTTATACCGGAGTCTTTCAAGCAAAACAAAAGGACCACCGGCGAGGGCGGTCCTTGATTCTGCTCGTTACATCCTTATTCAGCGCTTGCGCTCGACGTCCTTGTTCGGCCGCTCGCGCTCCACGCCCTTTTCTGAGGGCTCCACGCGGGAGTCTGACTTGGAGGACGATCGTGGTGAGGTCTGAAACTTGTCCGTGGGCTGCTTGCTCTGATCGCCCCTGGTCCGATCCGGGGTGCCCAGTCCGTTCGATGTCGTTGAGCCGGACGGGCTCGCGAAGGTCATATCCGGACGGCGATTCTTCTCCCCGCCGGTCGACTTCGTCTGATTGTTCTTGGTGATGGAGTCCTTGCCATGCTTGTCGTTGTCTTTGGTATGCATACAATCCCCTCCTTGGGTTTGCCTCGCAGCTGATTGCTGCAGGCATCAGAATAGATTGCAAGAGCAATACCATCAATAACAGTATGGCTCAGCACGCATCAGACTGTTAGCACAGCAGTTAGTGCATCTCGAAGTCCACTGTGACATCGAAATTCCTCTCCGCGGTTCCCTGCTCTACGGGCACCGACGCATCGGCAACCTTGGCCTGCATCATCATCTGCCTGGGCTGCGGCGGAGGCATCGCGGCCTGGGTGCCTTCGGTGATGGTGATCGCCGATCCGAGGGCTTTTCCTGCAGTCTGGGCGAGAGCCGTCGCTTTCCGTCGGGCGTCGTTGAACGCTTCGCGCAGGCCTTGCTCCGAGGCTGGTCCCCAGTTCGATACATCGAAGCTCAGACCTGAGGCCTGATTCGCTCCGGCATTGATTCCCGCTTGAAGGAGTTTCCCGGCGTCTTCCACTGTCGGCCGCCTGACCGTGACCGTGTTGTTGACTTGATAGCCGACTACGCGGGGAGCCTGGTTCTCGCGGTACTCCTGCTGCGGATAGATGGTGAAGTTGGACGTCTGGATCTGTTCTTTCGTCGCCCCGGCTGCCCGGAGCGCAACGATGACTTTCTGCGTCGCGGTATTGTTTTGACTGACGGCATCTTCCACCGTCGGGCGCATGGTCTGTACGCCCAGAGTGAAGCTGATCTGATCGGGCGGGGCATGAACGGTGGCCGATCCGGTGACGCGGACGACGCTGGGCATCATCATGGGATGCATGGGTTGGTCGGGTTGGGCGGCCAGCGAGAGCGGGAAGAGCGTCATTGCCAGCACGATGATGGCCATGTTCAGGGTGTGCTTCATGAAAACCTCCTCTTGTTCTGTTTCAGGAACAAGACGCAATGATCAGACCATGTGGCAACGGGGTGGTTCTGGGAACAGGAACGGCTTGAGCGCCGCCGTCCGGGAAATGACACGACTACCATGACGTGTCATCCTGAAGCGTCGAGCGAAGGATCTCTTCTACCTTCCCTGTTGCCACCGAAATGAAGGGCACGATTCTTGTTGACGAGATCCTTCGGTCGCTTCGCTCCCTCAAGGATGACAAGTTCGCCACATCCCGTAAAACGCCGACGTGTCATCCTGAAGCGTCGAGCGAAGGATCTCTTCTACCTCCCCTGTTGCCACCGTCCCTGTTGCACCGTGATGAAGGACACGATTCTCGTTGACGAGATCCTTCGGTCGCTTCGCTCTCGCCAGGATGACAAATTCGCCACATCCCGTAAAACGCCTAGGTGTCATCCTGAAGCGTCGAGCGAAGGATCTCTTCTACCTTCCCTGTTGCCACCGTCCCTGTTGCACCGTGACGAAAGGCACGATTCTCGTTGACGAGATCCTTCGGTCGCTTCGCTCCCTCCAGGATGACAAGCGCTCTACTAGTCGGAAGAATGACCGGCTGTCCGAGGTTCTCTTCACAGTTCTCCCCGGCACATCACCCCGCGACACCTCCAGGTGTCCAGCGTCAATTAGAACTGCGTTCTGGCGACAATTAGAAACTGCGGGGTC
>JBDTRY010000041.1:0-20882 GCA_039931435.1 Acidobacteriota bacterium | reverse complement strand
GGAAGAGATCCTTCGCTCGACGCTCAGGATGACAGCCGGCCATCGTGTTTCTTCAACCGTTAACAAGTAATGCTACGCAAACGCGTCACCCCGAGCGGGAGCGAGGGGCCCCAGAGGGTGGGCGGTAAGCGTCCCAGGGATCGTGCCCCCCGTCCACTGGGGTTCCTCGCTCTCGCTCGGAATGACCGCGTGCTCGCCGAGTCTCTTCACCCTGGCTGGAGGGTCGATTCCGATGACGGGCTCAAGCATTCCAGGAGTGCCGCGTTGTGAATATTTTCACGAGTTGGACGGTTATCCATTCCGTCCATGAAAAAACTACTTTCCCTCGTTGTACTCGTGCTGTTTCTCGCCCCGATTTCGATGGCGGCCGACGGTGGTAACACCGAACGGCTGAACTATTCGTGGCATCTGCGCGGTGGTCTTTCCTGGCTGGCTCGCCTGGCCTTTCCCTCTTCAGGACGCGGCACGCTGGAAACGAAGACCGCCGACACGGTGAACAGCCGCCTGACGATCAACGCCTCCGACACGAAGGGCTACTACCTTTACGAGTCGAACATGGTCCCCGAAGGCACGCAGACTCTGATGAGCCGAAGCGCCTACGCTTATAAGAGCAGTGCGCGCGACGAGCGCGTATCGTTCGATGTGGACAGGGGCCTGGCTCGTGTTCAGAAAACGACGGATGAGGGCACTGAGGTCAAGGTCCACAAGCTCGAGTCCGCGGCTCCTCAGGACGTTCTGACGTCAATCTACTACCTCCGCCAGCATGCCGATGAAATCCACGCGCCCAGACAGGCGCAGATCTTTTCCGGGGCGAAGCAGTACGACGTGGTCTATCAGCCTCTGCCAACGACAACGATGCGTGTAGGAAACACCGACATGCGCGTGAGACCATTCACCATCAAGGCCACGGGGACTGAAGCGAAGCGTTTTCCCGGCGAGGTCCGCGTCTGGCTCAGCGATGATGGCAGGCGAATCCCGGTGAGAATTGACATCGATCAGAAGTACGCCACGCTGAAGCTCGATCTGCAGACCGCGGGCTGAATCAGCCTCGCTTCAGCGACCAGAATCAGAACGAAGGCCATCCCTCCGGACTTGCCTGATGGTCGGCCGCGGCAGCATCCTATTTGATGCCGGCGAACTTTTCTGGCCAGAACGATTTCGCGAAGATCGCTCCTGTACAACTTTGTCTTGCAGGCTACGGCCCCACGTCCAGAATCTCGAATGTTCCGGGAAGGATCGAAGGGCGCGGGTGCGGACGATCCGCTGTCGGGGCCGGAGCGGGTCCGAATCGGGCCGTCGGCAGATAGAGGTGATGCGTGCCTTCATCCAGTGCTACGGTTCGCGCGCCCGGTGAGGTCGCAACATTGGCGAGAACGGAGAACTCGGTTGGGGAGTTCTCGCGAACGACAGTGAGGGTTCCGGATCTCCCATTCGAGCTGAAAGCCAGTCCGGAGCCGGGATCCCAGGCAGCTCCGTCGACGCCTTCCCCGATTGATACTGTGGTGATGACCCGTCCAGCGTCCGTGTCACTGATAGCCATGACCTGGTTGTCGCAGGCGCTGAAAAGCCGGTGATGGGCGATGTCCAGGGCCAGGCCGGAGGGCTCCTGGCAGGGCGCCAGACTCCACCGTCTGACAACAGCGAGCGCCTGTGAATCGATGGCCACGATCTCGCTAGTGTCTTCGACGTTCACATAGACCATGCCGTGCCGGTCACTTCTGGCAAACTCCGGTTTTCCACCGAGGTCGATAGTCCCTTTGACAACGCCTGTCGCCGCGTCGATGGCCGTGGCGTTATTGCTGCCGGCGTTGAAAGCGAAGACCAGCGAGCTGGATGGATCGAAGACCATGGCGTCGGGCCGCTCGCCGCTCGATTTCACTTCTGACAATGTCTGCAGCGAGTCGAGGTCGAAGATGGTCACGCTGGAGGTGCGCCCGTCGCTGACGAAGCCCCGGCGCAGCGAGGGGGCCAGGGCGATGGCGTGCACGCCCTGAGTGTTTCCGATTTCCCCGATCACCTTGCCGCTGACCAGGTCAATGACATTGACGCGATCCGAGTGGGAGACATAGAGGCGGTGCGCGGAATTGTCCACGCTCAGGTCGTCCCATCCTCCCTCGCCTCCCACGGCGATGTGGCTTACCACGTGGTATTGAGGAGGTGGCGTCGTCGACTGCGTCGCACATCCGGCAGCAAGAATCAGGATCGCGGAAAAGCATCCTCTCATTTGGTTCGCCTTTCAAAGACCTCCGCAGCCGCCCGTTCCGGACGGCGTGCGGAGTCTTTTCCAGAGATTCTACGTATCAGTGCTTCTGTGTGCCGGGATTCGTACGTACGGATTTTTCTTTCGCTTCCTGTTTCTTCTCGGCGGCTTCTTTCGCCGCATTCTCTTTCTGCATTCCCACGATACTGCCATCGAGGGCGTTGACGTTCACTTCCGTGGTGATCTTCGAAGAAGTTCTGATGTCGAAGGAGTAGATCAGCTTTCCGTGCTCACGCTCCAGCTCACCGCTCTGAACCGTTCCCGGAGCCTTTGCTACAGCGATGGCGCGGGCCCGGGCCATGGTGATCTTCGCCTCGCGCTGCATGGCGGCCTGATCGTTTGAGGGCTGCTGCACGGTTTCCTTCTTCTCCTCCTGCTTCTCGGTCGCTTTGGTCTCGTGGACCACTACTTTTTTTGTCTCAGCCTTCTGCTCTGCAGCGAGGAGCGTGACCGAGCCCAGCGATAATGCCGTCGCCAGAACGCCTGTTGCTACTGCCAGTCTGTTCATAAAGCCTCCGTTGGTGTGAGGGTTTGGCCCCTCGGATTGACTACGACAGGCACCATAGCGGAATGCAGATTAAGCGAGCATGAACGGGAAGTTCCGGGCCAATTCATCGTAGGGTTAGTTTCCCAGGGCTATAAACGCAGAAAGAGCGACGCAGGATTGAGCGTTGTTACACGGTTGTTGACCCAGTGTGAATATGCGCCTTCTCGTCGTCGAAGATGATGTGGATGTAGCCCGTTTCCTTCGCAAGGGGCTGACCGAGCACGCCTACGCCGTCGACGTTGCGGACGATGGAGAGACCGCGCTGGAGCTGGCCTCGCTGAATCCGTACGATGTCGTCATCCTCGATCTCATGCTTCCGGGAACAGGCGGCATGGAGGTCTGCCGGCAGTTACGTCACTCGGGCTCGCACGTGCCCATTCTGATTCTCACCGCCCGCGATTCGGTGGACGATAAAATCGAGGGACTGGATTCGGGGGCGGACGACTACCTGGCCAAGCCTTTCGAGTTTCGTGAGCTCCTGGCCAGACTGCGCGCACTGCTGCGCCGTGAGCCGGTCGCCGCCCCATCTGTGGTCCGCGTGGGCGAGCTTCACGTGGACACGCGCTCCCATCAGGTTCATGTCAACAGCGAGCCGCTCCTGCTGACCGCGAAGGAGTACTCCCTGTTGGAGTTTCTGGCGCGGCACTCCGGTCACGTCATCAGCCGTGAAGAGATTTCTGAACATGTCTGGAATCAGGATTTCGACCCCTTCTCTAATCTGATTGAGGTCTACATCAACCGCCTGCGCCGGCATCTGGAAAGGGTTTCGGCGAAGAAGTGGATCCAGACCATTCGCGGCGCAGGGTACGTGCTGACCGATCCCGATTCCTCCGAACGGAGGCCATGAGGATGTTTCACTCCGTACGCGCCCGCCTCACGCTCTGGTACACGGCCATTCTGGCGCTGGTCCTGGTTACCTTCAGCATCATCAGCTACGTAATCCTCACTGGCGAGATTCACGCGTCGACAGACAGCTCGCTCGGCGATACGGTTCAGGAAATCACCTCCACTCTTCAGAACGAGTCAGACGATGCCCTCGAGATCAGGAGCGTTCTCTCAGGCTTTCGCTACGAAGACCGCGAAATCATCATCGTTTCATCCGATGGCAGGGTGGTGGCCTCTTCCCTGGCCCGGCTCAGCCCGGAAGAGCGACGGACGGTCCTGGCCCTTGCCCAACGTCAGCGAAGCGGTCTGGCCACAATCGCTGGAGGTCCGGAGCAGGACGGAATCCGAGTGATCATCCAGCCGCTCGAAGTCTCCGGCAAACGTTTCACGGTCATCGTAGCTCGCGATCTCGACGAACAGGCCGACCGTCTGGAAAGCGTCTCTCACGCCATTTTTCTGGGAATCCCCCTCGCCCTTCTGCTCGCTGCCGGTGGAGGCTACATGCTGGCGAGAAAAAGCCTCGAGCCGGTTACGGCTATGAGCCTGAAGGCCAGGCAGATCGGCGCGGAAACTCTGAGCGCCAGAATCGAGGTGGAAAACGAGCGCGACGAGTTGGGGTTCCTGGCCATCACGCTCAACGAACTGCTGGAACGGTTGCAGTATGCGTTCGAATCACAGCGGCGATTCATGGCAGACGCCTCCCATGAGTTGCGCACGCCCGTGGCCATCATCCAGGGTGAGGCCGACGTGGCACTGGGACGCAGCGATCGCACTTCGGATGAATATCGGGAGACCATCGAAATCATCCAGAAATCAGCACGAAAAGTCACACACATCGTTCGCAGCCTCTTCCTCCTGGCCAGAACCGATTCGGGTAATTATCCGGTCACCCTGACGCGGTTCTACCTGGACGAGCTGGTGATGGACGTCGTGCGTCAGATCCGCTCGGTGGCCTCTCTGAAAGGAGTGGAGGTTTCGTTCGAAACGGATTCCGAGTTGCTCATGAGCGCGGACGAGGAACTCATCGGCCGCATGCTCATGAATCTCGTGGACAACGCGGTCAAGTTCACCGGCAACGCTGGTCATGTGCTGGTAAGCGTCCGGGAATCCGGCAACCATTACGAAATCCGGGTCTCGGACGATGGTCCCGGCATCACGGCGGAGAATCAGGAGCGAATCTTCGATCGCTTTGTACGCATCCGCCACTCAGGACAAACCTCCGATGGGGCGGGGCTGGGACTCCCCATCGCTCTCTGGATCGCCCAGGTTCATCAGGGGACGGTGGAAATTGAGCGGTCGAACGAGAGCGGTACGGTTTTTCTTCTGAAGCTTCCCAAGGCTGCGCCGAACACCATCATTGACGCGGTGCGCTGAACTGAACTTCCGGGCGAATCGTTCCTGCCTGCTCGACGTCAGGACTTCGTGTCAAACAGTCCGCCGAAGACAGAGGAGCCCATGCGGGCAATGTCGTCGGCGATGTTGCCGTCGTGGTTTCTGTCCAGAATCTGGCTCAGTCCTGCAGTCTCCGGAGCTTTCTGTTCGATCTCGGCCGTGCTCTGATTCAGCACATCAGGGATTTGCTGAGCGCCCAGTCCCTGCGTCTGTTTCATGCGGCCCAGGACTCCCATGACGATCGGCGCCAGCATCATCAGCAGCTGGCCAATCTGCTGGGCGTTCATTCCCGTCGCTTTCCCCAACCCCTGTTCGAGAGGCGCCTGCTTCCGGCCGAAGATGTGTCCGAGAATGGCAGCGCCGGCGGAGCCCGCGGGGTTCTGCAGTAATCCACCGAGGTTGTCGAGTATGCTGCCGTCGTGGTCGGCGAGAGCATTATTCAGGGCTTCCGCGCCCTGAGGATGCGAGGCGTTCTTCGCCAGCCCGCCGAGAATCGTCGGCAATGCCATGGAAATGGCGCTGGAGGCCATGGAAGGATCGACGCCGAGTTGGCGGCTGATTCTGGCCACGGTGTCGGATCCGAGTTGCTGCTCGAGAGCGCTGATGATCGAAGTGGAGTCCATGCCTGTCCTTCCCTGCGGCGAAGCCGCGGTCCAATCGTACTGCCCGGCGCCGCAACTCATTGCTGCAGCGCCGGGAGGGATCGCTCGCTCAGTGATGCATTACGTCGTCGGGAACTTTGCCGCCATTTTCGGCGATCTTGCGCATGACTTCCTTGTGAAGCCACATGTTCATCGACGCCGAGTCGTTCATATCGCCGCTGTAGTGAAGATCCGAGGCCAGATCCTTACGGGCGCTGAGGCTGCTGTCCATGCCCAGCAACTTCATCATGTCCACGATGGAATGCTTCCAGTCGAGTTTTTCCGCTGTGTGCTCGGCTGCAAGCTTGTCGAAAATCGCCGCAACGTCCACCGATCCTGCCGGTGGCGTGGCCTGTGCCGTGGGACTCGGCTGGACTCCCGGAGTCGGCGTGAAAGACGCAGGCGGAGCTGCGTCGTACGGACGTTCGGCATTGGCCGAATGATGAAAGATCTTTCCCATCAGATCGCTGAACATACCCATAGTGTTTTCTCTCCTGTTTTTTGTTTGCCCGAGTCCGTTTCTCGATGGACGTAGTGGCGCGGCGGTTGCCGGCCATCGACGCATTCGAATGTCAGAGTGCGGAACAGAAATGATTTAGCAATAACGGGACCACATGTACCCCACGGGCGGAAGATGGAAGGTATGTACCTCATGAACTCCAGCGAACGAATGCCGGCGATATTTTTCGGACATGGAAATCCCATGAACGCCATCCAGTCCAATCAATGGACCGAGGCCTGGTCGAGGATTGGAAAGAACATCCGCAGACCGGCTGGAATCGTCTGCATCTCAGCGCATTGGTATCTACCCGAGACGCTGGTGCACATGTCCGGAAGGCCGCGGACGATTCACGATTTCGGCGGATTTCCCCCGTCGCTTTTCGAGGTGCAGTATCCCGCGCCCGGCAGCCCTTCGCTGGCCCGGCGCATCATGGAACTTCTCCATCCAATTGCAGCCCGTCCGGACGAGAGCTGGGGTCTGGACCACGGCGCGTGGTCGGTGCTCTGTCACCTTTTTCCCGATGCCGCCGTTCCTGTTGTGCAGGTCAGTATCGACGAGACGCAGCCAGCGCAATTTCATTACCAGGCCGGGCGGCTCTTAGCCCCACTTCGGGACGAGGGAGTGCTCGTCATGGGAAGCGGCAACCTCGTACACAACCTTCACGCCTACGCCTGGGGCCAGCATCCCGCGCGGCCGTTCGACTGGACGCTCCGTTTCGACAAGTTCGCGCGAGAGAAAATCACCGAGGGCGATGACGCGGCACTGGTGAACTACGAGTCGCTGGGTGCGGACGCTGCTCTGGCCGCGCCGACTCCGGATCACTTCCTTCCCCTGCTCTACGTGCTGGGCACGAGGATGGATGGCGATGGCGTGAGCTTCCCGGTCGAAGGAATCGACGGCGGCTCGATCTCCATGCTTTCCGTGCAGCTCGGTTGAAGCGCTCGGAGCTCATCGGCACCTCGCCGAAATGTCATCCTGAGCGAAGGAACGGCGCAGGCGCCGATGTCAAACGAATAACACGATTACCGTGGCCTGTCATCCTGAAGCGTCGAGCGAAGGATCACTTCTACCTTCCCGGTTGCAACGCGAGCAAGGGCACGATTCTCGTTGACGAGATCCTTCGGTCGCTTCGCTCCCTCCAGGATGACGAGTTCTCCACGCCCCCGTACGCCGCCTGTCATCCTGAAGCGTCGAGCGAAGGATCTCTTCTACCTTCCCGGTTGCAACGCGAGCAAGGGCACGATTCTCGTTGACGAGATCCTTCGGTCGCTTCGCTCCCTCCAGGATGACAAGTTCTCCACGCTCCGCGGCCTACTGATTGATCAACGAATATCCGAGTTGCTGCTGCACCACATCGCGCGGATAGCTCATCGTCACGTCCACGACCTTGCCGTTCGAATCCACCCGGGCCGTCAGGTCCGGGTTCACCCCGTACCAGTAGGTCGGCAGATCCAGAGCTTTGTAGCGCTTCACCACCTGGTCGCGGAGTGCCGGATCAAAGTGCACTCCGTACGTGTCCACAAGCTTCTTGATGGCATCGTAGTCGCCCTCGGCTTTGATACGCATCAGCTCGGCCAGAAGCATCCCTACGCCCTGATGCATCTTGTCGAAGTCGCGAACTACCATGTACGTTTTCCCGTTCTTTTCCACCTTCTCGATGGCGCCGGTCTTGTCCATGATGTAGTTGACGATCATCTGCCGGTCGCGTTGATGATCTTCCTCGATCGTGTCCCCCTTCGTAATCGAGCGAAGCTGGTAGAGTCCGGCACGAGCGGCACTCGAATACATCGCTTTGCCGACGTCGGGGTTGGAGATCAGACCGATCTCCGCCAGCTTCGGATCCCACACATTCCACAGCGCAACGAGATCAGCCCGGCCTTCCTCGAGAGTCGATCCGTATTCCTTGAGATAGGAGAGCGGTTCCTCGGTCAGTTTCGGGTTCACCTTGCCAGACCCGTGACCGATGATCTCGTGCATGGCAGTGAGCAGGTCCGAAGCCTCGGTCCCGTACTTCACGCCGATAGCCTTCTCCTCATCGGACCAGGCGAATTCATTCAGCGCGGTGTGGCCTGTGGCGCCGTTCAGAGCCCGGGTGGAACCGGTGAAGAGAAAACTCTTCGTTCCGTCCTTTTCCCGAACTTCGTTCTCGTTCGGGAGGTTGTCCCCCACCGTCGTCACCGAGAAGTCGCCGGTCTCAATCACGGTCTCGATGGCCTTGGCCTGCGGAGGCTGGACTCCCTGCTTCTTGTACTGATCGGCCCAGGGGGCTTTGTTCTCGAAGTACTGGGCGTTGGCGGCCAGCTTGGTCATGAGCTCGTTGACCTTTTCGTCGGTAACCGAGACGAACGACTGCGAGGTCCCTTTCGCTCCCCGGGCATCGCGGTAGACTTCGATGAACCCGTTGGCGAAGTCGACTTTTTTGTTGTTGTGTACCCAGGCCACGCCAAAGGCAATCCAGTCCCGCGGATCTCCCGTCCGGTAGTAGCGGATGAGAGCATCGATCACCTCGGGCTGCCCGGGCTCGGCTACCGCGCGCGCCTTCTCCAGATACCAGATGGCGCGGTTGAGATAGCGGGCATACCTGCCGGGCGGAATGGAGCCGTCCACCGTGCCCGCTCGATACACTTCCTCGGTGAGAGTGCCATCGGCGCCTTTGACCACGCGCGAGTTCAGCGGATACTTCTCGGCGAAATTCTTCAGATCGGCAAGGGTCACGTCCGGTCCATAGAAGTTGTTGGCGCTGCCCTGAATGATATCCAGGCCGCCCTTCGGAGTCTTGGCCGTGGCCATCGGTTCGAAATCGGGATCGAACATCGAAGGCCGCAGATCCGACAACTCTTTTTTCAGGTCTTCGGCACTCATCGCCGCGGGGGTGTGTGCCCGGGCAGCGAGCGCCGCCGACTGCAACTGCTCGAATGTGAAATCGGGAAGAAACTTCTGCGCGGTCGTTCCATTGTGATTGCCGTCGCTGGACCAGAAGAGTTTCACGTAATTCGTAACGTTCTTCAGAACCAACGGCTGAACTCCCTGCGGGTGAGAGAGGATCATCTCCAACAGATATTTCTGTCTCAGCCCGAAGCGGGAGTTCTGGTCATAGATGATCGGGTCGATGGCGATGGCCGCTCTACTCAGCCAGTAGGCAAGCTCCTTCTGACGGGCGGTGAGCGTGTTGAAACTTTCGGCTTCGATCTGTATGAATCCCGTGGATCCGGCGCGATCGACCAGGGTGCCGGCCGGTTTGTCGGATTTTGTGCCTGTGGCCCGGGGGGCAGCGAGGGATACGAGAGCGACCGAGGCGGAAAGACAACTGCAGACGGCCAGGTGAACCAGCGATTTCATGTACGCTCCTTCTTTATGCAGGTCCGATCGATTTCCTGCAGCATTCTTTCACTGAAGCACCAGATCGGCCAATGCTTCCTCCGTCGACGGAACCCGACCTGCTACGATGGTCCCGGAGGCAGCGACGAAGCCGTACGGCGAAGACTTTCCGTGGGAGGATCTCAGCGATTCTGATCTCCTTGATCTCAAACTCCGTCACCTTGGGCTGCGGATTGAAGGAACGTGGATCGAGGAGTGTCTTCAGGATCTATACGGAGAACTGGAGCGGCGAGGTCTTCGATTCAGGCCGCACGCCTGGCTATCCTACGACTGGTTCGTGGCTGACCGCATTCCGGGGATCGCCATCCCCTTCTATCTCGCCCATCCCAGGCTGATGAAGCTGGAGCGGAAGCAGATGCTGGAAGTCGAAGGCGGCAACGTCGAAGAGATGATGAAGATCCTTCGCCACGAGTGCGGCCATGCCCTGGACAACGCCTACGGTCTCGGACGCGATACCCAGCGCCGGGCCCTCTTCGGCAATCCATCCAAACGCTATCCCGAGCACTATCGACCGAACCCGGCCAGCCGCCGTTTCGTGCAGCACCTTCGCCTCTACTACGCCCAGAGCCATCCCATGGAGGATTTCGCCGAGACCTTCGCCGTCGTTCTCGGATCACGCAACGGTGGATGGCGAAAACGTTACGCGGAATGGCCAGCCCTGAAGAAGCTCGAATACGTCAATGAGCTGCTGAATCGCCTCAGTGATGAGCCGGTCCGGCACCGGAGCAGGCGGCGCCCTGAATCGCTTCCCACCCTCAACGTCACCTTGCGTGACTACTACACGGACAAGCGCAGTCATTACATGGTCAGCTATCCGGACACCTACGATCGCGATCTGAAGCGGCTATTCTCGGACGACCCCAGGCATGCCAGACAACCGCTGGCGGCGAATTTTCTCCGGCGAAACCGTTCCGAGATTCGCAGACTGGTCTCGAACTGGACTGGTGAATACCAGTTCACGCTGGAGCAGGTTCTCAATGACATGATCGGACGGAGCCGCGAGCTGAAGTTGCGTGCCGTAGGACCGGAGCGGCGCCTGAAGATGGAGTTCGCCGTGCTGCTCACGGTGAAAACGATGGACTTTCATTACAGCCGGCGGAACTGGTTTGCGCTATGAAAAAAGCCAGACGAAAATTGCGAATCGTCGTGCTCATGCAGCCGTCGATGGTCCCTCCGGAGAGCCTCGAGGGCTACAGTGAGCGGGAGCTGTACGAGTTCAAGACAGAGCGCGACGTGCTCGACACGTTGCGCGAGCTCGGTCATGAGGTCTACCCGCTCGGTGTTTCGGACGAACTGGGACCGATCCGCACGGTCATCCGCGACTGGAAGCCGCATATCGTTTTCAATCTCCTCGAGGAGTTCCTCGGCCGGCAGGATTTCGACCATCACGTTGTGAGCTTCCTGGAATTGATGCAGATTCCCTACACGGGATGTCATCCCCGCGGCCTGATGCTGGCCCGCGACAAGGCCCTTTCAAAGAAACTGGTTTCCTACCATCACCTCGTCGTTCCCCGCTTCGCCGTCTTCCCACGCCGGCAACGCGTGCACCGGCCCAAGGGCCTGGAGTTTCCCCTCATCGTGAAGAGCCTCGTCGATGAAGCTTCGCTGGGAATCTCGCAGGCCTCGATCGTGGACAACGACGAGAAAATGCGCGAGCGCGTGGCATTCATCCATCAGCGCAACGGCTCTGACGCCATCGCCGAACAATTCGTGGACGGAAGAGAGTTCTACGTCGGAATCCTGGGTAACCAGCGGATGAAAGTGCTCCCCGTCTGGGAACTGCTGTTCGAGAACATGCCTCCAGGGGCCGCTTCCATTGCCACGGCCAACGTCAAACACAATCCGGACTATCAGCGCAGGCGGGGTATCTTTCAGCAGCACGCCGAAGATCTCGAGCCATCAATGCGTCAATATGTCATACGCACCACGAAGCGCATCGCCAAGATTCTGGATCTCGATGGCTACAACCGCATCGACTACCGCCTTGGGGTGGACGGAAAGCTTTATTTCCTCGAAGCAAATCCCAACCCCGACATCGCCCGGAGCGAGGAGTTCGCCTCCGCCGCCGAAGAGGAAGGATTGAGCTACCCGGAGCTCATTCAAAAACTGCTGGACCTCGGACTGCAACGGGCCGGATCTCGTTGATCAGGTGCGAGAAGTGGGGATGACGAGCCAGTTTGTAGTGTTCGCCGCCTTCTGCCGGATCATGAAGTTGTCATCCCGAAGCCGAAGGCGAGGGATCTCCTGTGGGGCCTGGGACAACCGCGTTGCACGTGCGGGAGATCCCTCCTCGCTTCGCTCGTCGGGATGACACGATCGCGGTACGCGCATGCATGTTTCGAAATGAGATGCCGCCTTGATCGCTGAATCCAAACCGCTCATCGACTGGTCTGACCCTCCAGTTGAGCTTCTCGGTTTCGCCCTCTCGTTCCTGGCGTCGGGAGCGATCGGCTTTGGGCTTGTGGTTCTCGGCCGCCGGGTGACGTCGGCCTTCGGAAGCGGAGAGAGTGGGCTGGTGCTCCGGACGGCGCGGCATCGCGCGGCCATCTTCGGTCTGGTGGGCGCTTGCGGAATGCTGGCCATGTTTATCAATAATCTTCCAGCATTGGCAGCGCGTCAGCACCTGAGTATTTCTCGCTTGCTGACGACGAATGCGGTCTCCGCTCTTCAGTTTGCTGCCGCAATTGTGGCCGTGGCCGGTTTCCTTTTGGCAGCCGGACGATTGCGCTTCGGGTGGCAGGTCGCCGCGGTTGGCGTGATCGGGAAGCCATTGGCCAGTGTGGCCACGGGCGCCTGGAGACGTACGGTCAATCCCATTCATATGCTGGCCGGTGGTTTCTGGATCGGAACTCTTTTCATTCTTCTCGTGGCCGGTCTGGCCACGGTGCGTGCAAGCAGACTCGAGTCCGCGAGACGAGGAGTTCTGGCGGCGGAGATGGTGCACTCGTTTTCTCCGCTGGCATTGACTGCTGCTTCAATCCTGGCATTCACCGGCGTGGTTACCGCCTGGCTGCATCTGAAACATTTTTCGGCGCTCTGGACCACACCTTACGGATACACCCTCATCGTCAAGCTGGTGCTGGTACTCGTCGTTCTGGGGCTGGGGGCGTGGAACTGGCGCCGTCAGCGTCCTCTTCTGGGAACTGAACTGGCGACTGAGGCGCTCTGGAAATCGGCGATGGGAGAACTGATCGCCGCAGGCGCCGTCCTCATCGCCACATCGATTCTCGTCAGTCTGCCTTCGCCTCGGTAGCGGAGCCTGCTGCGGCCAGGGATCCGGGCTTCGGGCAGGACACGCGCGCAGTGGCCGGCCCACCCTGCAGATATCCGAGGGATCGAAGACTGCTGAGTTGCTCTTCGCTGAATCGCGAGGCGCTGTTCCGCCGCAGCGAGTCCAGCCCGTCATATCGCAACAGGCCGCGGGCCAGGCTGCGCTCTACTGCAACGTCATGCACGGGATGCTGCTCCTCGGGATCAGTACGGTGGTTGAAAAGATACTGCTCGCCCACGCAACTTACCTGAATCAGTTTCCACTCATTCCAGGTCACCGCCTGCTGGGGATAGCCGTAGGCGATGCCGCTGGCGAACATCATGCGATGGGGAGGCAACGAGCGGCGCGTGGCACGGGCGTCGAGGGTACGGCCCGCCTGTGTCGGAAGTGGCGGCGCTTTGACCCAGTCCAGAATTGATGGCGCAAGATCCACCAGGCTGATGGGGGCGGCGCTCACCCTTGGCGCGATTCCGGGGTACCACACGAGAACCGGTACGTGCAGCAACTCACGGAACATGGACTGGCCGTGACCCTCGCCGTAGTAGCCGCGAGTATCGCCGCGCATATCGCCGCCCAGAGCCAGTTCCTGGGTGCGGTGTTCGCGGAACTCTTCTCCATGGTCGGAGAAAAGAACGACGAGCGTGTCCTCCTGAAGTCCGGTACGGGCCAGCGCGTTCAGGACCGTGCCCAGGTTCTTTCGCAGTCTGGTCAGGGAATTCACGTAGGCCTGATAGCGGAGGCATTCGTCGTTTCCGGGATCCGCGCAGATTCCACGTGGCGCCGTGCGAAGGGTGGCCTGACGCAAGGCGGGTGAAAGCTCGGCAGCATGCAAGCGAACTTCCGGCAACCCCTCGATGTGATCTTCATGAGCATCCATGAAGTGCAGGTAGAGAAACCACCTCTCGCTCTGCGATGCCCTGTCCTGTAACCATTTCACGGCGTGCGGGGCCACTTCCGTAGAGGCCACGGACTCACTGCGCTCGATTCCCTTGAGAAGCCCGGTGGTCTCTGAGACGAAAGGAGAGGCCGTGATTGCATAGGTCGTGAAGTTCCGGGTTCGGAGAATGTCCGGGAACGTTACCGCTTCCCCGGAAAGGACGGTGGGCGTCGTTGTGCTCAGATTGGCTGGGACCCCAGCGAGCGACCCGGCAGCGTGCTGCTGTGGGTAGAGTCCCGTGAGCACCGTCGCTACCGAGGGGATGGTCCAGGACGAAACGGAACTGGCGTTGTGATAGTCGATGGCCTGAGCGATCCAGGGAGTGAATAGATCGGGATTGCCTGAACGCTCCGGCAGCGAGAAGCTGTCGAAGCGCACGGTATCCATACAGATGACGATGACGTTTCGCGGGGAACGGCTGAAGGCGGATGGAATGGCGTTGGAGGAGCCTCCCGCTTTGGCCAGAAGCGAGGCCACGAGAACACCGACGCTGAAAACGACCAGAACGACCCACCCGGCCGCGCCACGTCCGATCCCGCGAAGATTGCTCATGCCAATCCCTCCCCGCTCACCAGTGATGACCCTCGTCAGCAGCATACCGCCGGTGGCGCCGGGCCGCAATGCGTTGAATTTGTAAAACGCACGAGCCCGCAAAGAGAGAATACTGATTTTCAACAACGATTTCAACGCCTAGGTGTTGATATCAGTTCAAATACTGCTTTTATAGCTATATTTGTCGTATCGAATTAACTCCACGGGAAGGCAGCCCGCTATCAGTTGGAAAGGACGATCTCCACGCGGCGGTTGGCTATCCGGCCAGCGTCGCTCTCGTTACTGAAAACAGGAAAGTCTTCACCCCGGCCCACCGCTGTGATCTTCTCCCCGTCAACACCGGCAGCAATCAGGTAACTGCGCACACCCTCCGCTCTTTCCTGCGACAGAACGAGATTCCCATCCGCCGATCCCGTGGAATCGGTGTGGCCTTCGAGCGCGATCCTGACCTCGGGGTGAGCACGAAGCTGCTCGGCCAGCCGCTGCAGCACTCCATCGCTGGCGGCGCCCGTTGAACTCATTCCGTGGCCGAAAAACATGCCCGGGAGAGTGAGTACCAGCCCCCGTGCCTCCAGCCTGGTATCCATCACAGGGGACAGGGCTTTCTGGATGGCGCTCAGACGCTGCTGCTGCGCTGCTCTGAGATCAGCCTCGGTGCGGAATCGTTGCAACTCCGTTTCGGCGCCGGCAATTCGTTCGCGCAACTGCGATCGTTCGGAGCTGTTGCGGCGGAGGTCCTGGTTCACATCCGTAAGAAGGCGGCGGTAGGACGTCTCCAGGTCAGCGCGCAGCCGGTCGCTCTCGTCTGAGCTGGCGCGAAGACGCTCGATCTCGACGTTCCGACTCTCGAGTTCCTGCTCGCGTGCTGTCAACGAAATCGAGGCCTGATGGTTCTGCTCTCGTTCAGCCGCGAGCAGTTTCTGCAGGCGCAGAACTTCGGGATTCCGCGAAGGCGCGACCGAGGCCGTCACTGTATCGACGATGGCGCCCGCTGGCGAACGCAGGAGAACAGCTGCGATGACGAGCACTACCAGCATTCCGGCAAGGCGCAGACGCGGCGAGCGAGCAGCGGCGGTGGCGACGCGTTCTCCCCGGCCGGACGCAGCCAACGCTGCCGCATCGAGCAGATCGGAGCTGAGATCGCGGGCCGAGTCGTATCGTTTTTCGCGGTCCCGGGCCAGGCAACGATCGAGGACTCTCTGGAGCGCCTCCGAGAGCCGCCGGTCAGTCAGAGTGACCCCGGGAAGCTGGCGGTGTACGGTGTTATGCAGAGTCTGGGCGTTCGTATCACCAAGGAATGGCGCCTCACCGGTGACGACTTCGTAGAGGATCGCCCCGAAGGAAAAAATATCGGCGCGATGATCGAGCGGAAGGCATTCGACCTGCTCGGGCGACATGTAACCCAGGGTTCCCAGTCGCGCCGACGATCCGGTCAGCGTCCGGCATTCGGGCGACGGACGCGACGGACCCTGTTCCGTTTCGATCAGTTTGGCGATTCCAAAATCCAGGATCTTTGCGTGTCCGTCAGCGGTGATCATGATGTTGTCCGGCTTCAGATCACGATGGATGATTCCGCGCCCGTGCGCCTTTCCCAATCCTTCTGCAACTTCGGCAAGCTGCCGAAGGCGCGTCGGGAACGGCACGTTCTGCTGCGTCGATTGCGTCAGCGTCGAGCCCTCCACCAGCTCCATGGCGATGAAGTGGAGGTGCTGACTCGGAGAAAGCTCGGCCTCCCCACTCTCATAGATTGTGACGATGGCCGGATGATTCAGAGCGGAAGCAGCTTTGGCTTCGGTGATAAAGCGCTGCACGCGGAGCGGATCGCTCATCAGCTCCTGAGGGAGAATCTTCAGTGCCACGGATCGGCCAAGGGAACGGTCGCGGGCGAGATAAACCTCACCCATACCGCCTGCCCCGAGAAGGGCCAGGACCTCATAGCGGCCTACGATTGTGCCCTCGAGGAGCGAGGATTCAGACATGGCGCAGTTCATTGTTCTACGGCCAATGAATGGGGATGTTCCCGCAGACCCAACGCGCAAGTCCTCAGGCTTCAGCAATGTTTACCGGTTTGTTTCAGGACATACCGGCGCTGGTCTTTCGCTGCTCAGTAGAGAGAGGTCTACAAAGCCCGGGCGAAGAGGCCCAGGGCGATGGCCATCGCCAACCGCGACGCTTCCGCGTCGTAGCGCGGGCCCTCGTCACGCATGAAGGCATGCTCGGCATTCAGTTCGTGCCAGCTGAAGAGAACCTCCGCTTCGGACAGAGCGCGGTAAATAGTCTCCCGGCTGCCGATCGGCACATGGGGATCCTGCCGCCCGAGAATGATGGCCAGTTCTCCGCTGATCTCCTTTGCTCGGGCCAATGTGTCGGCGTTTTCTCCCTCGCCAATGGTTCCGCTGTCGAGGTCGGTCGGATAGCAGCAGCAGGCCGCCAGGACATCAGGGCGCAGGGCAGCGCGGAAAGCGAGATGGCCACCAATACAGAATCCGACTACTCCGAGCCGACCGTTGCACCGCGGATGGGCGCGGAGCGCGTCGAGAACAACTCCGGCGTCGTCGTCAAAGGTCGACATTCTGGTGGAGCGCTTGTACGCGTTTCCCTTGTCGCGCCCGGCGTTGTCGTATTCCAGAACGGTCCCCGGAGGTTCGTGCTGGTGATAGATCTCGGGGGCCATGACCACATAGCCATGACTGGCAAACTGCTTCGAGAGCCGCACGATCGGACCCGTCTGCTGGAAGATCTCGGGATAGAGCAGAAGCCCGGGATACCCCCCGCCCGTTGTTCGCGCGGGCGGCGTGTAGATGTGCGTTCGCATCGGGCCCGACGGCGTAGTCAGGTCCTCAAATTCACTCGTGACAATCATGGCCGCACCTCCCGATGCGCTACCGGCTGCACCAGATCTTCAATCCAGGCCCGATTCGATGGCATGGATCCCCGTTCAGCGCAGCGAAGATCGCCTTTCGTCACCGCTACGTAACGTCGAAGTTGTCTTCGTACAAGCCGTGGAGAACTGGAGTTGGCAGAATACCCCCGGAGGAAACAAAGTTGAAAAATCTGTCACTCCTTCAGATCGGTCATAGGGACCACGCCCTCGGAGATGCGTCGGTTTCTCAAGGCATGACGGTGCCGGGAAGGGCGGGGAAATGAAACGACCGCCACGCGCGCTGCATGAATTTTCATACCCGAGCACAGCAAATTTGTCATCCTGAGCGTCGAGCGAAGGATCTCCACCTTCCCCGTTGCCAGCCCATTCCTCGTTGAAGAGATCCTTCGGTCGCTGCGCTCCCTCAGGATGACAAGCGCCCCAATCCGCCCCTCACTACGAAAGCAGCTTCTCCAGCTGCTCGGCGTCGAGGCTCTGCAGCAGGCTGTTCTCGTCCGTGATGACTGAACCGGCCAGTTCCCTTTTCACGCTTTGCAGATCGAGAATCTTTTCCTCGACCGTATCGCGGGCGATGAGGCGATAGGCCACGACCGGTTTTTGTTGACCGATGCGGTGGGCGCGATCGATGGCCTGAGCCTCGACGGCTGGATTCCACCAGGGATCGAGAAGAAATACGTAATCAGCCGCCGTGAGGTTCAGCCCCAGGCCGCCCGCTTTGAGACTGATCAGAAAAAGCGGCGGCCCGTTCTCACGCTGGAAAGTTTCCACGAGGGTATCGCGCCGGCGTGTGGCCCCGTCGAGATAGCAGTATTCGATCCCTTCTTTGTCGAGTTGTTCTCGCACCAGAGCCAGAAAGGAGGTGAACTGCGAGAAGACCAGGGCGCGATGACCGCTCTCGACGATTTCGGCCAGCTCGCCCATGAGCAGCTCCATCTTCGCGCTGCCAGTCGCCGAGGATCCGGGAAGCAGACCGGGATGGGAAGCAGCCTGACGCAATCGCAGTAACGCCTCGAGGACATGCATCTTCGATCGAGCCAGCCCCGAGACCTTGATCTTTTCGATCAGGCTATCCCTGTAGTACTGGCGCAGCTCGTCGTATTGCTTACGCTCCGCCCCTTCCAGTTCGCAGTAGAGCGTCTGTTCGGTGCGTGGCGGAAGCTCCGGCGCCACCTGCTCCTTGGTGCGCCGCAGGATAAGCGGGCGAAGGGCAGATCCGAGAATGCCGCGGCGTTCGGGCGACACATTCTTCGCGGCGAAGGTGCGCTGAAACCATCGGCTGGCGCCAAGCATCCCCGGATCGAGAAACTCGAACAGGCTCCAGAGCTCACCGATGTGGTTCTCGATGGGAGTGCCGCTCAGTGCCAGCCGGTGGCGACTGCGTAGAAGTCTGACGCTCTTCGCCACCTGGCTGGAAGCGTTCTTCACGGCCTGGGCTTCATCGAGGATCACGTACTCGAATTCACGGTCGCGAAAGTGCGCCACATCCAGGCGCATCGTGGCATAGGTGGTCAGCACGAGATCGAACTGGCCGAAATGATCGGCATCACGAACGCGGTCAGGTCCGTGGTGTTCGAGCACGCGCAGGTGAGGCGTGAACCGCTCCGCTTCCTTTTTCCAGTTGAAGAGCAGCGAGCGCGGTGCCACCACGAGCGATGGCCCGCAATCGCCACCGGCTGTGACCTGATCGAGCAGGGCCAGGACCTGCACTGTCTTCCCAAGACCCATGTCGTCTGCCAGACATCCGCCCAGGGAAGCGTTGCGCAGGTATATCAGCCAGCCCAGACCCTCGCGCTGATACGGCCGCAATTCACCGCGGAACCGTTCCGACTCGGCAACCGGGGAGATGTCCTGAGCACCAGTGATGCGCGACTTGATGGCGCTGAGAGGATCCTTGTCCCGAAAGATATGTCTCTCGGCGAGAAGAGCATCGATGAGCAGCGCCTGCTGGCGCCGGAAGCGGAGACCCTTCTCCGATCTCTGGGAAAGTTCAGCGACACCGCTGAAGTTCTGAAGCCACTCCGCCGGCAGGATTCCGAGCGTCCCATCTTCCAGAGTGATCATCGGCCGCCTCCTCTCGAACGCTGAAAGCAGCTCCGGTAACTCGATGCTCTGTTCACCGAAGGATGCTCGCCCTTCGATTCCGAACCAGTCGATTCCGCTGGTCACTTCCGATTCCAGATCGTCGGCCACGCGCACGCGCTGCCCGTCGATATCGACAAGCCAGCCTTTGCGCACGAGCGCCTCGAGGATGGCACCGAGCGAAGAGGGCCGAACCATGTAGCCGCCGTAGAAGTTTCGATTCACGCCCAGGGCGACCAGCTCCTGCTGGCGCGACCTCTCGGCCTCCGCATCGCGCCTGACCACTCTGCCCTCGTCGATCCACGCACCGGTAGGATCGTTCTGTTGGGCTTCACGCTCACCATAACGAAAGAAGACACGGCCCTCGAGCGATTCGCCTGACAGTTGTGAATTCGCGGACAACCGAAAAACCGGGACGGCCTCGATCGAAATCTGGGCCGGGGTCAGGTCTCCGGCCAGGTGCACGCCGGACGAGGTACCGATCAAACGCGCCAGAAGCGCGTCGCGATCGGTGGCGGGGATGTTCACCCGACCCGATTTTCGAAGAGGATCGACCCACCCCAGCGCATCACTTTCTTCGAGCGGGGCCACGGCGCTCTCCGTGATCAGCAAGTGCGGCGCTATCAGAAGTGCTGCCTGCAGCGGCACACTCTCCTCACCGCGAACGAACGATCCATCAAGTGCATAATCTCCACTCCCGTCCTGACTGATTTCGATCCGCAACTGCCACGGTTCCCCGTCATCCCAGAGCAGGGGGCCGGCCAGAGATCGGTCAGCGCGTTCGGCGAAGAGCCGCTCGGTGCCGGCCATGCGCTCGATGAGCAGAGCCGCGGCGTCCGGCCGAAGATGGTAGTCACTCTCAAGGAACTCCCGGTACGAGTTTCCGGAGGTGGCGTTGAGCAGAAGAAGAATCTCCCTGTCCGCTCTCTCGAGCAGTGCTATCCGCGACTGCTTGACGAGAACCCGGCGGCCCTGTCCCCATTCACCGTTCTTTTTTCGGGAGCGCTGCCGGACCTCCAGTCCTATGGAGAACCGCGCCGAGTCGGACCAGCGCACGATGTACTGAATCTCCTCCGGCAGCTTTGCATCAGAAGTTGCTTCGAACGGTCCGGTAGAGGAACGCCTGACGGCCTCCAGGACACTCATCCATCTCGCCTGGGTCCGGGGGGGCTCCGGAACACGCACCGGCTGCGAGCGGGTCCCGGACTGCCTGGGGTGATCCGACTCCGGGTCGTCTTCCTCCTCGAGTGGATCGTGCGTATGCATACTCTTGACACGGTTTCCTATGAGATCTCTGGCGGACATATCCAGAAGCGCTGCCCAGATGTGCTTGCATGGAGTTTCGTTCTCCCAGAAGTACGGGCAGGAACAGGCTACCCCCAGCTCGGAATCTTCGAACGTCAGCTCGACCTCGTACACCGTCGAGCCCCGGACGGAACAGTAGACCACCTCGCCATTCACCTCGCACGAGAGCACCCGTCCGGCACGGAAGTACTCGGTTCCGCGCTGGCGGACGCCAGAGTCGACGAATCGTTCCAGGGCTTTGTTGATCAG
>JBDTRY010000040.1:0-22361 GCA_039931435.1 Acidobacteriota bacterium | reverse complement strand
AGAATCGTGCATTCAGTCCGCGATCCTTTCGGAGGGAGATGCAGGTGCTGAAAGAGCTCATGGAGAGGTAAACTACCGCTATGGATACCAGGCCCGTCGAGCCGCTGCCTGCCGGTCCGGACCAGGAATCGGTCTGGTCGTATCCGCGACCTCCCATTGTGGAGCTGGTTTCAAAGAGGATCCGGGTGGAGTTCGGCGGGATTGACGTTGCCGACAGCATGCAGGCCTGGCGTGTGATCGAGACGGCGAGCCCGCCGGTCTACTACATTCCGCGGGGCGATGTGCGGATGGACTGCCTCAGTCCCACGGATCGGCGGACGTTCTGCGAGTGGAAAGGTGCGGCCGCCTACTGGACGGTGCGGGCCGGCGACAAGATGGCCCCCAATGCAGCCTGGAGTTACTCCGAGCCCAGCAACGGATTCCACAAGATCCGGGACTGCTTTGCCTTCTACCGGTCATTGATGGACGCATGCTGGGTGGATGAGGTCCGGGCCCTGCCGCAGCCTGGACGATTTTACGGTGGATGGATAACGCCCGACATCGTGGGCCCGTTCAAGGGGGAACCCGGCAGCGAGGGCTGGTGAACGGAACGGCGGAACGAAGGGTCTCTTCTGATCGATAGAAACCGTCCCACTCCTAGAGCTGTCCCTTTACCAGACCTGCCGCCCACTCCTTGGCGCGCGCAACGTAGGATCGCTTTCCGAATCGGCCAAGATTAATCTCCACCGAACGCTGCAGGTCTTCCTCGAACATAGCCGACATTTCCGTACCGACCCGCTCATCGTAAATGTTTACATTCACCTCGTCGTTCAGTCGGAAGCTGCGGTCGTCGAAATTCGACGAACCCACCGACGTCCAGATACCGTCCACGACCATGGTCTTGGCGTGCATCATCGTGGGCTGAAACTCGAAGATGCGGATTCCGCGACGGAGCAGACGATCGTAGACGAAACGGCTGGCGGCTCGGACGATGGGTGCGTCGGTCTTCATGCCGGGAACGACCACCCGCACCGCCACTCCACGGCGCACCGCTCCTTCCAGGGCACGGATCGTATCCTTGTCGGGGATGAAGTAGGCGTTGCTGATGTCGATCGATTTCGCCGCGCTGACGATCGAAATCGTGTACAACAGCTTGACGGCTGAGCTCCCCTCGGACGGAGAGGACTTGATCACCTGCGTCAGCGCATCACCGACCGGCTCCACGGCAGGAAAGTAGTCCAGTCCGGTGAGCAGCTCGCCTCGGCTCTTTACCCAGTTGTCCATGAAGGCGAACTGCATCTGGGTGACGACCGGCCCTTCCACCCGGACCATCGTTTCCCTCCAATGTCTGGAGTCCTGCGCGTTGCCCAGCCATTCATCGGCGATGCCTACGCCGCCGGTGAATCCGATTCTGCCGTCGACGATGAGCAATTTTCTGTGCGTGCGATGGTTGGCCCGGGAGAGCGTGTACCAGCGGATGGGGTGGTACCACTCCGTATCGATGCCGTTTCCGTGCATGAACCGGAGAAGGGACGGTGACATAGCGGAGGATCCCACGGCATCGAGAACGACCTTGACACGGACGCCGCTCCGCGACTTCTCAGCGAGCAACTCGGTGAAGGTCCTCGAGATATCTCCGTCCCAGTAAATGTAGAACTCCATGTTGATGGTCTTCTTCGCCCCGCGAATGGCGTCGAGCATCGAAGGGAAGATGGCGTCGCCATTCTTCAGAAGCTGGACGCTGGTTCCACCGATCATGGGCGAGCCGGTCAGGGCATGCATGGTCTGCAGAAAAGCCTGATCCCGCACGGCGAACTGGTGCTTCATGTGATAGCGGATGGGGGTTCGCCTTCGGATCATGGGAAGCACGTGTCGCCGCTCGAACCGCGGTTTCCTGTTCCTGGAAAATAGACTCACAGCGTCCTTCCGAAATGGATCACGCCGACCAGGAGAAAGGCGACGATGACCAGACCGACGGCGATGAACATGGTCAGGATGAGAAGGACGAAAGCAATGATGCGGGCCGTGGTGCGGGGGGGACGTTGGCGGTCCCGATGGCGGAGGAGAATGTTGAGGTTGTCGACGTTCTCCTCGAACATGAAATCAAAGAAATCGCCGATGATCGGGATCGACCCCAGGACGAGGTCGATGAGGATGTTCACGACCATGCGCCCGATCTTGCGCGCCGGTACCCGATGACGGAATGCTCCGAAGACGATGACCGTGGAGAGCAGCGCGCCGATGGCGTCCCCGATCCCGGGGACCAGTCCCAGGGCGGCGTCCAGCCCGACGCGTTTCCGCGTCCCGGGGATGGCAATGGCCTCATCCATCAACAGCGCAAACCGCTTCAACGCCAGAAGATCGCGAGGGAGAAGACGGTCAGCTTCCACGACTTCAGGGATGATTGGTACGCTTTCAGGCATCGGTGCGACTCTCCTGCCGCCAGTCTGACACGTTCTTCACCTCATGAAACAGGATGGCCGTCCGGCCCTGATGGTTAGCCTGCGTCTCCTCAGTTGCGCCGTCCGTCATAAGATATGGATCCGGCCACATTCTGACCCAGGAACAGGATCAGTATGGGGTGGCAATTGCAAGGGAGGAGCCGCATGAGATCGCATGGGCGCCTGGGCGCCAGGACAACGGGGTCTTGTTGGGCTCGGCCCGGTGGTCCGGCAGGGGAGACGCATGGCCATTCGTGATCTCCGGCCGAGAAGGAGGCCGCCCGAAGAATCCGTTGAAACGACGGCGACAAAGGGGGTACGCCGATCGTTCTTCCAGTGGTATCGCGATGCCCGCCGCTGGGTGTGGGCAACGTTCACGGACGAGGCCGTTCTCATCTACCGGCGCTCGGCCCACGGCCGCACCCGCGTGCGTGTACTCACCGTTGAGACGTTTCTATTTCTGCGCGAGATCATTCGCGAGTTCTATTCCGTCGAAGCGAGTTCCCTGGCGGATAGCCTGGCCTACACCACGCTGCTTTCTCTCGTTCCGCTGCTGGTGGCCTTTCAGTCGGTCATCACAAAATACTTCCTGAAAGTCTTCCCGGAGTTCGCCGGGAACTTCGAGACGTTTCTGAACGTCATCGTGCCCTATCAGTCTTCGCAGATCGCTGCCGAGTTGCACAAGTTTACGACCAACGCCGCCGGTCTCTCCTCGGTGGCATCGATCTTCTTTCTCGTTGTGGCCTTCCGCCTCTTCATGGCCGTGGAGGACACGGTCAATCGCATATGGCACGTGAAGAATGTGCGCGGCTACCGCCAGCGCATCCGGGCTTTCACCATGCTTCTGTTCTGGGGCCCCGTCCTCATTGCCCTGTCGTTCACCACGAGCACTTCGCTGGAGAACAATCCCTACATCGGGCGCTTTCTGGTGAGCACCAACCTCATGATCTTCGTGGTCATCTGCGTAGCATTCATCATGCTGTTCTGGCTCGTGCCCTCGACGCATGTCAAGCTGAAGTCGGCTGTGGTCGGCGGCGTGATTACCGCTCTTCTCTTTCACGCTGTGCGATTCGGATTCGGCCTCTACACGCGCAGTCTCCTCGAAGGGCGCATGAATCTGATCTACGGTACTGTCGGTCTGGCCCTGATCTTTCTCATTGCCATCGATCTGATGTGGATGGTCATTCTTCTGGGCGTTGAAATCAGTTATGTGTTTCAGAACCTTCGCGGCATTCTTCGAGCTTCCGAGCAGAACCTCGAGAGCGATCCCAAGTTCAACATCTACTTCGCCCTGCGGGCCATGATCGAAATCGCCCGCCGCTTCGAAGCTCGCGAGGATGCGCCCTCGTCCTATCGCCTGGCTGAGGAGTTCAGCGCCACGGACAAGCAGATGACCTGGATTCTCCGCCGGCTGGAGGATGGGAGATTGGTCAAGGAGACCGGCGGGGACTGGGCAGGGTTCGTTCCAGGAGGAGATCCGAACCGGATTCAGGTCGAAGAAGTGATCCACTGTATTGCCGGCACCACCCGTTCGATTCCAAACCCCGCCGTTCTCGATACACAGAAGGCGGCGCTTGCACATATCTTCGAGATCATGGACAACTGCACTGGCGAAGCACTGAAGCAGTACACCGTGGGACGATTGGTGCGCGAGTTGTACTCCAGGGACGCCGGGCGGAAATCCGACCCGGCGGCTGCGCCGGCCTGAACGGTGAGGCGCCGAGTCAGGTCCGGGGAATCTCCGTCGAGGCCGGCGAGACCATTCGCCTTCCGTGCAGCCTCCGGATTCTTCTGATCGCTTCGTATCCGATCGTCGTCGAGCCAAACCACAGCATTCCGGCGCTGACGCCGGCAGCTATATCGGACGTCCAGTGCACCCCCAGGTAGACACGTGAGAGGCTCACGGCCGTGATGATACTGATGGCCAGTGCGATTACAGCAGATCGCGTGTTCCAGGACTTCAGCGAACGCACGGCCAGATAGGCCAGCGCTGAAAAAAAGACCGCCGAGCCCATGGCATGCCCGCTGGGGAATGAGAACCCGCTGGCCTGGCGGAGAGCGACCGAGAGCTCGGGGCGAGAGCGAGCGAAAAAGCGCTTCAGTTCGAGATTGAGTGCGGCCCCGCCGGCGCTGGTGATGAGCAGATAAACCGCCCAGCGGTACTTCTTTTGAGCGAGAAGAACGATTTGCACGAACACGAAAAGGAGGCCGAGGGTGATCGGGGAACCGATTGTAGTGAAGGTCACGAAGAAACGCGTCGAGCCTTGTCCATAGAGTGAGCGCACCCAGTCGTGGACTGAGTGATCGAACTGGAGCATGCCGGCGTTGTTCGCTCGCAGATTCTCGGCCAGCTCGAGGAAGGCATCACCGGCCAGGCCGGTGAGCAGAATGCCCACCACGAGGATGATGAGCAAGGGGATGTATCCGCGTGCCGACTCGAATCTGGTTCGCTGAGCCAGGTACCAACTGCTCAAAAATCGCTGCCGAAGCAGCAGCTCCATGAAACGCCGAACGGCCGCGGCCCCCAGCCTGAATGCGTCGCGGAGCGCGAAATGAACGATGAGCCACACGCCCAGAAAAAACAATGCGAAGGCCACGAAAGGTATGAGGGAAGACATCGTCGATCACCCGTCCTTGGGCTGGCTTATGCAGAATGCATGTCCGAAATCCTGAACAGCGGAGAAGCGGAGGTTTCAGAAGCCGCCGGACATGCATTTCCACTGCACGATCTTCTGATCGATTTCGCGAAGGCGGCGGCTGATCATCCGGCAGAGCAGGTTGAGAAACTGCAGCGAGGCGCTGGGATCGAGGGCCAGCACATCGTGAAGATTGGCGCTGTTGATGGACAGAACCGTGGCGCTGCGCTCATGGGCCCGGGCATCCGCGGAACGGGGACAGCGGTCGATCAGCGACATCTCACCGAAGAAGTCGCCTCGCCCGAGGATGGCCAGAGCCTCGTCTCCCACGCCGGGGATCGGTTTCGAAATGAGTACCCGCCCATCCATGACGATGTAGAGCTTGTCTCCGGGATCGCCTTCGCGGAAGATCAGCGAGTTGGGGCGGAACTTCTCCTCCGCCGAAAAGGTTGCCAGCAGTTTCATTTCCGCGGCGGAGAGGCCGCGCTCCTCGAACAGATCCAGCTTCTGTTCGCGTTTGCCTTCCAGCTGTTCGCCCTCAGCGGCCTGATCCGCGGCGCGCCCCCCGTCGATGGCACTCTGCGGGAAGAAGAGCTTGAGTTGTTCATTGGCGTCCCGCACTTTCTCCGACAGCGAACGCCAGAAGGTCCAGTGCAGCCCTACGGCCAGGTCCTTGTCTTCCTCTGTGGCCTTGTCGAGGGCGGCGAAGCCGAAGGTATAGACCGAGGCAGTGGTTGTTGCCCGGGCGTCGGTGGAGCGTACTGTGCGGTCCAGAAAATTCATCTCGCCGACGATCTTGTCCCGCCCCAGAACAGCGAAGACCTGCGATCCCACCGGCGTTTCCGAGCGCACCTCGAAGTGACCGCTTTTGATCACGTAGAAGTCCATGGAGTGATCGCCCTCACGGAAGAGGAAGGCGCCTGAAGAAACGGCATCGACTCGAGCGAATCGTGAGAGCCGGAGCAGCTGCTCGTCGGTCAAGGGGTTGAGCACTTCCAGCCGCCGCAACTCGGACGAGAAGCTGATGAGGTTCTCGCGTTTCTCGGCGTCGCGGCTGACTTTCTGCAGGATCTCCGCGAGGACGTCTTTGCTTTCCAGCTTGAAGAGCGTCTCCTTCCGGAACTCGAGCCGTTCCGCGTAAAGTTCGAGAACAGCCAGTTGCTGGCGGATGATGGTGTGCAGCCCGGCGTTGTCGACGTTGACGATCCGCTTCAGCGTGTTGATCATGCGCCGCAGGGTCTCGTTTTCGTCGCCCTTGATGTCGGCCGTCAGAAGAAAACCGTCGATGAAGTCGCGAAGGGATTTCTCGTAATTTTTAAGCTCGAACTCCACCCGTCCCGACAACTCGGCGATGGAGCGCTCGAACGGGTTCAGCTGACGTGCGCGCTGGATCTCGGCATGGGCCAGCTCCCACTCTCCATCGGAAAAATAGAGCCGGCCCAGCACTTCAAACGGCCGGTAGTTATTCGGCGCACGGATCTTGGCGATCTCCAGCAACTCGATGGCCTTCGGCGTCTGATCCCGTCCGATGTAGTACTGCGCCATCCCCACGTACTGTGCCCCGTCCATCTCATCCCGCGCCCTCTCCTCCATGACCTCGTCACGGATGGCAGCGAAGCGGGAGGCCTCGGCCGCTCGTTTGAGCTCTCGAGCCCGGCGCAGTTCATGATCGATGATGGCGGACGGACCAAGTTTGCAGGCCATGTCCAGAACGTGAATGGCTTCGTCGAACATCCCCTGACCACAGTAGGTGCGGGCCAGGCTTGTGAGCTGGCCGCTGTCGAGGAGCAGCGACGGGTCGTTCGGAACAAACAGCGGCCGCTCGCTGAACGGTATCGAGCGTTCGGACATAGGGCGCGGTTATTATAGCTCGCCACTGCTGGCGGTACCGGCGCATGAAACCGATCAAAGCGATTGCAATCGTCACTTCCCTCGTCCTGGCGTCGGGATTCGCTTCTCTGGCGAAAGAGCAGAACGATGGTCGGCCCCAGGTTCCGCGGGTGCAGATACCAACGTCCACCGCAAACCCTCAGCCGGAGTTCGAGCCGGCCTTGCCCGGGTACACCTTCGCCTTCCCACGGGACCACGGTATGCACGATACGTTCAAGACTGAATGGTGGTACTTCACCGGGCATCTTGAAACCGATGCCGGGAGGTACGGCTTCGAGCTCACCTTCTTCCGCGTGGGCGTCAGTCGACCTTCCAGCCCTCCCGATACCGTCTGGGACCTGCGCAATCTGGCCCTCGCTCACTTTGCGATCACGGACATCAACGGCCGGAAATTCCGCTACTACGAAAAGCTCAATCGGTTCAGTCCGTTCACCGCAGGTGCCAGGGCGGAGTCGCTGAACGTGTTCAATGAAGGATGGAGCGTAACCACGACGGCAGACGGTGCCATTCGCATCCGCGCTGCAGCCGCGGCCGACGCCATCGATTTCACGGTCACATCACAGAAGCCTCCGGCCATTCACGGTGAAAACGGCGTCAGCATCAAGGCGGAAGGCAAAGGGTACGCCTCCCACTACTATTCGTTGACGCGCATGGTGGGCTCGGGGACAGTCATTGCCGGGGGGAAGCGGCAGCCCTGTACTGTACTGGCCTGGATGGATCACGAATTCGGGAGTTCTTCGCTACGCGAGAGTCAGGCCGGCTGGGACTGGTTCTCCGTGCAACTCGACAATCGCACGGAGCTGATGCTGTATCAGATTCGGAGGCGGAACGGGCAGCCCGATACCACGTCTTCCGGATCGTTCGTCCTCGTCGACGGAACCGTCATCCCCATTCGCCAGACTGAGTTCAGGGTCACGCCGCTGGGACGCTGGCGTTCTGCGGAAAGCGGGGCTGTCTATCCCATGGGCTGGGAGATTACCGTTGCTCCGCTCAACCTCAAGCTTCGGCTTCGCGAGGATCTTCAGGATCAGGAGCTTCTCACCCGCAACTCGACCGGGGTGACGTACTGGGAAGGATCAGTCGACGCCAGTGGAAGCTTCGGAGGAACTCCGGTACGGGGTGCGGGCTACGTGGAGCTTACGGGGTATGACAAGCCGTTCGTCGCCCCGTAGGACTGTGACGCTCATTCCCTCTTCAGCGCCGCTGACAGTCGGGTGCGGTTGGCCAGAGCGGCGGGATAGAGCCCGGCCAGGACCGTGGTCAGAAATGTCAGCAGCAGCGACACGGCAATGAGAGTCACCGGCGGGGCGAACTCGATCGTCCAGCCGAAGGACTGTTTGTTGATGACGAAGATGAGAATCAGCGACAGCACATAGCCGCTGGCCAGCCCCATGAGCGTCGAAACGGCACCGAGGATTGTCGACTCCAGGACAATCATCTGTCTGATTTCGATAGCCGAGACCCCGAGCACTTTCAGCAGTGCAATCTCGCGTTGGCGTTCGAGAATGAGCGCCGAGAGCGTGTTCACGATTCCCAGGACGGCCACGATCAGGGACACGGCCAGAAGGGCGTACGTGATCATGAACGTCTGGTCGAAGATGCGCATGACCTCCGTACGGATAGTGACGTTGGTAAAAGCGAACACTCGGTACTTCGCTCCGAGCCGCCGCTCCAGTTCGGCCCGTGCCACTTCCGGCGAGGTACCTTTTCGAAGATAAATGGCGATGGTATTGATTGCCTCATCGCGATAGGACTCGATGTACAGGGCGCGGTCCATCACTGCCACCCCGCGATCGTTTGAGTAGTCCCGGTAGACTCCCGTGATCGGGAAAGCCCGGGCGCCGTTCGCGGTGGGAAGCGTGATCGACTGCCCGATTTCGAGATCGAAGCGGTTGGCGAGACTCTCCGAGATGAGGACACCTTTCCGTTTCAGGGCTTCGCTGATGGCCGACCGGTGCGAGCGGGGATGGACCATTGGCATCCTTCCGAACCGTGACATTACTTTGAAATCCCCACTGCCGACGATGATCAGTGAATCGCGAAAGACCACATCCCTTCCCCGGAATCGGTCAAACGCTTCCACGAATGGAATCATGGCCACGTCGCCGCTGATCGATGGAGGAAAGGCTGCTGCAGGTGCGTTCGAGAGTCCGTGAGCAGGGCGAATCCAGAGATCGGAGGTCACGGTCTGCTCGACCCAGGCGTTTACAGTTTCCCTGAAACTCCCGACCATCATGGACACGGCCACCATCATCCCCACGGCAATTGAAAGCGCAGCTCCGGCCACGGCTACGCGCCTGAGAGAGGCCGGGAGCGAGCTCGCAGCGAGTTTTCCGATGACGCCAAACCGCCGCTGGAGAATGGGCGCGGCCAGAGTCGAACCGTAAAGAATCGCTGCAGGGCTGATCGCCGCGAATCCACCGAGGACGAAGGCCACCGCGAAATATCCCGCAACCGGCAATCCTGCCACCGGCGGAAGTCTCGAGGCCAGCGCTCCGACGAGGAACAAGACCAGGCCCAGAGCGGCATACTGCAGCGCTCTCCTTTTTGGCAGGCGCTGATAGATGCCCGTTCCGATGAGTGCCACCGGTGGTAGCGAAGCTGCTTCGACGGCGGGCTGGATCGACGAGAAGATCGAGACCGCCACTCCGATGGTTACGGCCAGCAGAACGAGGGATGGGGACAGCTCGATTCGTGAAGGGGCTGTGGCCACGTAGAGCGAATTGATCGTGCGGCCGATCAGATCGAGCGTTCCGTGAGCGAGCAGGTATCCCAATCCCACCCCGGCGATCGAACCAATCAATCCCAGAATCGTTCCCTCGGCGACGAAGGCTACGAATATCTGCCGTGGGGAGGTGCCCAGTGTGCGCACGATCCCGACATCGGCCCGCCGGCGCAGAATAGAGATCAGGACCGTGTTGTAAACGAGGAAGACGCCGACGATCAGAGCGACGGCGGCCAGGGCGAAGAGGTTGATGCGGAAAGCCCTGAGCATCTTCTCCACCCGCTCATTCCGGCGGGAAGGTCGTTCCAGCCGCGCCCCGCCTCCAGCGCCTCGCAACAGCGACGCCGCCCGGTCCACAGCATCCTCCGGGATGAGCAGATCTACACGGCTGAGCTGCCCGCGAAGGGCGAAGGCCGACTGTGCCGTGGCAATGTCCACGATCCCGAGGCTGCCGTTGAATGCCGTTGCTGGCCCTCGAGGTTCCAGCAGCCCCCGCACGGTGAACCTCCGGCTTCGGCCTCGGACATTTACGCGGATGTGATCGCCGATTCCCACGCGCTGCTCGGAGGCGAATCGTGCCGGAAGAATGATCGAGTCCGGCTCGAAGAGCGCCAGAAACCGGGAAAGAGAAGGGTTGCCTGCAGAGTCGCTCGCTCCACCCGCAGCGATGCTGGCAAATTTGTAATCGCGGAAGTGCAGATCGCTGAGGAGATCGACACCGAGGATGCGAATGGGAAGATCGGCAGGCTCGATGAATCCCTCGGTATCGATCACCGGCGCGAATCTGCCTCCGAGATCCCACAGCGGCCGAAGGCGGAGGAGGATACTTTCATCGATCAGGCCGGCGTCGGAGACGACCTGGTAGTTGGCTCGGCCAGCCACGGCGTCCACAGATTCGCTGAAGGCGCGCAGAGCGCTGCTGTTGGAAAGCTGAATGGCTACGAGCACCGCTACACCAACGGCGATTCCGAACACGGTCAGGAGACTGCGTGTTTTCTCCTGAAAGAGCGGGCGAAGAACGAGAGCCCGCAGCAGTGCAAAAAAACTGCGTCCCGCGGCAGAGATCACCCGGCGGAACTCCTGCGCGTCACCGCTCCGTCCCGCACCTCGACTACGTATTGGCCGAATCCCGCCGCATGCTCTGAGTGGGTGGCCATGACGATGGTCGGATTGTAGGATTCGTGAACCGCGTGCAGGAGATTGAGGATCACGTCACCGGTTCTGCTGTCGAGATTTCCTGTGGGCTCGTCAGCAAGGATGATCGGCGGGCGATGAACGATGGCCCGCCCGATGGCCACGCGCTGCATCTCGCCACCGGAGAGCTCGTTCGGGAAATGATCTGCGCGGGGAGTGAGACTCACGGCGGCGATGGCCTCGTCGGTCCGTGCTTTTGACTGGCCCGCAGGTACCCCGGCCAGGGCCAATGGAAAGCCGACGTTTTCGCGGACGGTGAGCGTGGGGATGAGATTGAAGAACTGGAACACGAAACCGATTTCCGTGCGGCGAAGAGCGGTGAGCCCGCCTTCCGAAAGCGTGGAGATCTCGGTCTGGCCGAGCCAGATCCTGCCTCTGGTTGGGCGGTCCACCGCTCCCATGAGATTGAGAAGAGTCGATTTTCCGCTTCCGGATTCGCCCATGAGGACGATGAAATCTCCTGCGCTGATGTGGAGATCGACGTGATCCAACGCCTGGACCCGAGCGCTTGCGGCGTCGCGGCCGTACTCATGCGCGACCTGTTCGAGCCGAATATCGAGACCCATGGAGCGGCGTGCAGTTTAACACTGAGAGGCGAGAGCGAGAGGAGTGGTGAGAGGCGAGAGATCCGAGGGACTGTCGCTGTCGCCTCGTAGCTTCCCACCTTTCTCCCTCCCGGGCATGCTCTTCGCAACTCAGCAGAGCGGAGACTCGCCGTGAAACCTTCATTCGCCGGAGCGCTGATCCTTCTTCTCGCCGTGATGGGATGTGCCGGAAGTATGTCCACAGCCCGCCAGTACGACGATGCCGTCCTGGCCAGCCATGTGCGGGAAGCTCTTCAGAGTGACTCGGCGACGGCACCCTTTACGATCAACGTAAACGCGCAACAGGGAGTGATCACGCTTACGGGCACTGTTCCCACAGCTGCCCTGGCCACCAAAGCAGGAAGAATCGCCGAAACGGTGGCTGGCGTGCAGAAAGTCGAAAACCTGATCAATGTTGGACCGGTGGCGGGATCGGTGCGATGAATTTCACCATTCAACCCAACGGCTGAGGAGGCGGGATGCTCTGGACGATCATCGTCATTCTTCTTATTCTCTGGTTTGTGGGGCTGATTTCCAGTTACACCCTCGGAGGGTGGCTGCACATTCTTCTGGTCATCGCCCTCGTCCTGCTGATCGTCAGGCTGGTGACGGGCAGGTCAGTCTAGAAGCCGTCCGGGCGTCCGCCAACGCCGCCCTGACGCTGATGTGATATGAAGCACGATCTGCATGCGAGTAGTAGGGCGTGCCGGAGGAACCTGTATGGATAACGATCGCGAAATTGACTCGGCCGCCGATGCCGCTTTTGAGCTGGGATCCAGTACCCGTGACAAGGCCCGCGAAGCTCGGGATTTCGTCAGCGACAAATACACCGGAGCTTCGGAGAAGTTAAAATCCGGCTATTCGCAGGCCCGCGAGAAAGTCGAGCAGAAGTATACGGACGTGCGAGAGAAGATCGAAGAAGTCGACTACGATGACTTCGCGGAAGGGGTGCGGACGTATGTGCGCTCCAATCCCGGCAAAGCGCTGCTCATGTCGGTGGGTGCGGGGTTTCTGCTGGGGCTGCTTCTGCGCCGGTCGGATGATGAAGACGACGATTAGACTGACCTGGTAACTCAGCACTCCACGGAAAGGCAGGATTCTGTGATGGACGCAGACGAAGTTCAGGAGAGAGCGCAGAAGTTCGTAGCGGCAATCGCGGAAGGCGGTCCTCAGGCCTTCTTCAACGAACTCGAAGAGCTTCTCCCGGAAAGCTGGCGCGAACATGTGGTCAGGTTTCCGCTCACAGCCATCACCCTTGGTCTTGGCGTCGGTCTTTACCTGGGCATGAAACGCAGCGAGGAACTGCTGGCGGCAGGAGCTTCCTTCGCCTCTGCCGCGGCCTCCGCGAATATCGCCAAGGTTATGGGCGGGTAACGAGAGCAACCGCCGTAGATCCCGACTCGTTTTTTTCGCTGCCGCTCTCGGCGCCGTCCATGGCCTGGTGATTCCGCGGGATACGCGAAGGTTCTGGCACGTCCGTTCCGCTTCCCGGCCTTTTTGTTGTGGATGATGCCAATGCGGGCGCGAGCGGGCGCTACTCTCCAATTTCCTCGGGAACGTTCCGTCACCAACAGATTTGAGAGTCTCGTTCCGGGATTCCAGGAGATTCGATGATCCTCGATAGTTTCCTCGATGGAGTGCGCCGTACGGTTCTTCCGAACGGCCTGACGCTGATCACCCGTGAGCACCGCCTCGGCGGAGTGGTGGCAATCAATACGTGGGTCAAGGCCGGCTACTTTCACGAGCCCGACGAAGTGGCCGGGATGGCCCATCTCTTCGAGCACATGTTCTTCAAGGGGTCGGCGAGGTTTCCCGGCTCGGAGGAGATCGCTCAGCATGTATCGGCACTCGGCGGCTCTACCAACGCAGGGACGATTTACGACTCTACCAACTACTACTTTCTCCTTCCCAGCGAAGGATTTCACCGCGCAGTCGAGATCCAGGCTGACGCTGTGATCAATCCACTCTTCGATCCCGCCGAGCTCCGCAAGGAAGCGGAGGTAGTGATCGAAGAGTCCAACAGGAAATTCGATAGTCCTGCGGCGGTGGCCACTGAGATGATGTACGCCACGGCATTCACCGAGCACCGCATGAAGCGGTGGCGCATCGGTTCGAATGACGTTCTTCGGAACATCCGTCGCGATGATCTCATCGTTTTTTTTCAGTCGCTGTACCGGCCGGCGAACATCATCGTTGCCATCGCCGGAGATGTGTCGCACGAGGAGGCGCTCCAGGCCGTCCAGGCCTCGTTTGGACTGCTTGAACCGGGAGAACTGCGTAAGGAACGAGGGCCCTCTGAACCGGCGCAGACTGAGTTCCGTTTCGCGGAATCGCGCGGGGACATCAAGCAGTCGTACTCCGTCCTCGGCTGGCACACACCAGGGGAGCATTATCCTGATGAAGAGGCGCTCGATCTTCTCTCCTCAGTCCTTGGCAGCGGTCGTTATTCGCGTTTCTACCGCAACGTGGTCGGACCGCAGAAAGCCAGCAGCGCCTCCGCATCCAATACGGTTTTCGAGGATGCCGGCATCTTCACGGTGAGAACTTCCTCCGAAGACGCCGATCTCGAGAACGTGGAAGCGCTGATTCTGGGCGAAGTGGTTCGGATGAAGGAGTACGGCCCTACGGCGTTCGAGCTGGAGCTGGCAAAGAACACGATGGAGGCCGGGCTCGTCCTGGATCTCGAGGACGTGCTGGGGCAGGCCCAGACACTGGCTTTCTTCGAATCGCGGGGAAGCTTCACAGATATTCGCACCCACCTCGAAAGACTCCGCGCCGTCAGCGCCGACGACGTACGCAGGGCGGCCGGCAGGTATCTGAATCACTCAAATCTGACGCTGTATCGCTATCGGCCCGAGGGCACGATTCAAGCGGTCCCCGGGGCCGTCGAACGATCTCTTCTGGAGATTCATCAGGTTTCAGCCCCGGCTCCTGAAGAAGTTCCGCTACCTCCCGAAGCGGGACCGCCCGCGGAGGCGACCGCCATGGCCGCGCTGCACTCCTCCGTTCTCAGCAATGGCATTGGTCTGCTGGTGAGAGAGGCTGCGGGAACTCCCTCGGTCTCCATGGCCGTCTATTTTCGCGGCGGAAGGCTGCAGGAGAGTTTGTCCAATGCCGGTATCACGCAGTTGATGGCCAGAGCGATGCGCCGGGGGACAGCCACTCGATCCGGCGAACAGCTCGACCGCGAGATCGAGTTCTATGGCACGCAGATCGGTATCTCCGTTCAGGACGACTTCTTTGGATTTGCAATGCATATCGTCTCCCGCAATTTCCGGGAAGGAGCCACTCTGCTGGCTGACCTGGTGCTGAACCCTGTATTTCCTCAGAAGGGAATTGAGGATGACCGCCATTTGCAGCTGGCCTCGATCCGCCGTGCACTCGACTCGTCCTCCGAGCGTCCTTTTCAGCTGTTTGCCTCCGCCTTTTATGGTGAGCATCCGTACGGTTTGCCCGATTCCGGCTTCGAGTCCTCTGTGAAATCGATCGATGGCGATCAGCTTCGAAGCTGGTACAGAAAGCAGGTTGTCGCCGATGGCTGCCTGATCGTCATCACCGGTGACGTAGCAACCAATGCCGCCCGGGAGCTTGCCGAGAGTCTTTTCGGCAGCCTGCAAAAGAGTGAGGGGCTGCCGCCCGCAGTGGGTGCGGCTATGGGCCCATCCCAGCGCATCGATGTGGTGGAGGAGCGCGATCGAAAGCAGACAGCGATCGTCGTCGGATTTCCCGCAGTCCCGCCGCAGCATGCTGACTGGACGCTGCTTCGTCTCCTTCAGGATGTCACCTCGGGTCTGGCCGGAACGTTTTTCGCGGAACTGAGAGGACGGCGAGCGCTCGCTTACACGGTGTACGCCGGAACCCAGTCGCATCAACTCGGTGGCGCCTTCGTCGGTTACATCGCCAGCGAAGCGTCGAAAGAAGAGGAGGCCCGCGAGGGTCTGATCGCCGAGATTCATCGGCTTCATCTTGATGGCATCAGCGAAGAAAATCTTCGTCGAGCGCAATCGCATCTCTCCGGGGTCATGAAGATACGCCTGCAGACCAACGCTGCCTTCGCCGCGGAGCTGGCTCAGAACTATCTCTACGCGCTCGGTCTCGACTTCACCGAGAGATTTCTGGAGCGAATCCGTGCTGTCACACTCGATGAGATACGAGGCGTTGCTAAAAAGTACCTTAGCGGCGAGAATTATGTTGTAGCGACGTTGCGGGGAAGGGGATAGGAGCCGATTGTTCGAACAGAGCGTGGTTGTGTCGGGTGGGGAAGAACAGTCAGTTCATGACCTCGTCTCGCTGGCGAATGAAGTGCGCCGCGAGTACTTCGCTGACGAGATTCCGCTGCCCATTCGCTGGGGAGTTCGTCCCAACAGAAAGCGCCGCCGCAGCATCCGTCTCGGCTCCTACGACCATCGCTCCCAGGAGATCCGCGTACACCCCACCCTGGACGCCGGATTCGTTCCTCGTTTTTTCATTCAGTCGATCATTTTCCACGAGTACCTTCATCACATTCTCGGGGCCAGCCACAACCGCCGCTTCAAGTTGTTCGAGGCCCGCTACCGATTTCATCGCGAGGCTCAGGAGTGGCTGAAGAGAAACCTTCCACTGCTTCTTGGGCGGCGAAGATCTCCGCTGACCTTGAAGGTCATACCTGGCGGCAAGGTCGCTCCGGCGGCGCAGTTACCGCTTTTCTGAAGCGAGACCCTTCGACTCGCGGCCTGGTGGCACGATCGTTGTGATCTCCTGTGATTCATTGTTCGTGACGCTGACGAACGACCAGAAGCGCAGCCCGGGCGTGAGCGGCTCGACCAGAATGGAGACCCGTTCGGAAAGCGGCAGCAGATCGGAAATCTGCGCGTAGCCGGGAACGAAGGGCGAGTCATCAAAGTGCGAGCGCTCGATGCGCACGATCCGCTGGTCGGCGACGTCCGGCACCGGTCCATCCGAAAACGGCATCACCGTAATCCGGAACTCGGCGAGCTCGTGGGCGTCGACGTCATAGATTCGGAGCATCGGGCGAAAATTCGATTCCATGGGGACGTTGATGAAGAGGATCGGCGTGGTGTGAAATTCGTTCTCGCGAACGACGGGCAGCTCCGTTCCTCCTGCCAGCGAGGCACGATTGACGTTCCGGACGCGAAGCGAGAACAGAACGTCCTTTGCCCCCTCCGCGCTGACGTAGATCAGCGCCGCCGGTACCTTGCTGGCAGAATCGATTGGCAGAGCTGATCGATGGACGTTCGTCTTCGCTGGAATCGTGCAACCGATCGGGTTCGCCAGAAGGTAGCAGACGTTCTGAATGACGTCGACGGACTGATCGCCGTCGTTTCGGATCCAGAAATCGCTGGACCAGAGTGCGCCGAACGCACCCGGACTATTTTCCAGGGCCACAGGGATGAGCATCTTCTCACCGGGAGGAGGAGCAAGGACAGGGTGGGTGGCGAAGAGCAAGGTTGGAATCAGAAGCAGAGTGATGAAGACAGAGATGTGTCTCATAGAAGATTCCTTAGTGGTTGATCTTATCGCTAAATAACCGTCAAGGGGCTCAGGCCATCCCGCTGAGCGAAACAAGCAAGGATTCCGGCCCGTGAAAGGGCCACCGGGTCGGGAAGAGACAGCCGGCGTCCGAGCAGCCCTCTCCGCTCCATCCGAGGCCGGCTAGGGACGGCTCGTCAGGGGCGGGTAAAGCTTGTCGAAGTCCGGGTTACTGTGCAGCCGTTCCAGATCGGGATCGCGGCGTGCCCAGCTCGGATCCTTGAACCCCGCATCCCAGGCCTTCTTCAACGCATCCATGGCGTCGTCGAGTTTGTTCAGTGCACAGAAGACGCAGGCCACGTTGTAAAGCACCGTGGCTTCGTTGGGCCGGAGGGCCATGGCCAGATTGGCTTCACGCATGGCGTCCTCGGCCCGTCCGAGCGCTGCGTAGTCGGCGGCGACCAGCGTGCGCGCGCGTGCATCCTCCGGGACCTTCCTGATGTGCGCCTCGATCAACTGGATTCTCTGGAGCATGGCGTTCCGAAGGGCCTCGGTTTTTCCGAGAGCTCCCAGGGCATTACTGATTGGAACGGTGAAGTTGTAGTCCTCGCCCGAGGCAGCGGTGGCAGCCTCGGCCAGATCGATGACCGCCTGATAGTGTCCCGCGGCGAAGAGGGTACGCCCGAGCAGGTAATAGGCGCCTTCGCAGTCGGGCTTTCGCTCGATGGCATCGCGAACGCGGACGCTGGCCTCATCGAATTTCTCTTCCGCGTACAGGATCCAGCCCTCGGCCACGAGCACTTCCGGAGCGTATTTGCTGATGGCACTGGCGCGCTGGCTGGCGGTGACGGCCCGCTTGATCCACTGCGGATCACGCTCGTAGTGATAGTGATACTGGGCGCAGGCATTGGCGATGGCCGCGTGGGCCAGGGCAAAGTTCGAGTCCAGCGAGACCGCGTTCTCGAACATCTGCAGGGCGAAGTCCAGATCCTGCCGCGTAAGCCGCCGCGCGTAGCTCTTTCCTCTGAGATAGAGGTCGTAGGCCTGAAGGTCCTGCGTTGGCTTTTCAGCCAGCGCTTCGTTCTCCTGCGGACTGAGCGTGACGCGCAAAGCCTCGGCAATCTTGCGGGCGATCTCGTCCTGAAGCTCGAAGACATCCTTCATCTCCCGGTCGTAGCGTTCCGACCAGAGAGGGAAGTCGGTGCTGGTGTCGACGAGCTGGGCATTGATGCGCAGACGATTCCCAGCGCGCCTCAGACTGCCCGTCAGCACGTACGCCGCTCCCAGCTGCTTTCCGACCTGATCGGGCGTGGCCTGTTTGTCCCGGTAGGAAAGAACGGTGGCGCGCGAAAAGATCTTCAGGTTCCTGATCTTCGTCAGCTCGGTGATGATGTCTTCGGTGACGCCGTCGCGAAAGTATTCGTCCTCTTTCACGCCGCTCAGATTCTCGAGGTAGAGGACGGCAACGGATTGCTCCGCGTGACGCTGAACATCGCTGTTCTCCACGGCTTTACGAATTCCGGATTCCACGTCCCGCGTAAGCCGCATCAGATCGGTTTTCAGGTCGGTGGCGGTCTGGTAGCGCATGCCACGATCTTTTTCCAGTGCCTTCCCGACGATCCGGCCGAATTCCGGCGGAAGTGCGGGGTTGATCTGACTGACCGGCGCGGGATCGCGGGTGAGGAGAGCCTCGAAAATGACGGCGGACGTTTGTCCCTGGAAGGGGAGGACGCCGGTAGCCATCTGATAGAGCACTGTGCCGAGGGAGAAGATGTCCGTGCGCGCATCCGTGGGCAGGCCGCGGGCCTGTTCGGGCGACATGTAGGAGACCGTCCCGATCGTCGAGCCGGCCTTGGTCAGCTCCTCGGGGCGGACCGCTGTGGCCATCCCCGGTCCCTCATTGTCAGAATTGTTGCGCTCGATCTTGGCGAGGCCGAAGTCCAGAATCTTGGCCTGGCCGCGAGAGTTGACGAAGATGTTCGCCGGTTTCAGATCGCGATGCACGATTCCCTTGGAGTGTGCGGACTCCAGGGCATCGGCCAGTTGAATTCCGATCTCCAGCAGAACATTCAACTTGAACGCTCCGCGGCGGATTACCTCGGTAAGCGTCTCTCCCTCGAGCAGTTCCATGACAATGAAGTGCCGATGGTCCTGCTGCTCGATGGAGAAGATGGTGCAGATCCCGGGATGGTTCAGCGCCGAGGCCGCGCGCGCTTCGCGCTGAAAACGTTGAAGCGACGACCCGTCTTTGGCCAGATCCTCGGGAAGAAACTTGACGGCGACCTTGCGCTCGAGGCTCGTATCTTCCGCCTCATAGACCACACCCATCCCACCAGCGCCGAGTTTGTTCGTAACGCGGTAGTGAGAAACCAGTTGGCCGATCAGTGAGGGGTCTTCCGTAGTCAACTCTCGCCGGGCATGCTATAGAGCCCCGTTCATACCGTCAACCTGCGCCGGGTCTTGCGGGGTATGGGGAGCTTGTCATCCTGACGGAGCGCAGCGACCGAAGGATCTCTTCAACGAGAATCGTGCCCCATCGGGGATGGCAACAGGGAAGGTGGAAGAGATCCTTCGCTCGACGCTTCAGGATGACACGCCGTGGTATTCGTGTGGGCGAATCGGCGCCTACGTCCCCATCGGAAACGTCAGCGTGTAGATGTACTGGCCGCGGGCAATGTACAGAACCACGGATGATCGATCGGCGGCACGAACGATCTGCGTGTTCAGGTCATCCGTGGATGAGACCTCCACACCATCTACTCCGACAATGAGATCGCCCGGTTCAATGCCGATGTCCGCGGCCCGTGAGCCGCGCGCCACGTCGGAGACGACGATTCTGCCCCGGCTCCCGGCAACCGTGATTCCGCTGATGTCGGAAAGAATGCGTAATCCCTGGTTGCTGGTCGGTTCTGTGGGTACAAGGGTCAGATTCTGCCGGCCTCCGCCGCGGATCACTCCCAGTTGCAACGGCTGTCCGGCGCTGGCAGTGCTGAGATACGTACCCATCGCTTCACGCGATTCGACCGGCGAGCCTCCGATGGAGACGATGACATCACCAGGTTGCAGTCCGGAACGCTGAGCCGGCGAGCCTGAGAAGATCCGCGTCACCAGCGCGCCCCGTGATGCCCGGATTCCCTGTCGGCGAGCTTCTTCTGGTGTGAGTGTGGAGGTAGCCGCCCCGATCCACGACTGATGCACCGCGCCGAAGCGCAGGAGATCGGTGATGATCTTGCGGGCGCGATCAACGGGAATGGCAAACCCGATTCCCTGAGCGTTGGCGAAGATGGCCGTGTTGATGCCGATGACCCTGCCGTCGATGTTCAGAAGCGGTCCACCTGAATTTCCCGGGTTGATCGAAGCATCCGTCTGGATGAAATCGGTGAAGGTGCGGCCCTGCTCCTTGGAAGGCACGGACCTGCCCAGCGCGGAGACAACGCCGGTTGTCACCGTTCCAGAGAGTCCGAACGGATTTCCTACGGCGATGACCGGCTCGCCGATGAGCAGGTCCGCCGAGGAGCCGACTGGTGAGGCGGTCAGGTTCTGTGCTTTCACGCGCAGAACGGCGAGATCGCTGTCGGCGTCAACGCCGATCACCTGCGCCGGTAGCTGCGATCCGTCCTGGAGATTCACCGTGATGCGTGATGCCCCTTCGATGACGTGCGCGTTGGTGACGATGATTCCGTCACTGGACCAGACGAAGCCCGAGCCGAGCGCCTGCGTCTGATACTCCTGAGGTCCGAAGAACCCGAAGAACGGATCGGCAGACTGCCGCTTCATCGTCGCCTCGGTCTGAATGTTGACCACGGAAGGCAGGACGTTGTGAACCGCCAGGACGACCGGAGTTCGCCGGTTGGTGCTTACGCTGGGAGGAATCGTGCCCTTGCTGGAGCCCCGGGAGGATGGAGGAGCCTGACTGGCGGGCGGAGCGGCTGTCTGATTGCAGGCCATCGTTGCCGTCAGAAGGATGAGCAGCGCCTGGAGGATGAATCTCCTCCGAATCAGTCCATGGAAACCAGTCATCAACTCCTCCTCCGAAAAATTCTACGCAGTGCCCTTCGGCCGCCAGCGTCAACATATGCCAAACTCTGGCGCGTGAAGATGCGATTGTTGTGCAATCCCACTGCCGGGCATGGCCGGGCCGGGCGACGGATTCTTCGCGCCATGCGGCGCCTGGAGGAGGGAGGAGCGGCGGTCGAGCTCAGGGTCAGCGACAGTCCCGGGCATCTCGTTCAGCTGGGACGCGAGGCCGCAGACGATGGCGTCGATCGCCTCGTTGTCTGCGGCGGAGATGGAACGCTGAATCTGGTACTGCGTGAGCTGGACCTTGTTCGGTCCAGGATCGGAATCATTCCCATGGGCTCCGGAGACGACTTCGCCCAGGCGCTGGGGATCCCGCGCGATGTCGAGCCAGCGTGCGAGGTTCTCATCCGTGACCATATTCGCGAAATCGACGTCGCCCTGGCAAACGGTGTTCGCTACCTCGGCGTGGCCGGGGTGGGGTTCGATTCGGAAGTTGCCCGACACGCAAATGAAGTGCGGCTTTTTCGCGGTTCGTTCGTTTATCTTTACGCGATTCTCAAAGTGCTGCCGCGCTTTCGACCACACAGGGCGGTGATCACGATTGACGGGCAGCGGCGAGACGAAGAGATGATGTTCACGGTCGTCGGAAACTCGATGCGTTACGGCGGCGGAATCGTCATCGCACCCGGCGCGGAGCTCGACGACGGTCTGCTCGATCTCTGCATCGTGCGCAGATGTACGCGCTGGGATCTATTGCGCACACTTCCTCTGGCCTACTCGGGGGCCCACGTGAAACGGGATTACGTGGAGATGCTTCGCGGCCGGAGCTTCGAAATCGATTCGGACGAGCCGCTGGATGTGTACGCCGACGGCGAACGGCTGACGAGCAGCCCGGTGAGCATCACCATTGCGGAACAACGATTGAAGGTCGTTGCGCCGTGAGCGTGGGACGTCTCCCTTCTCCCCGCCAGGACTGTCGCCACGTGGTGGGATCGTCTTCGGGGAGAAGGGCTGGGGATGAGGGGCATCGAAAAGATCTGCTGCCCCCGAGTACGCTTCAGGCCATGCGAATGCAGCGTCGCGGAGCGCCGGGGAGAACCCGAGACAGTGCGGAGAAGGTCGCGCGCGTGCGAGGAGGGGCGGCGGTGTTGAGTTGCGGTGAAGCCGCGTGGGAATCCTGGTTGCCCCTCATCCCCGACCCTTCTCCCCGAAGTGTCCGTCCCTCGTGGCAGCGACGCGGGCGGGGAGAAGGGGGCCGCCCGCCCTGGCGCCGTAATTCAAGCCTGGAATTCGGGCTATTTTTGCTCTGCGACACCGCTCGATCAGTGCAGGAACATCGGCAGGCCCATGACCTCGAAGAGTTTCGGACGGTAGTCCTGCTCTTCGTAAAACGCGGCGATGTCCACTCGCTTGATCCCCTGGC
>JBDTRY010000039.1:0-23267 GCA_039931435.1 Acidobacteriota bacterium | reverse complement strand
AGACGATGAACGACATCAGGGTCATGAAGAAAAAGAGCAGGCTCTCTCCGCGCGAACGGCGGAAGACGGTAAAGAGACCGATGGACAGGTAGAGAAAGCCCGTGAACGTCAGGAAGAGGTAGGGATAATCGATCTTTAGCTTCGGGGCGAGGTAGATGACCGTCAGCGTCTGGTGCCCGCGATTGACGATGAGAGGAACGGCCTGCCCTGTGCGCCGGAGGGACTTCTTTAGTCCGTTTACTTCGCTGGCCGGAACGCCTGCCACGACCCAGATGCGGTCGCCCGGCCGCAGGCCGGCCTTCGCCGCACCGCTGCCGGGATCGACCGAATCCACGGCGATGACGCTGTTCTCCCAGTGAAAGCGGAAATCCAGACGCTCGAAGGCGGACCGGTTGCGTTGAAACGAGCTGAAGCCGCCGGCGATCGCGACGAGGGTCACGACTGCGACTAAAACATTCAGTAGTGAAGGCTTGCGGATCATCGGATGGCGGGAAGGCGATATTCAACTCCAGTGCCTCGGCCAAAGCCCCCTAAGTTACACATTCTACGAGCGGTCATTCCTGATTTCAGCTGTAGGAATGAGGCGTTCTCCAATTCTTTGGATTTTGATGACAGTTTGTTGGAGGCTGCGCCGAGTTGCGGCAAGCATTTCATACAAAACGTGCGAAGCGCGGACGATGGCGTCCCTGACGAGCGAAGCAAGGCCAATTCTCCGGCTCGCGAGACGGATGCCGTCGCTGGGCGCGTGGGAGATCCCTCGCGTCGCTTCGGGTGGCACGTCTGGGCGCCATTAAAAATGACATGAGGCGAGGATCAGGAGCCGTTGGTTCTGTCGCCTGAATCCGCGGCGAGCATTTTGTCGAGATCTTTGTAGGTCGAGCGGTGAATGATCACCCGCTTCACGTAGTTGCGTGTTTCGGGGAAAGGCATTCCTTCGATGAATTCGTCGAGAGGGCGGTGATTCGCAGCGCGCCATTTGCTGACGTTTCCCTGGCCGCCGTTGTAGGCAGCGATGGCCAGCAACTCTTCTCCGTTGTAGCGGTCGATGAGCTTGCGCACGTAAAAGGTGCCGAGCTCGATATTCACTTCGGGATCCGTGAGGCGGGATGTGGAGAAGATGCCGTGAAGAATTCCGCCCAGCTCCTTTGCCGTCGCCGGCATGAGTTGCATCAGGCCGGTGGCACCCACGCGGGAGCGAACCGTCGGATCGAAGCTGCTCTCCTGCCGGATCAATCCCATAATCAGGAAGGGGTCGACGTTTCGCTTGCTGGCATTGAGGCGGATGGTTTCCTCGTAGTGCAGTGGATAGTAGAGATCGATAAAGTAACGTGGCACATCGTCCTGATCGGCGGTGGCCAGTTGCGGGAAACCCTGGCGGAGAAATTCATAGGCGGCGACGGATCCGGCCGCGAGGTAAAGATCCCCGAGGATGGCCTTGGCGTACCTGGAGTTCTTCTCGTTCATGTTTCTCTGGACTTCCAGTCTTGCTTCGCGAAGCAGGCCGAGCTCGTTGAGCTCGTAGCCCATTCGCAATTCCTTCGGTAGATCGGTGCGCGCGATCTGTTCCCACGTCTTTGTCCAGACATGTCTGCGAGGAACCAGCGGGCCCCTGGCCCCGCGCTTTCTTGCGAAAAGCGCATAAAGATCCTCGTACGGTGCCTCGGAGATTTCCTGAAAGATCTTTGCCGCCTCCGACTTCTGACCCTGTTGTTCGATCGAGCGCGCATACCAGTAGCGTGACTGCCGGCGGGCAGTCGGATTGGCGTAGGTTTCGTGAATGAAACCAAGCAATTGTTTCGAGGTATCGTAATCGCCTCGCAGGTACGCGGCCCAGCCTGCAGCCCATGAGCGCTGCAGACCCGTGTCGTCGAACTTGTCCAGCTTGACCATCTCTCTGACCAGGTCCCGCATGGAGTCATCCTGGTTTTTGCTTTCCGCAATCTCGTAGAGGTTCTTCAGGGCTCGCATGCGGATGTCGCTACCGGCAGGGAGAATGAGGATGTCTTTGAGCCGCTCGCTGCGCAGACGCTCAAACTCATCCTTCTTCGCCTGGGCAGCAAGGTCGATGAGCTTCTCCTGTTTTTTTACGGTGCGATAGACAGCCTGGCGGACCGTCTTCTTTCCCTTTCGAACCTTTCTGGTGCCCGTTCGCACCCTCGAGGTGGTGGTTTTGTAGCGAACGGGATCGATGGAGGTGAAGAGCGATCGATAATTCTCCGACAGTGTGGCCAGCGCCGGGATTGCCGTTTTGTAAAAACGGGAGGTGAGCGGTTCCAGAACTCTGTTGGATTCTTCGTACTTGTGGAGGCGTGAGAGTGCGATGCCTTTCTGCAGCGAAACCTCGTCGGCCTGCGAAGAGGATACCGGGCGGATGGAGTCGAGAACGGAGACGGCTTCGTCGCTGTCCCCTGTCTGCACGAGGCTTTTGGCGCGGGCCAGTTTTTCTGGCGTGGTGAGGATCACCGTCGTTGCCGGGCCTGCCGAAGTCAGGGACTGCGCCACGGCCACGGCGGGGCGTGCCTGTGCAGACTTCGGACCCTCGACCAGAACGCGCCGGGCGTCATACAGCGCCGCCGCCGGATCACCGGAATACAGCTGCATCGTCATCGATTGGCTGCGGGCCGCGGCGGCAACCGCAGGAACATCGGCCCGGTCGGCGATGGCTGAATAGACACGGGCCGCGGCGGCATAGTTGCCTTCCTCGCTGTAGATCGTGGCCAGAGTGAATCCGACATCCTGCCAGTAGATCAGCTTCGGCTCTTTCTTCCAGAGGCTGGCAAGGGTGATTCTGGCGTCGTTGACGTGGCCCTGCAGTTGCTGGGCGTTGGCGAGATAGTAGAGGCGGTACTCTTCTACTGATCTCTGTCCGAAGGTGAAACGAGTCAGGGCCGACTCAGCGGCGGCACCGTCGCCCTTCTGGATGGATTCGATGGCCTCGAGAAATGGCTCGCGGAGAGGCCTCAGATCGCGTGGGATCTCCCTCGGCTCACGCACGGGAACGACCGAGCGACGATGCTGGCGAAGGTACAGAATCGGAACAAGGATGGCCGCGGCCAGAAAGATCACGGTCATTACAACTGCGATTCGTTTCCCTTTTCTCCGCCGCTTTTCCGCCATACCCGTGGTCTCCCGCTGCAGATTCCAAGCCGGAGAAGGGTTTGTCTCTCGTGTACTCCTGTCATCCTGAGCGAGGGCACCGCGGGGGCGCTGATCCAGAGTGAAGGAACTCTATGGCCAGCTGTCATCCTGAGCGTCGAGCGAAGGATCTCTTCCACCTTCCCGGTTGCCAGCCCATTCCTCGTTGACGAGATCCTTCGGTCGCTGTTGCTCCCTCAGGATGACAAGCGCCCCATGTGAGTTTCTTACAAGCGAGTGCACACCGCGGGTGGTGAACCAGGGCGAAGAAACTATGAGCGCCATCAATCCCGGGACGCTGGGAATGACCCGTTTGCGAAACATCGCGAAGTGCTCTCGAAGGGGAACCTAGATTCCGAGTGCCTCACTGCTTCCGTCTGCGAGGATTCGCACCAGTTCATCGTAGTAATAATTCGTATCCTTGCGGACGTCGTCAGGGACGCGCTCGTCGTAGATCTGGCGGCTGCGATCGATGTCTTCCTTCAGCCGTTCGTAAATGTCCCGTTCGCGGCGGCCCTGTTCAATCTGGGACTCGTTGTAGAGCTTGATCTCCGAGACGAGCAGCCGTGCGAATCGCCGTGCTTCATCGTGCTTGCGTTCACTGTCATCGCCGGAAAACGCAAACCCCGCGCGACGCGTCAGTCCGGGCGGCGGGATGTACTGCGTGGACGGCCGGTCCGCAGGATCCTGTGCAGGTGTAAACGAATCCTCCGGTGCAGCGGGTGACGAGGGGGGGATTGCCACCCTGGCGATCGTCGAAGTCTCGACAGACATCGGCCGCGAATCCTGCTGTGCGGGGGATTCCGGCGACCTTCCTTCAGATTCGGCGGAACTCTGCTCGGCGGAACTCTTCTCTGCCGCCGCAGCCGCTGACGCGGCCAGCATCTCCCGGATCTGGCGGGCCGGGATGGCCATAGTCTGCTCGGACCTCGCTTCGGCGTCACGATTCGTTGCAACCTCGCCAGTGGAGATGCCGCGACTGGCTGGACCGGCCACCGGCCGGTTGTCTCTGGGCAGCGTCTCTCCCCGAAGACTGGGTGACGGGTGGTTCCGGCGAATGGCCAGCGTGTCCACGAGCATTCCCGTGGCGAAGACGAGAACCTGCAGCGCGGCGGGATCGAATTTTGCCGTGTCCTCTCCGATGGCGTCGACGTAGACCGCCGCAGCGATTTTGTCTTTGATCACCATGGGAATGAAGACGGCGACGTCGGGTACCTTGCCGCCCATCTGCTCGACGATCGACGTCCCGTCGCAGGAGATCATTCGCTCCTCGGACGTCATCTGGCTCAATTCGGGGATCTTCCCGGCGGGCGCGCTGAAGCGCTTTACGGCGTCATCGTTACCGCCGTGAAGCGTGAATCCAGCACCCTTCCAGCCCGCGAAGCCATCCGCGCGGAGGATGAGCAGGGCAGCGCGCGATCCCAACCCGAGACATTGATCCAGGAGCGCCGTCAGTACCTCTACCTGATTCTTGCCGGATTCGACAGCGGCCAGAGCCTGGCGGATCGATGAGGGAGACACAGCGGATGCAGGTGGGGCAGGAGATCGCAGGCTCTCTTCCAGGCCCTTCACTTCCTCTTCCACCTCGGCACGGAAAGAGAGGGATTTCATGTCCGCCTGGACACTCTGAACTGCAGCCTTGAGCTGCTGGTCTATGGCGTCCCGAACATCGTCGATCGAAGTACGAATCTCGCCTACCAGTCGTTCGACAGCTTCCCGGACCCGAGCCTCGATCCGGTCTGTGACCTCGTCACCCCGCAAGGGCATAAATTTCTCCATTGCTTTGGTTTAGCTCGTCGCACCGCATAGGCGAGCGATTATCGGCTCCAGCGAGTTGTGCTGTCAAGATAACCTGCTCGGGACACCGCGCGCGTGCTTTGCGATCTGCGTCGGCATCCGGCAGCGTGCCGGTTCCCAGCGAAACGATCGGCAAGGTCTCGTCGTCGCGGCAGGTCCGGTCTCCTTGTGTTACCTTCGCCCGGTATGCGCAAGCCGGTGCTGCTTCTGATGATTCTCCTTCCGGCGACTCTCTGGGCACTGTTTCAGCGTCCTTCTCCGTCCGACGAAGTTCAGCAGCAGTGGCTGCACGTGCTCTCGCTGAAGCGGAACTGGGTCGATGCCTCCCGGCGCCAGGATCCCTCCGCGGTCTCGCACAGGCAACTATGGGCCGACGCCCTCACCGAGTTCACGAAAGCCTATCCGGAACATGAGAGGGCGGCGAAAGCGAAGGAGGACCTGACTGTCGAGTTCGCACAGGAGTTGTACCGGCAGGGGCGTTATTCCGAGGCAGCAGGGCTCTATCGGTCGGTTCTCGATCGAAACGGAGGGCGAAATGATGTCCGCGATGCGCTGGACCGCGCTCTGTCGCGTATGTCCGTTTCCAAACCGGACTTCGATCGTGTTCGACAGGGAATGAGCCCGGAGAACGTGCAGACTCTGATCGGTCTTCCGGCAGACGGATGGAAGAAGACCATGGGTAGTGGCGACGATACTGTCGAGGCCTGGTTTTACCGCCGCTCGGGTGGAGGCCTGGCCGGTGTTTACTTCTCGCACGGCAAGGTCTTCAGGACGGAATTCGAATCCTCCGTCGCGCCGAATGCTTCAAGGTCCGAGAGGCCTTCGTCTAAAGCCTTTTGAGGAATCGGCCATCGAGACAGAGTGTTTATAAGTTGCCCGGAAGGAACGAACATGCCCCTCTATGAATATGAATGTCAGCAGTGCAAGAGAAGGTCGGAGGTTGTGCGGAAATTTTCCGACCCCGCTCTGACCGTCTGCGAAGAATGTGGCGGAGAACTGAAAAAACTGATCTCGTCGCCGGCCATCCAGTTCAAGGGCTCAGGTTTCTACATCAATGATTACGCTCGCTCGGGTGCGTCGTCCGATGGCTCGAAGGAGTCGAAAAGCGAGAACAAGAGCGACTCCAAAGCCGCGTCGAAGAGTGATTCCGGCGGCGAAGGAAAGGGTGAGTCTCGTAGCGAATCCAAATCAGATTCGTCCGGACAGAGCGGCGGAGATTCGAAGGCCGCCTCCGGGTCGGAGTCGAAAAGCGATTCGAAAACCGCCGCGAGCAGCAATACCTCCAAGGACAAATCGAGTTCAGTCTGATCGCAATGACCGTGGCAGCCGGCTTCTTTTCAAGAGACAATCTGAAAGAACGATGAAACGCCTGCCGTCGGTGAACGAGCGAGGACTGAAGGACCGGGCTGATTCGATCCTGATCGAAGTGGTGGGCGACCGGCTCTCGAGAGTGGTGCCGGTCCTCGGTGCATTTTCCGGTGGGACGCTCAACTATCGCGTCGTACGCGCCGTGGGCCGGACGACGATCCGCTATTACGAATCGAAAATCGATCCGATGCTGGCCGAGGAAATCTGGCTGGACGGCGATCGAGAGCACGCCTGAATCTGGGGAGTGGCGGGCAAGGAGTTTCGTGAAGCGATGGTACGCACTGATCGTGTTCATGGCAGCGACCCTCGCTGCCATGCAGCCCATCCGCAGCTATGATTACTTCTGGCATCTCGCTACGGGCCGCTGGATCTTCGATCATTCCGCAATTCCTCGCACGGATCCGTTCGCCCTGGCCAGCGCCCGGATTCCCTGGATCAACGGCGAATGGCTGTTCCAGGTTGTGCTCTATCCGTTCCAGCACGCCTTCGGACATGAAGGCGTTTCGCTGGGCCGCGCTGCCCTGCTTGGTTTGATCTTCGCGCTGGGATTCAGGTTCGCAGCGCGGATCGCATCACCGTCGTTCGCCGCATTGCTCGTGGCAGTCTGCTGGTACGGGGCCGTGGACCGGCTCGGCGCACGGCCCTCCTCTGTTGCGGCACTGCTGGTCGTCGTGGCCATCCTCATTCTCAGTTCTTCATTGCCGGCGGGCTGGCGAGCCGCGTCCTACGCGTTGCTTTCCATCGTCTGGATCAACGTGCATCCGTCAGCTCTGCTCGCACCCGTGCTGGCTGCCCTGTGGTGGTTCGGGAGCATGATTCACGGTGATGAGAGACAACCTTCGAGCGGCGGCTACCGCGGAGTCCTGGTACCAGCCGCATCGGCGTTGGCGTTGCTACTCAACCCTTTCGGCCTTCGTGGAATCTCGGCGCCGCTGAATCTCGTCTCCTCAGTGACCAGCGGAGCATTTGTGAACGCTGAGTGGCTGCCGAGCAGTCCCGTCGTCTTTCCGCTTCTTTACCTGACGATCGTGATGGCAGCGGTGGCCTTTGTGAAAGACGGGCAGTGGCGGGAACATGCCGGACCATTGCTCATCCTCGCTCTGTTGGCGGTTCTTTCCCTTCAACATGTCCGCAATCAGGGACTGTATTTCGCCGCCTACCCGCTTCTCTGCGCCCGGGCCATTCCGCGAATGGCCACGGAACGGTTGAAGGTCATTGCTGCCATCGCCACAGCGACACTCGTTCTCCTCGTGCTGGTCAGACATGATTTCGGTAGCGGAATCGATCGGAGCGTGTTTCCTGTGAACGCCGTGCGCCAGCTCGAGACCAGCGGACTGCAGGGCAACGTCTACAACCCCGACCAGTTCGGCGGATACCTGATCTGGAACTTCTATCCCCAGCGCCGTGTCCTTCAGGACGGGAGGAACGAACTGTACGCAGACTATCTGCGTGAGTACGAGGCGGCACGGCTCGACGGACGCAAGTGGAAACAGTTGCTGGTCAAGTACCGGCTCAGCCTGGCCATCGACGAATACCACCGGGAGTCGGTCGATGTCGTCGACTTCGTAACGAAGCGGCACCGGAGCGTTCCCGTTTCACGGATCTATTTTCCCAAAAGCGAATGGGCGTTGATTGAATTCGACGACGTGGCCATGGTATTCGCCCGCAGGGCGGATTACCCGCCGGCGGTGCTGGCCCCAATGGAGTTCGCTCACCTGGTACCGGACGCAGGAACGGTGGACATCTCCTCGGTGGAACGGGAGGCGTGGCGACGGGAAATTGCGGTGGCGCGGGCCCGTATGGGGTCTCTGGCTGTACTCGATCGGATGGAGGCGAAGCTCGGAAAGTGAGTGCGGGGGAACGCCGCTGGTCAGGAAAAGTTACTCAGTTGACCATCTCGTGGCTGGCGTAGGTACGATGTTCCGACGGCCATCGTTCCCAGAGAATCTGCTCGAAAGCAGGAGCTACGAGCAACTCGTAGTCTTCTTCATACTCCGGCAGTAGATCGAGGATGGCCTTCCTGGCGCAGTTTACCAGGGATCGAGCTTCGCGTGCGTTGAGGGTGAGATCGGATCGGATGAGGTTGGAAGTGAGATCGATGATCATCCGGAGGCGGCGGATGCGGCGGCGTTTTTCGGGCAGCACACGTTCGCCGTGATCCTTTTCCAAACCGGTCTTCATAGGTCGACCTACCAAACGCTCGGTCCCCGGATTCCATTCCGCAAAAAAGTCCCCCAAAAATGACTTTCCGGTCAGTGCGAACCCACCTGTATCTCATCCCTTATTTCAGCGAACCCGGCGCTTGGACCTTCTCCCGCTTCTGGTGTAACGCCCGTTATTCTTGCGGGGTGTAGAGAGCTTGTCATCCTTGAGGGAGCGCAGCGACCGAAGGATCTCTTCAACGAGAAAGGTGCCCTTCGATTGATAGCAGCCGGGAAGGTGGAAGAGATCCTTCGCTCGACGCTTCAGGATGACACGCCTTGGTAGTCGTGTCGTTTCTGGCGATGTTCGCGACTTCAGCGCGTGCTGTCGCTTTTCAAAGGCGGCACCGGCGGGGCGGGGGGAATCGCCGGGGTTGCGGGCGGGGCGAGACCCGGACGCTGCTGAACGCTCACCGAGCCATTGACAGTGGACAACTCCAGCGGGAACTGTCCCCCGTTTACGGCACCACTGACGTCACCTCTGCTTGTTTTTCCGATGGTCATGGGCACGTTTGACTTGAACGAACCGTTCACCTGTGACACTTCGAAATCAAACGAGGCGTCAGGAGGTAGCGAAACCGTGATCGGTCCGTTGACGGTGCTCAGGCGGGCTCCGCGAAAGGTGTTTACAAAATCTGCCCGCACCGAGCCATTGACGGTCCGCGCAGTTACTTCCGCTCCCGCCGTGGAGATGTTGATCGTGCCATTCACGGAACGCAGATTGGCAGTGCCCTCGATCCCATCAACGCGCACTTTTCCGTTGACGTTGGTGACAGAGATGTTTGTCTTGGGCGGAACCGTGAACGTGTATCGCACCTGGAGTCCGCTGTGGATGAAGGGAAAGACAAATCGCTTGCGGGACCCTCGATCAGCGATGTGCAGTGTGCCGTCGCTGACATCCATCCGTACCAGTTGCTCAGGAGTCCTGCGGTCGTTCGACTGAATCACGGCTTCCATGGCTACCTGATCGGGCCGGCCAGTGGAGAACTGCACGGTGCCATTCACCGTGTCGAGGACGATGCTCTTCACCCCTGCAGCCGGCCAGCTGCGGGAAATCTTCGCTGCATGTTTCGCAGAGGGAACGGCGCAGGCGAAACTGAAGGCGGCCAAGGCTACCGGGACGAGCAGAGCATTCCGCTTCTTCATCATGAATCCTTCCCGGTGTTATAAACGAAGCGGAGCAGAAAAAGTTATCCTTGCGGCGCCAGAGGCTGGTTCCGGCAGCCATATGCGGCCTGAGGGCGTGTTCCCCCCCCGGGGACGTCATCGGGCCTCCGGGGCCCTCATCGACCATGAGCCAGACGACACTATTGAGGATGACAGCCTTCCTGGTGGACATGCTTGTCCTCGCTCTCGTCCTCGTCATCCCGGCCACCGTGGCCAGCTACCTGGTTCTCTGGACGGCGGACTCGGCCCGCGGCGTGAACCTGGTCTGGTACTCGGCGCTTCTGACGCTGATGCTGGGCGTGCTTTTCCGCGATGCCTGGCCCGGTCAGGGCAGATCCATTGGAAAACGGCTGCTCGGGTTGCGGCTGGTGACCACCGACGAGAAGCCATGCAGCCCGGGTCGATCGTGTCTGCGCAATCTGCCACTGCTGATCGTGTTCTGGAATGTCCTCGAGTTGTACCTCGTGATTACCGGGCGCCAGCGAACGGGCGATCGGCTGGCAGGAACGCGGGTGCTGGAGGAATAGCCTCATCAGGACACGACATCTTCACGGGCGAACGGGGAAAGTGAGAGGGATTCCTCTCGCGACCCTTCTGATGAAAGGCTCCACGCCAGTGCATCCATGTTTCACACAACGGTAAAGCGAAGGTTTGCCGCGCGAAGGCGGGCAAGCAGCGCCTCTACCATCGACAGACGAACATCAATGCTGAAGCGATTGCTTTCTCCGAACTCCTCCCGGACCAACAGAATGTCCGGCGACGAGATCAGTCGGTAAACGAGATTCATCGCTTCGAATGGCACGTCCACATCGATTCTCTGGTACAGATAGCGGTTCACTTTGAGTGCCGTCCGAAGGGCATCCTGGGCCGCGGAGCGGTAGGCTCGGGACAATCCCCCTGTTCCGAGTTTAACGCCGCCGTAGTAACGAACCACGACCACGGCAGTTTCATGAAGGTCTGCCGATTCAATGGCACTAAGGATCGGCTTTCCAGCCGACCCGGAGGGCTCCCCGGCGTCGGAGCTTCTGGACCGGGCCTCGGTTCCCTGCAGAATTCTGTACGCCCAGCACAGATGGCTTGCGTCGAACCACGTGCCAGTCAGCGCCTCGATCGCCTCAAAAAAATCTTCGGGGCTGCGGGTGGGGAAGGCTATCCCGATGAACTGGGAGCGTTGTATCTTGAGGCGGGCCTCTCCACGACCGGCCAGAGTGCTGTAGCGATCGAAGATCATCTGCCCGCGATCGCCGAATTTTGGAGGGCTCGTCGAGGTTTCGCAGGACGGCCCCGAACCCACATGAAACGAGCACTATTTGCGGTCATTACCTGCTTTGCTCTCCTGCTGACGCCGATCGCTTCTGGTGCCGTCTCCGGGCGGACGCTTCTGCTCAAAGCCTACCGTGACTCCGCGGACATTGTCACCGCACCTGACGGTCGCATTCTCGATCTTTATGGTCCGGCAGTCACGGACACAGCGATCGATGCGCAGGCATTCATAGCCGGGGCGTCGGACCTGCTCTTTCAGGGAGAGAAGCCGGACCTGCGTCTTTCTGCGCGACGGCAGTCTCTGACCGGGGTTCACTTTGTGTACCAGCAGTTCCTGGATTCCGAACCGGTCATCGGCGGCGCATTGCATGTAGACGTCGATCGTTCAGGAAACATCACAGAACTTCATAATCGGGTGGGGCGACTGACTTCCCTTCAGCCGGCGCGGCTGGATGAGGATCAGTCCCTGGCTGCACTTCGGCGGAACAGCCCCGGCCTCGTTCTCGGCGATGTCGAGGAGCGGACCATCGTTCTTCTTCGAGCAGGCGCGGACGTGCGCCGGGCCTGGCGAATCGTGACCCATGTCTCGGCCACTGAGCCATACGAATTCTTCGTGGACGCTGCCACGGGCGAACTTCTGCTGCAGCAGGCGCTTTTTTTCAATGCAGCGGCGCGCGTCTTCGATCCCAACCCCGTGGTGAAATTGAACAGCGCCGGGCTTCAGGATCAGAACGATGCCGCCGGCGCTGTTCCCGAGGCCGCCTATTCGAACGTTGAGCTGCAGGGTCTGTCTGGATCCGGTCCGCTGGCGGGCCCGAACGTGCGCATTGTCGATCGCGAACAGCCGTTCACCACAGCAGCCGACGTTTCGCTGCCCCTGACCTTCGACCGGAGCATTCCGGCATTCGAGGAGGTCATGGTCTACTTTCATCTGGACCGCTCGCAGAGATACCTTCAGTCGCTGGGATACACGGGGCCACTGCGCATCGTGGCCGCACCTCTGGAAGTGGATGCGCACGGAGGGGTGGCGGACAACTCCTTCTACACGCTCGAAGGACCCGGGCAAGGCCGGATCTACTTCGGCGACGGAGGAGTGGATGACGCGGAGGATGCCGACATCGTCCTTCACGAATATGGCCACGCCATCCACGATTCAATTGCTCCGGGTGTCTTCATGGGACCCTCGTCCAGCGAAGGCCGGGCGATTTCCGAAGGCTTCGGCGACTACTGGGCTTTCTCGAGCAACTTCCTCAGCACGGTCGACTCCGGGCGCGATCCGTTCTGTATCGGCGACTGGGACGCGCGATGCGCGGACGGACCATCGAGCAACTGCAGCTATCCAAAGGGTGCGGACTGTCTGCGAAGAGTCGATAGCTCCAAGACCATGGACGATTTCATTTTCAGCAACAGCGCCGGTACCGAGCATCGGAACGGCGAGATCTGGTCTTCCTCTCTCCGCCGTTTGTTCGTCTCGCTGACACAACGTTATGGCCGCGATGAAGGGAGGAAGACCTCCGACCGTCTCGTGCTCGAGGGCATGTACGGAACGCCGCCCTCGCCTACGTTCAAGGTCGTGGCCCGGCAGATCATCGATGCCGATCGCATCCTGTACGGTGGAGCGAATTCCGCGGCAATCTGCGCGGCAATGGTGCCGGCAAAGATCCTCACATTGCAGGAGTGCAGTTCCACGATTCGCGGCGACCTGACCTTTTTCCAGAGCAGCGACAGGCGCCGTGAGATTCCTGATGGTGACCAGAATGGCATCATCTCCGGCCTTTCCGTGAACGACGACAGAGTGATCGATCAACTCTACGTGCAGGTGAAGATCGAGCATCCATTTCTCGGAGATATTCAGCTCACTCTGATCGCTCCGGACGGCACCACCGTGCTTCTTCAACAAGCGCTGGGCAACGCCGGAACGAACCTTGATACGGTCTACGGTCTGACGTCCGTCCCGGCAGAGTCGCTCGATGTCCTTCGCGGAAAGTCAGCGCGCGGTGAATGGAAGTTGCACCTCGTCGATGGCCGCGGACGCGATGTCGGGTCTCTGATCTCCTGGGGGCTGATCATTCGCTTCACCGGCGCGGAAGTTCTGACCGTCAGGCCGGCCCGTATCGGGCCGGTGAAGTTCCTTCCCGTCGTGGTCAGAGCGCCCGGCGTGGCCGGCTCGTTCTTTCGCAGCGACGTGCGCCTTTTCAACGGTGGTAGTGCGGACGCTCATCTCACGGCCTTCTTTACCCCCGGCGGAGCCGATGGAACGGCTGCATTCTCTGCCATCCAGCTCGTCATCGCCGCTGGACAGGTTCTGACCGTCGACGACATCCTGGCGTCGTTGTTTTTCACGGCGGGAATCGGAGCACTTGAGTTGCGGGGCGACGTGGGGAGCATTCGCATAACAAGCCGCATCTACACAGGGAGCGATACCGGAACGTTCGGCCAGTTCGTCGAAGGCGTGGACGAGTCGGAGACGGCCATGGCCGGCCAGCCCACAGAGATTCCGCAGCTTCAAAGCGACGCGGAGTTCCGGACGAACGTGGGGTTCGCGGAGACGGCCGGGGCGGCAGGTGTCGTGCGCACCACCGTCTACGACGGGGCGGGAACGAAGATCCAGACAATCGACACTCCTCTGCTGCCGTTCAGCCATGTTCAGTTCCCGATTCTCGGTGGAGGAGCTGGGGAACAGCTCGTTGCAGCCCGCGCCGAGGTGTCGCTGCTCAGTGGTGGCGCCCGGGTCGCCGCCTATGCTTCGGTGGTGGACAACCGTTCCGGCGACGCCATCTACATTCCGGCGGTCCGGCGTCCGGAGCAGGCTCGAACGGTGGTGGTGCCGGTGGTGATCCACGCTGATGGTGTGCCGCCTGCGCGCTGGCGAAGCGAGGTCTGGCTGGTCAATCCTGACTCTCCCTCCGCATCACTCGCTGCATTCTTTTATTCAGCCACCGGTGAGGAGATCAAAGCACTTGTGCAGTCTCCGGATGCCGGTGCTTCTCTCGTGCTCGATGATGTCGTGCAGACTGTTTTCAGCAAAGCGCCGGCCGCGGGCCAGCTTGTGATTCCGGATACGCGGTTGATCGTGACGAGCCGAGCCTGGACTCCGATCAGTTCAGGGTCCGCGGGTCAGTTCGTCGCCGCCCGAGAGACTACAGAGGCCATCGGTATCGATACGCCGGCAGCCAATGCAATTCAGATCGAAGCGTCAGAGCGTTACAGGACCAACGTGGGAATGACGGAAGTGACCGGGGCGCCTGTTACTGTTCGCATTCGGCTTCTGGATGCTGGCGGGTTTGCCGTCTTCGAGAGAGTGGTGCAGATTGCGGCCCATGGCCAGCTTCAGGTGAACCTGCAGGGTGAAGGCGCTCCGCCGACATCGTCAGGCCGCGTGCAGTTCCAGGTAATCTCAGGCCAGGGAAAAACTCTGTGCTACGCCTCGGTCGTTGACAATCTCTCCGGTGACGCCATCTACGTTCCAGCCCGCTGAGGCCTCCGCTGCCGCGGCCTCGCCCTGCGTTTTTGCTCGTAAACCTGACACGTTGACTGAGTTCGACGAACGATTGATGCGAGATGCAACGTGACAAGTCGGCGCAGTCACGATAAAAAGCACCGATGATCAACGTGCAATTTGTCAGCCGTTGTCCCGATCTTCAACCTCCGGCGCGCGCTTCCGAACACGCCTCCGGTTTTGACCTCCGCGCCGCAGTGGAAGAGGACGTCGCTCTGCTCCCCGGGAAACGGATCCTGGTGCCGACCGGAATCTCGGTGGCCATCCCTGCTGGTTACGAAGGCCAGGTCCGGCCGCGTAGCGGACTCGCTCTCAGAAACGGGATAGGAATTCTGAATTCACCGGGGACGGTCGACGCCGATTATCGTGGCGAGATCGGCGTCATTCTCATCAATCACGGCCAGGAGCTTTTCATGATCCAGCGCGGAGATCGCATCGCCCAGTTGGTGATCGTTGCCGTACCGCATTCCGAGCTTCTGCAGGTCGACCAGCTCCCGGACACTGCGCGGGGAGAAGGCGGCTTCGGCAGCTCGGGAACCCTCTGATGCCGCGCAGACTCCTAGTGGAGTGTAAACGACGAATCGGTACCACCTCGCTTGCCCTCGACGACGATGGCCGCGTTGCGCCTCCTCAACTTAGTCACCGCTATGTCTGCGTCGGCGCGCCTTGCCCTCCTCGCCGATCGCTGCGCGATCTGGTACCGATTCATCGTTTACACGCCACTAGGGCACAGCGAGGTAATGGACGCTGAAGAGTTCCTGTTGATCGGTCCAGGTGCGCACGGGAACGAATCCGGTGTCCTGCAGCAGACGGGCGAAATCATCCATGCTGTATTTGTAGGAATTCTCCGTGTGGATCGTCTCGCCTTCGCGGAAGGATATGCGGTGTGAGTTGAGGCGCACTTCCTGGGCGATCCGGCTTCGGAGGTGCATTTCGATGCGGCCTTTCTCTTCGTTGTAAAAGGCAAGATGCTCGAACTGCTCCACATCGAAGTCGGCCTGCAGCTCGCGATTGATGCGTCGCAGGATATTCAGATTGAACGCAGCAGTGACTCCTCTGGAGTCGTTGTAGGCGGCATTCAGGATCGCCGGATCTTTTTTCAGATCGACGCCGATGAGCATTCCATCGCCGGACTTGAGTAACCGGGCAGTATCCCGAAAGAACATCCGGGCCAGGTTCGACTCCAGATTGCCGACCGTCGACCCGGGAAAGAAGATCACTCGCTTGTCGTATTCGTCGGCCGTTGGAATCTCGAACGGTTGTGTGTAGTCGGCGCACACCGCCACCACCGTCACATCCGGATAGGCATCGTTCACTTTCTCCGCGGATTCTTTCAGGTAGAGAAGAGAGATGTCGACGGGCATGTAGATGGCATGCCCACTGAGTTGGTCCAGCAGGATGCGTACTTTCCTGCTGCTGCCGCTGCCGTACTCGATGAGAGCAAAGCTCGATCCGAACATGGCCACCATCTCCTCGGCGTGTTCGTCCAGGATCGAAATCTCCGTTCTGGTCAGGTAGTACTCGGGGAGCGCCGTGATTTCTTCAAAAAGCACCGATCCGGCGCGGTCGTAGAAGAACTTTGCAGGCAACTCCTTCTGCGCTTTCGACAGACCTTCCAGCACTTCGGCCCGGGCGTCCGACTGTACGGGGTGGAGGTTGATCACGCTGATCGGTTCCGGCGCCATGGAGCTCCTTTCGTTCTTCGAGCCCTTGAACCGGGTGCCTGGCTGAAGACGGTGATCCTCGAGTGTGCGGTCTCCTTGCAACCGCGGGGCCCGGAGCATCCAGCTCCGTGATCGATGTTCCTGCTGAGGGGGTCATTCTATGACTCCTTGACGGATCGCTTCCAGCCGACCCGGTGCACAATGAGAGGCAGCGATGGCTGGCTCGATCGAACTTCGGGATGTTTCCGTGACGCGGGCCAACAAGGAGCCCATCCTCGATCACGTCGATCTCTACGTGGAAGAGGGGGAATCGGTCGCACTGGTGGGACGCAGCGGTGCCGGAAAAACAACGGCGCTGAAGCTCATCAATGGCCTGGTGAAGCCCTCCAGCGGCCGCGTACTGGTCGACGGCCTGTCCCTGGAGGCTACGGACCTCGTGCAGCTGCGGAGGCGAATCGGGACGATCATCCAGGGGGCTGGACTGCTTCCCCATCGCTCCATCTACGACAATGTCACCCTTGTCCCCCGACTGCGTGGGGATGACCTGAAGACGGTCGAGCCGGAGGCCAGGCGGCTTCTCAACGCACTCCTTCTACCATTCGAAGAGTTCCGCGATCGCTTCCCGCGCACTCTCTCCGGTGGCGAGCAGCAGCGCGTGGGCATCGCGCGAGCCCTGGTCTTCGCTCCGGAGATCCTTCTCTGCGACGAGCCGTTCGCCGCGCTCGATCCCATTGTCAGACGGGAACAGCAGGAGATGTTCAACGCCCTTCGCCGCGAACGGTCCGTGACCATGCTCTTCGTCACGCACGATCTTCAGGAGGCTCTGCGCATGGCGCCGAGAATCGTCATGTTCGAGGAAGGAAAACTGATCGCCGACCATCCTGCCGCTGCTTTCATCAGCAGTCGGGATTCGAGGGTGCGCCTGCTGGTGAGCAGTGCCGGACTGGCAGATTCATGAGTTCAGTCTCGCCATCGGTCCTGCTGCGCATCACCGGTGAGCATCTGCTCATCGTGGCCATCTCCGTCGGCGCTGCCATTGTCATCGCCGTTCCGCTGGGAGTGTTCGCGGCGCGGCACCGCCGGGCAGGCCGTCTCGTCCTGCGCCTGACGGACGGAGTGCAGACCATCCCTGCGCTGGCCATGTTCGGATTTCTCATTCCCATCCCCTTCATCGGCGGGATCGGAACGCGAACAGCGATCATTGCCCTCGTCCTCTATTCGCTCCTGCCGATTCTGCGCAATACCGTTACCGGGATTCTGGGAGTGGATCCGCTCGTGCGTGAGGCGGCGACGGCGATGGGCATGACTCCCCGGCAGCTGCTGCGAGAGGTCGAGCTACCGCTGGCAATGCCTACCATCATCGGCGGAATCCGCATTGCAACGGTCGTCTGCATTGGACTGGCCACGATCGCGGCGTTCGTGGGCGGCGGTGGCCTGGGCGAATTGATTCTTCGCGGCGTGGCCATGGTGGATTCGCGGCTCATCCTCGCAGGCGCTCTCCCGGCCACTCTGCTCGCGCTTCTGGCGGACGCCGTCTTCTCTGTCGTCGAGCGCCGGCTGGCGACGAAGATGGGACAATGAACTCTCCTGCCGCGCCGTGGAAACCGCGATTTGAGAGTTCGGCGCAAACCGCCGGGACCTTCCCTGTTTCCTGCTCTCTGATGAATACTGTCATTCCTTCATGAAGCGATTACTCTCCTCGCTCCTTCTTCCTCTGCTACTGCTCAGCTGCGCTACCCTGAGCTGCGGCACGGAGAGATCGGACCGCCCCATCGTCGTCGGATCGAAAAACTTCACCGAGTCGGTGATCCTCGGCGAGCTTCTTTCCCAGCAGCTCGAGAAGGCCGGATGCAAGGTCGATCGCCGCCTGAACATGGGCGGAACGTTCGTCGCCGACAAGGCCATGCTTTCCGGTGATCTCGACACCTACGTGGAGTACTCCGGAACTGCCCTCACGGCGATCCTCGAGCAACCGATCGTCAAGGATCGCACCGACGTGGATCGCCGCATCCGGCAGGCCTACAGAAACCGCGGTCTGGTCTGGGGGCCAAGCCTGGGGTTCAACAACACATTCGTCATGATCGTTCGCCAGTCGGACGCAACGCAGTTCGGATTGAAGACGATCTCCGACCTTGCCCGCGTTCAGGATCGTTTTCAGCCGGCGTTCGGTCCCGAATTCGCAGCCAGGCCTGACGGCTATCAGGGACTTCAGGCAACCTACGATCTGAAGTTCGCCAGGCCGCCCCGCACTATGGATCTCGGGCTGACGTACAAGGCGCTGGCCAGCAGTCAGGCCGACCTCATCGCCGGGAACTCCACCGACGGGCTCATCGACTCGCTGGGGCTCGTAGCCCTCGAGGACAACCGCCACTACTTTCCTCCGTACGACGCGGCGGTGGTGATGCGACCCGACATCGATGAGAAGTGCCCGGGGGCATCCGCTGCGCTTTCCAGACTTTCGGGAACGATCGACGACGCCACGATGCGCCGTTTGAATTTCCAGGTGGATGGCAAGAAACAGGACGCACGCCTCGTGGTGGAGGATTTCCTGAAGCGCTGAGCGGAAGCCCCGACCGCCAGCGGGAAATTGCTCGTTTACGGGCCTGTTCTAGAATGCAGGACGATGTCTATTCGAGAACGTATTGCTGCCCTGCTCCCGCGACTGGCTGAAGAGCAGCAGTTTCCGACGCAGGGACGGACGTTTTTCGTCGACCTGGAGAGGGAGGAAGTGCAGTCCGCCTGCATCCCCAGAGGCGTGGTGGAGCGATTTCTGGGTGGACGAGGAGTGAACATGTTCCTCCTCTACAATCTGCTCGATTCCTCTCTCTATCCGTTGCATCCTGATATTCCTCTCATTTTCGGTACGGGCGCTCTGACATCGATGGTTCCCTCCGCCTCACGGGGTAACTGCACCTCCTGGTCGCCGGAGAGTGGCGTGCTGATGGACTGCAATGCCGGTGATTACTTTCCCTCCTTCCAGAAGTTGAACGGTATCGACCACATCGTCCTTTACGGAAAGGCGAAGCGGTGGACGCTGCTTCGATTCAAAGATGCGGTACCCCATTTTCTCGACGCCTCCAGTTACGCAGGAATGAACAACATCGATCTGCGAGAGGCGATCTCCGCCGATTTCAACGGCAAGGAGGGACGCGACTTCGGGCTGGTAGCCATCACCTCCGCGGGAGAGAACGGAGTGCTCTCTGCCGGGATCATGGCTGGTCCCAAGGCGGTCTACGCCCGAGGTGGTCCAGGCGCGAAGATGGGATCGCTCAATCTGAAAGCGATCCTCATCGAAGGGCGATCAGCCGATCTCACTCCCTTTCGTCCCCATAAGGGAACGAATCGCGACATTGCCAAAAAGCTTCTCTCGACTTCCGTTGTGAAGAACGCCCTGAAGACGCGAGGAACACCCTTTCTCTACAAGCCCTCGCGGCTTCTCGGCGCCATGGGAACGAAGAACAATCAGGAAACAACGTGGACTGACAAACTGGACGCCGAGAACATCGATCCGTTCCGCCCCGGAATGGATGGATGCTTTGCCTGTCCGGTGAACTGCCGTCCCTTGAACGATCTCAGCGGCTGCGAGCACGTCCCCCAGGATCGCTACGCGAAAGGTGACGGACCGGAGTATGTGACACTCGGCAAGTTCGGGCCGAATATCGGTATCTCGGAAGTGCCGCAGGTGCTCCGTTTGAACAACATCTGCAACGACCTCGGGCTGGACACGTCTTCGACCGGCTCGGCCATCGCCTGGGCCATGGAACTCTATCAGCGGGGAATGATCTCGAAGGAACAGGCTGGGATCGATCTGAGCTGGGGTAATTTCGAATCGGTGGAGAAGCTTCTCTTCATGATTGCCGCGCGCGAAGGGATTGGAGATGCCGTCGCCGATTCATCCCGCGCCGTACAGAATGGAAAGTACCCTCCGGAGGCGCTGGACTATCTGATGGCGGTCAAGGGCCTGACTCAGAGCGATCCTCACGATGCCCGGATTCTGAAAGCGTTCGCCCTCGGGCTGGCCGTTGCCACGCGGGGGATGGATCATCTTCGGAATCGCGTAACGCTCGAGATCAACGCCAAGATCAACGACGACCCCGCATTCAAACGGGAGCTTTACGGCGGAGAAGTCAGCGCCGAACCAAACAGCTACCTGGGAAAAGAGATCGCGGTGCGGGTGTGCGAGAACACCTACGCCGTCGGCGACTCGGTTGGGATGTGCCGGTTCACTACAAAACTCTTCAACTCGCCGTCGCTCCCGGGCCTGGAGGAATTCTCGGCTCAGCTGGCGAATGTCTGTTCGATCGATCTCACGCCTGAAGAGCTGAATCAGATCGGCCTGAACATCAACGGTGTGGAGCGGCTGATCAACGCCAGCCTGGGTGTCACCAGAAACGACGACACACTTCCCAGGCGCTGGTTCGAAGAACCGATCGAAGCTGGACCCTACAAGGGTGAGAAGATCGATCGAGGTGAGTTTGAGGCCATGCTTTCACGTTTTTATGAACTGTCCGACCTCGACGAACAGGGACTGCCGAAACCGTTCTTTCGCGAACAATTGCTGGAGGTCCTCGGGGCGTGACTTCGAACGAGCCGTTTCATTTGCGCGTCCGTCTGGCTGAACCTCTTCGGGGTGACGGCGGCGAGTTCGTCATCGTGGATACGCCCGTGGCCAATGTCGGCGAACTGCTGTCGGTCCTCGAACGGACTCTTCCCGATTTCTCTTCGAATAACGATGAGCTGTACAACTTCGCCGTGAACGGTGAGTTGATCGTGCATGGAGAAAACGCAGTAGCCTTGCGCAGCGGCGATGAGGTGGAACTGCTGGTGGCGTTCGCCGGCGGCTAGGTTTCTGCCGCGCAGACTCCTGGAGTCTCCGGTTCCAACTGTTTCCGATCTGCTATCGTTTCCGGCGATGCCTTCCACATTTCAGTCCACAGCACGCGACGACCGCATGATCCCCGTCGAGGAAGCGCAGCAGCGCGTGCTGGCCGAAGTGGGCTTGCTCGGGACGGAACAGGTCCCGCTGGTCGAAGCTCTGGGACGCGTGCTCCGCGAGGACGTCAGATCGATGCGCGACATCCCTGAGGCGGACAACACTGCCATGGACGGGTACGCGGTGCGATCGTCAGACGTTGCCGATGCATCGGTGGCGAAGCCTGTCACTCTTCGCGTGATCGAAGACCTTCCGGCGGGTACGGTATCCATGAAACATGTGGACCCGGGAACGGCCATCCGCATCATGACCGGCGCGCTCATTCCTCCGGGGGCAGACGCGGTCGTTCCGGTTGAGCTGACAGATGCCGGTTCACAGTCCGTGCAGGTAAACGTGCCGGTCGCAGCGCGGGCGAACCTCCGCAGCCGTGGAGAAGACATGACGCGGGACAGCGTCGTTCTCACTGCCGGCACCCGGCTCGGGCCGGCCGAAGTGGGAGTACTGGCCAGTGTGCAGAAGCCGCTCGTTCTCGTTGGCAGACGCCCGACGGTGGCAATCATCTCTACAGGCGACGAGGTCGTGGAAATCGATGAACCCCTCGCCCCGGGAAAAGTGGTGAACTCGAATTCCTATTCGCTGGCCGCTCTGGCCCGGGAGGCTGGCGCTTTGCCGCTCACCATGGGAATCACTGCGGACACGAAGGAAGCGACGATCCAGACGATAGAGGCGGCCCTGCAGTCCGACTTCGTCATCTCGTCCGGCGGCGTCTCCGTCGGGGCTTACGATTTCGTGAAGGACGCCCTCGACGCCCTGGGAGCGTCCACGAGGTTCTGGCAGGTTTCGATGAAACCGGGCAAGCCTGTCGTGCTCTCCACGCTGCGCGAACGGTTGTTTTTTGGCCTTCCAGGAAATCCTGTTTCCTGCATGGTTTCGTTCCTGCTGTTCGTCGGTCCATCGCTCCGTAAGTCCATGGGGCAGAAACACGACCTCATCCCGCCCACGGTCATTGGGAAGCTGGACGGAGTACTCAGAAGCCGGGGCGATCGGCGCGCCTACCAGCGCGTGCGTGTCGTAGCCCGCGATGGTGAGCTCATCGCTCTTCCTATGTCCGCTCAGGGTTCCGGGGTGTCGACGTCCATGATCCGTGCAAATGGTTTCGCCGTCATGGAGACGGGCGTGACGTCGATGGCGAGCGGAGCCCTGGTGCCCCTGGTTCTGTTCGGGCCGATCCAGACGGATTGACGCGGCACCTTTCCTGAGCGCTCGCCAGTGCCTTGAGCGGATGCCGGAGCAATCCCGCGCTCGAGAATTCGCCTCGTAATCCCGAGCCGGCGTAAGCCGGCGGCAGAGACGTAGCACCGGCCGTGAGGCCGGTGAAAGCGGAAGACGCACCTGGATAATTCGTTCCGGCAATCCTGAGCCGGCGTAAGCCGGCGGCAGAGACGTAGCCCCGGCCGCGAGGCCGGTGAAAGCTCTCAGCGGATCGTCGTCACATTCGTCAGCCAGTATCCGTCACCGGTGATGTGCAATCTGGCGCTGACGTGAGCTCCGTCGGGAGGAAGGTCTGTCACTTTCTGACCCTTCACTTCATAGGCCATCGTCATTGGCTCCATGACCTGGGGAATGGCTTCATGATTCACCGTGATGAAGTTCCGCTCCGGAAGACGGGACACGATCGTTCCGCGAAGGTCGTAGGTCTTCTCTTCCTGGCTATCCTCGGCGCCAGGACACGCTGTGAGCACCACGAGAATGATGAACAGGAGAGCGAACCTTGGCCGGGACATTCACGGATCGTCTCACACCGAAAGGTCAGGACAAAGAAAGAGGAGCCCGCGGTTGCGAGCTCCTCTCCTGATGCGAGATGTGGTCTTCAGCGATTGTGCAGCTGATCAAAAAGAGCGCGGAAGGCGTTTGTCGTAGCAGTCTTGCCTGAGATCGAAGGACTCGGTGGAAAGAGACCTTCGACGAAGACCGCGTCGCCGGTGATGTTATCGATCACCGAGGCGTAGGGAATGACCGCGCCACTTCCAGAGACGATCTGAAAGTCGGCAGAGCCGATATCGAAAGTCTCGTTGGTGAGGTTCTCGGTGCTGAACTGAATGTGCTGGAAGCTGCCGCCGCCGACGAAATAGTCCTTGGTGGCGATTCCCGCTCCGTTCTGACCTCTCAGAGTTACACGGAGGGTCATGCCGTTCGTGCCGTTCAGTGTGGCCGCAGCGAACCCAAGGTTCGTACGGTAC
>JBDTRY010000038.1:0-23391 GCA_039931435.1 Acidobacteriota bacterium | reverse complement strand
GCGACGCCTTCCAGGCGTCTGGACGGGCGGCGTCCCGCGCCGACCACCCCCGGAACCCCGGCGGCTGGAAGCCGCCGACCCGGACGGCAGGATGCCGTCACTCCACATCCGACACGATCACCTCGGAGCGACGCCTTCCAAGCGTCTGGACGGGCGGCGTCCCGCGCCGCCCAGCCCGGAACCGCGGCGGCTGGAAGCCGCCGACCCGGACGGCAGGATGCAGTCACTCCATGAGCGAAGAATCCTGTAGGAGAACAGATGACCCGATTCTTCCCACTGGTTGAAAACGAAGTCCTGAAGCTCCTCAGGCGGCGGCGGTTCATCATCGTCGTGGCCATCCTTACGGCCATCCTGTCCGTGATCGCCTACTCCCAGTACAAGCAGCTCGAGGGACGAAGCCGGAAGAACTGGCGAGCCGAAGTCCAGCAGCGTCTGGCACGCTACGAGAATGCCCTGCGCCGCGAACGGGTCCCGCCGACCTGGGCGCGTTCCATGCGCGCCGAGTCGGCCCGCCTTCAGTTTTACCTCGATCATGACATCGACCCGGAACGTCCCACCGCTCCCTATTTCGCCCGAACCTTCGCCAACGCCGCCGGCTTTCTTCTCCTCCCTCTCCTCGTGGCTGTCCTCGGCAGCGATATCGTTTCCGCCGAGGCAGCGGAAGGAACGGACAAACTGCTTCTGACTCGCCCGGTGAAACGCTGGAAGATTCTCGGCTCCAAACTCGCAGCTCTGTTCGTGTTCACCACGCTTACGTTGCTCATCGGAGGCCTGCTGGCCTACGCCATCTCCTCCACAGTCCTCGACCCCCGAGGGTGGACAGCGCCGGTATTCAACGGTTTCCAGATTTCGGAGAAGGGCGTGGACCTGAGCGCGGTGAAACAGCTGCCGCTGTGGCGCGACGCACTCATCGCCTATGGCCTGGACTGGTTTGCCATGCTTTCCGTGGCCTCGATCGCCCTGCTCCTCTCGGTGATCTACCGCTCCAGCGCTGCCTCGATCGGAACGATGATGGCCGCCCTCATCGGCGGCACGATCCTCACCCGCGTAAGCCCGGACTGGACCGCAGGAAAATACCTGTTCGTGAGCGCGCTTCCTCTGGCCAGCTATTACAGTGGCGAAGCGCCGCCCTACGACGGGATGACTCTGGGATTCAATGTTGCGTTGTTGGCTGTCTGGGCCGGCCTGGCCCTCATCGCCGCCTTCACGATCTTCATCAGGAGAGATGTCTTTGGATAAGAGAATTGCCGCCGCCTTATTTTTTGCCGGTTCGCTGGCCTGCGCCAAACCCGCGCCTGAGTTACCTCCCATACGCGAGTCGATTGGAACGCGTTACGTGGTTTCCTCGAACGCCGGGATCCGGAAGAGTCCTGATCCCGCAGCGCCGGTCATCAACAGCTATCGTTCGGGCGAAGCAGTCTCGGTGCTCTCCACGAAAGAAGACTGGACGGAGATCCGCATGGGTGACCTCAACACCGGCTGGGTCCACACTTCGGATCTCGGCGAGGGGCAGGACGTTCTCCCACGTGAAGAGCTTAAGTTTCGAAGGGCTCCCTCTCCGATATACAGCACGACAAAAGCCAGGGGTCTGATCGTCCTTCTGGCGCAGGTGAATACGCATGGCGAAGTCGAGTCCGTGAAGACTCTTCAGAACACCACGGGAAATCCGCAACTCGAAGAGCAGAACTCCTCAGAGTTGAAGAAAGCGACCTTCTTTCCCCTGCTGGTCAGCGGACGCGTGCGTGCGTTCGAATACGAATACAAGATCGAGTACTGACCGGGCAAGGATGGACTTTCTCCCTCGATGACACCACGGCGCGATAGGATCGTCGCGTGACGCGCTCTCTGAATTCACGGCTGCTATCGCTGCTGACGAGCGTCATCAGCGAAACGAACGGGCTGGCTCTCGAGGACACACTCGTTCTGGCGATGCAGTCGCCCCAGCTCGCAGACGATCCGGAACTCACCGAGGCGGTAACCACGTTTCACATACTCCTGGGCCAGTTTCGGCTCGATCAGGCCTCGTTGGAATCCCTTCTCGATCAGCCTTTCTCGACTGCGCTTGCCTCCTTTTTCGCAGCCTTTCCCATTCCTTTTCACGATGAACACATTCACCTCACGGGATCCCTGGATGCTGAATTTCTCTATCCGCGTCTGATCCAACTGCTGGAGGGTCCGCAACGCACGCTGTACGAGTCGAAGATCAAAGAGATCTACGGCGCGGATGTCCTGCCACTTCGATCGCCGGAAGATGTGAATCGAATTATCCGCCTGGGCGATGGCGAACGCTTCTCGAGATATCTGAAGATTCTCTTTCTGCCCAAACTGATCCTCACCTCGAGAGAGGTGCACCGGGAGGCGGCCTATCACATGGCCCGGCGGCTGTACCGGACAGCGAACGTGGGATCGCTGCGACTGAAGTTCACCCTTTTCCGGGAGACTACCGACCCCTCCGAACAGATCCCGGGCACTGCCGCGCTCACCGCGGAAGACGTCGTTCTAGGTCTTTATGACGGCTTCACGGATTTTCAGAAAGAGTTGCCGTCATTCCGCTTCGTGCTCTCTCCCAGTTTCCGGAAGGAGGCGGGGTTTTTCGACGCTACACGCTTCCCTTCGAAACGAGCGCATTTCGACGATCAGGTACGGCAGATCATCGACCTTTTGAAACGGCATCCCGAGCTGCGTAGCGTTCTCACCGAGGTGGATACCGTTGGTGATGAACGGGGCTTTTACAGAAAGGCCCATTTCAGAGAGATGCGCGTGGGGATGCGCAAACTGCAGGCCTGGGGACTGCGCACACGCAGCCATCACGGGGAGACCTGGAACACTCTCCGCCAGGGAATCCAGGCTGTCGACAACGCCATGAACATCTGGCAGGTGGAAGCCATCGAGCACGGACTCAGCCTGGGCATCAATCCCAATTTCTATTTTCACGGAATCCTTCAAGGCGTGCTGCAGGGCAACGCCCAGGGGCTGCCTCTTGAGCGGGACACGCGTGCTTTCGACGAATTGTCCGACATGGACTGGACCGGACGAACCGAGGTCCTGGACAAGATCCTGTCCGGGGAACCTCTGTCGACGGATGAAGCGACGCTGGCAACGAAGACGAAGTTTCACCATGCCCTGGAGGTTGAGCACTATCAACACGATGTGCTGAACCGCATGATCGACAAGCGGCTGACGCTGGTGTCGCTACCTTCATCGAACCAGAAACTCACCGGCGAGCTGGCGCGATGGAAGGATCACCCCTTCTCCTGGTGGGAAAAGAAAGGTCTGCGCCTGGGAGTGGGAACTGACAACGACATCACTCTGAATACGAGCTTCATCCGGGAGATGCTCATCCTGCTCTACACCGACCCGCTGGAGTTGAAGATCATGAAGCTGCTGATCGTCACCACCGGTGAATCGAGTCGACCGCACCTCAGCCACCTGCTCTGGCAGATGCGAAAGGAACGGGCGAGCGTCTAAGAAGGTTGGACTTGACCCGACGATCGCGAGGTGTGTCATCCCGAGGGAGCTCCTGCACGTGGAACGACGACCGGCCTTACACGCGCCTAATCTACGTGAGTTTCTTACAAGCGAGGGCACAGCGGCAGCGCTGATCCAGGGTGAAGAAAGTATGAACGCCGTCATCCCGAGCGAGAGAGCGAGGGACCCCAGTGGACCGGGGGCACGATCCCTGGGGCGCTTACCACCCGCCCCTCTCGGTTTCCTCGCTCAGCTCGGAATGACCCGTTTGCGAAGCATCGCTTGTTGAAATCTCCAGAGCCGACCTCACATCACGCTACGTGAGTTTCTTACAAGCGAGGGCACAGCGGCAGCGCTGATCCAGGACGAAGAAACTATGAGCGCCGTCATCCCGAGCGAGAGCGAGGGACCCCAGTGGACCGGGGGCACGATCCCTGGGGCGCTTACCACCCGCCCCTCTGGGATTCCTCGCTCGCGCTCGGAATGACCCGTTTGCGAAGCATCGCTTGTTGAATCTCCAGAACCGTCCTCACAAGCGCCCCATATGAGTTTCTTACAAGCGTCGGGTGAACGCTCTCTTCTAACTTACCGCTCACTTCAAACGAACGCTCCTCAGCGATCCTGCCATTGCCGCCCCACATAACCGCTCACCACCGGAACGCGCCTGCCGGCAAGCGCTGTCGCCGCCTCCGCCGCCATCGGACCATCCAGCTCTGCCAACGGTCGAAGGTAATCGCCCTCCATCGCCGAAACCGCGACACCGTCGCGGTAGGCGATCTGGTTCGTAGCCACCGCTCGCACACGCTCCCCGCTGGTGAGGATCCCTTCGAGGTTCAGCGGATCGGCGGCACTTATGACGATTACGCGACCATCAAGAGTCCCGCGCCGCGTTTCACGGAGCTGTTCAACGCCTTCACCCAGCGCGAACTGCTCACCGGACATCCCCGACACGAAACGGCCTCCTCGAATCTCACCGCGAGCTTCCAACCTCCGGTAGACGCGAACGAGCTCACGCCACGGCGCGGCATTGCACTCCCGGAACAGTAGCCTGCGGAAGACCACGCCATACCGTCGCAAGAACGTCCGGGCCTGGATTTCGACTGCCGCTTCGCGTTCCTCTTGCTCTGCGTCAGCAAGGAGCAGCGACCAGCGACCGGAAAAACTTTCGGACCGATGGCGCTCATGAAACGTCGCCACAAGCGAACGCAATCCGGCGAATCCGTCCGACGAGACAAGGCCGGCCGAAACGAGCTCACCCAGCGCGCGCAGAACTTCGTCGGCAGAGGCACCGGATGCGGCGATAAGGTCCCGGGCAAAGGAAGCTCCGCGACTGCGCAGCGTCTCAATGATTTCACTGGCCGCGGGGCTCAACGTCAATGAGTCCGTGCCGGCGTCGCGCATGGCCTGCCACGAGCGGCCATTCTCGCGAAGAAACAGCCCGATCGGCGTGGCCCCGACCGGCAGCCCTCCGCCGGAAGCCGAGGACAACTTCGCCCAGCCCACCTCACCGGAGAGACAGAGCATATCGAGCATCGATGGCTCGTACCCCTCGACCCTCCCCGGAAGAACGGCGCGCTCCCAGGTCCTGGCGGCGATCTCATAGCCGTCCAGTTGCGCCAGTACTTCACGCAAACCGTCGATCCCTCGCAATCGGGCCGCTGGGGCAACATGTTGCCAGGCGAATAGGAAACGCATGAAGTCCGCTGCGCTGACTGGCTCGATCTCCGCGCGCAGGCGGTTCAGCGTGTAGCGATGAATTCGCGCCAGCAACCGGCGGTCACACCATTCCATCGGTCGCGGAGCTGTTGAGTGCGGACTGAACGCGCCGCGGAGAACGATGCCCTCCGACTCGAGCGTGAGCAGCGCGGCATCCGCTTCACCCTCTCCGGTCCCCAGCGAACTGGCCAGCCCGGCTGCCGTAGTCGGTCCGGCGATACTCAATCTTCCCCGGAGTAATTCTGCGATCGCTTCCTCGCGGGTCCAATGCCGCTCCAGACGCGAGCGCGGCGCCGCAAAGTCCTCGCTCCGATCGGATAGGGCTGCGCCCGGATGAACTGCCAGAATCTCGGGCAATCGCTCGGCGGCGACCCACAACACGAGGCGGTCACCGGCAATCAACGATTGGCATGAGACCTCGCCCGCACGGCGAGTGCGAACCAGTTCTTCGAGAAGCCCTGAAGGCAAGGAGGAGATCTCGCCGGTCAACAGATATCCGGCACTGAGCAGCGCATCGTGAAGCTCGTCTGCGTCTCGGGGATCCGGCCGGACCTCGTCCCGCACACGCACGATCGCTGCTTCATCCAGCCCGCCGGCGCTGGCCAGATCGGTAGCACGTCGCGTGGAGATGGCCTGGGTCCTTCGCTCCTCGAGCGGAGCGTCATCGAGAAACGCGTACGGTCTGGCGTTCAGAATCTCATGCGTCAGTGGTGAAGGCTCGGGAGTATCGCGGGCCACCAGCCGCAACTCGCCGCCGTGAATTCTTCCGAGTACCGCCACCAGTCCCTGGAAATCCATGGCCTCTTCCAGACAGTCGCGGACGGCCTGATTGACGAGTGGATGATCGGGAAGTTCCCGATCGCCCGGCAGATTCTCAGGACATGCCGCAGCGTCCGGAAATACGGCGGCCATGAGATCGTCAGCCATGGCCCGCTGCAGTTGCGGCGCTACCCTCTTTCCTCCCCGATTGCGGGGAATGGCCAGAGAGATCGTGGTGTTCCACCTCCATCGCGTTTGAAAGACGGGAGCGACGAGGAATGCCTGCACGAGGATCTCGCGTGCGGAACTGGGATGAAGATAGCGGAACACGTCCGCCAGCGGAAACGAATGCTGCGGGCCGAGCGAGAGCAGTATGGCGTCGTCCGTTGCCGCGGCCTGCAGCTCGAAATTGAACTGCCTGCAGAAGCGCTTGCGCAGCGCCAGGCCCCAGGCCTTGTTGATGCGGCTGCCGAACGGAGCGTGCAAGACCAGCTGCATCCCGCCCGACTCGTCGAAGAAACGTTCCAGGACCAGCGACTCCTGCGTGGGCAGTACACCGAGACATCGGAGAGTATCCGCGAAATAGGTCACGATCTCCTGTGCCGCGACGGAACCGATGCCGCTCTCGTCATCGAGCCAGCGCACAGCGTTCTCCTCGCCCGATTCCAACTCAGTGAGCAACCTCTCGACGTCGCAGCGTAGATCGCTCACGGCCCTGGAAAGCTCGTCGCTCCGCGCCGGTGCCTCCCCCAGCCAGAAGGGAATGCTGGGCGGCGCTCCCCTGGCGTCGGCGACACGAACTACTCCCGTCGAAACCTGCAACACCTGCCACGATGCGTTTCCGAGCTGAAAGATGTCACCAACGTTGCTCTCGATGGCAAAGTCCTCGTTCAGCGTTCCGATGAATGTCTCCTCCGGTTCGAGGATGACCCGATAATCCGCCACCTCCGGAATCGCTCCTCCGGAAGTCATGGCCAGCATCCTCGAACCACGCCGGCCTCGAACCATGCCATTCACTTCGTCGCGGTGTACCAGCGCCGATCTTCGGCCCCGCCGCGTGGCAAAACCGTCGGAGACCATCTTCAGAACGGAATCGAACTCTGATCTGCTCAGTGCCCGATAGGGCCAGGCAGCCCTGGCCATGGCGAACAGACCATCCTCGGTGTACTCCTCCGCCGAAGACTCCGCGACGAGTTGCTGGGCCAGGACGTCGATCGGTGCGTCGTGGACGACGATGCGATCCAGTTCCCCTCGGCGGACGGCGCGAAGCATCGCCGCACACTCCACGAGATCGTCTCGCGAAACGGGAAAGATGCGTCCTTTCGGCAGCCCGGAAATTGTGTGTCCGGACCGGCCGACGCGCTGAAGAAACGTAGCGATTCGGTGCGGGGAGCCGATCTGGCAGACCAGGTCCACGTGACCGATGTCGATTCCCAGCTCCAGCGAGGCCGTGGCCACGAGCGCCTTCAGCCCACCCGCCTTCAGCCGCACCTCAGCGTCGAGACGTTTCTCTTTGGAGAGGCTGCCGTGATGCGCAGTTACCGACTCGTCGCCGATGCGCTCACTGAGATGACGTGCCACACGCTCGGCCATCTTTCGCGTGTTCACGAATACCAGAGTGGTGCGGTGTGCGCCAATCAGCTCGGTGATCCGGTCGTAATACTCTTCCCAGATCTCTCCGGACATCACCGCTTCCAGTGGAGATCGGGGCATTTCCAGCCCCAGGTCCATGGCACGCCGATGACCCTCGTCGACGATGGATACGACGGATTCGATCTCCACGGACGAAACCCACGAGCCGGCGAGAAACTTTGCCACCTCCTCGATTGGTGTCTGTGTTGCCGATAGCCCCAGCCGCAGCAGCGGCTGAGCGGCGACGTGCTGCAGCCGTTCCAGTGAGAGAGCGAGGTGCGCTCCGCGGCGCGTGCCGATAACCGCGTGGATCTCGTCGACGATCACCGTTCGCGCGGTGCGCAGCATTTCCCGGCTGCGCTCTGCGGTCAGCAGCAGGTAGAGTGACTCGGGCGTCGTCACCAGAATGTGGGGCGGCTTCCGAAGCATGGCCGCCCGTTCGCTCTGTGTCGTGTCTCCCGTGCGAACGGCAGCAGTGATTTTCGGAGCCTCCAGTCCGATCTCCTGGGCAAGTCTGCGGATTCCGGCACGCGGCTCGGCGAGGTTCTTGTGAATGTCCGCGCTCAGCGCTTTCAGAGGCGAAACGTAAATGACACGGACCTCGTCGGGCAAAGGGCGCTGCAATCCCTCCTCGAGCAGTTCATCGAATGCCGAAAGAAAGGCGGCGAGCGTCTTGCCCGAACCGGTCGGCGCAGCGATGAGCGTATGCCGCCGCTCGCGGATGGCTTGCCACCCGCGCCGCTGCGCAGAAGTGGGCTCTCCGAGGGTTTCAGAAAACCAGCGATCGATCACGGGATGGAACGGGGTCGAGGGCATAGACAAAGCTCCGGCGGTGGCTGGAAACTATAACGCAGAGAAAGCATTGTGTCGCAAAGGCTTGAGAGAAGGAAGCGTACCTGCGCCACGGAAAATTGAAATTGTGACCCTCAGCTCTGTTCTATCAGTTCGCTGGATTTGAGATCACGAAGCTCTTTTTGTCAGTACCGGCTAGTGGCGACGACCGTATCTCAGTCGTCTGCTCTGGCAAATGTGTAAAAAGGGCGGACCGGGCGGAACCTGATTGCCTGCGCGGTCCAACCCTGCCGGCATGAAGCTATCGTCTTTCTCTTCGGCTCTCAGCCCAGTTCAGATTGTTCCTGGCCAGTTGAAACTCCGGGTCGATCTCCAGGGCTGAACGGCAAGCGGCAATCGCCTCATCCCACCTCTCCAGGGAGTTGTATGCGGCACAGATGTTGTTGAACGCTGCCGCGCCACGGGCGTTGAACCGAAGCGCAGCCTTTGCGGAGTCAATCGTGGCAAGGTAGTTACCCTGGTTGTACTCGTCGAGGCTGCGGCGAACGAGAGCGAGGTAATCGGACCCAGTGTCGCCGCCCGGCACGGTGACAAGGTCGGCCGGAGGGCTGCCGCTCTCGACCTGTGCAGTGCTGCTCACTGTGCCAGGGACTACGGAATGAATCTGCTCGCCGTCCGAACGCAGCAGCCGGAAGACCGAAAACAACATCAAAAGCGCTGCGATGGCGAAACCGACGACGTATATGGGTTGAATCCGGTCTTCGTGTTCAATGCCGGACCCTGATTCGGCGAGCGGGCGTTCCTCTTCGTTCGTCGGTATGGTCGGTTTCATTTTGCGCCTTCAGTTCACCTATCGAACAGATCCTCACTGGTCGTTACTCTATCGGCAGCACGCGAGGAGATGCCTGGATCGACACCAGCGATCGTGCTCTCAGGCCTGCGGGGTCCAGACCGGGAGCGATCAGACCCCGGGTCAACGGCGATGCCCGCCTCGACACTTCCGCAGGATTGTACGCAGCCGCGGTGCCCGCTACAATAGCGGCCCGTGTTCGGCGCATTTTCGAGCCTTCCGCCCGATGCGCTACGAGTGCGCGGAGCGCCCGGTTCTGCGCAGCCGCGTCGGAGCCATCTGGCCATCGCCTTCGCCGCGGTCGTTCTTTCCGCGATCATCATTCAACACAACTTCCCGGGACCCGCCGGATACTTCACTTCTGCCGACGAAGGCTTCTACTATCGATACGCTGCATCAGTGCACAGTCAGGGATGGAGTGGCCTGAAAGAAAACGCCGACGAATTCGTGCGGAACACTTCCTGGCACGTCTTCCCGCTGCCCACGCGCCTGCTCAGCACCCTGACGAACGCATGCGCGCTCGCCGTCGCCGACTCCTACGAAAGCCTCTCCGTGATGTCTCTGATCTGGTTCACGCTCCTCCTCATCATCTCCTGGCACTACCTCTGCCGGATCTGGAGTGAGGACGTGGCTCTCACTGCCGTCCTCTTGCTCGCCTTCTCTCCCCTGCTCATGGCACTGGCCACGCATGCGCTCATCGACTCGCTTTCTTCGCTACTCATCGGGTGGGCGCTTCTCAGCTTCCTTGCCTTTCTCGTCGGAGAGGACCGACGGGACTTCATCACCTTCTCCGTAGCCATAGCGCTGAATCTCCTCAACCGCGAATCCACCCTTCTCCTCTGCCCTTTTTTTCTGGGAGCGCTGCTCTACGTGAAGCATCACAGGCAACTGAGAATCAGCTATCGCTCCATCTCCCTTGCGGTGACTGCCATCACCGTAGCCGTTGGCCTGATCATGCTCAGCGCCTATGGTCTCCAGAACCTCAGCAACGTGGCGCGCACCTTCTACGAGGCCCAGATCCAGCATCACGATGCTTACCCGATGGCTTTCAACAACGGCCCCTGGTACAGGTATCTTCTCGATCTTCTTCTGCTTTCTCCGCTGACGTTGCTTCTTTCGCTGTTCTATTGCGGTCATTACCTGCTCAGTCGAGCTCGCGACCTTCGGGTAGGTGTCCTGATTTCCCTGTTCTGCTACGTTCTGCTCGTATTCGCTCTGACCTACAAGAACATCCGGTATGTGACAGTTCTGGACATTGAAGTACGGCTCCTGGCTGCTCTGGGCATCCTGCAACTGACTGGCAGCCGCATCACCGCGGTTCGACCCCGTAAGCTGGCGGCATGGAGCATCGTCCTCCTTCTCATCGCCAGCGACGTACGCGGCTTTCATCGCTACTTCGTCACTGGGAAAATCTACGATCCGGTCAGTTACAACTTTTTGGAGATCGAACGGTTTATTCCTTCCCTTCCTCCCGGATCGGCGCAGTAAAACTCCCCTTACAGGGCTCGGCATTGGTCTCACGTGCCAGGAGGCGGCTGCAGACCACCACCGAACCGACGCGCACAAAAGAATGGGTCAAAGCTCTGTGAGTCACACCAGAAACCCTCGAAGGCACTGTGTCGCAATGGCTTGAGAAGGAAGCGTACCTGCGCCACGGAAAATCGAAGCTGTGACCGTCAGTTCTGTTCCATCAAGACCAGTGTGCGTTCCCAAACAGACTCACCCTCTCCCCGCGTGTTTTGTCCAGAGACATACTGGAAAGGAGGCTGCGGGTTGCTCATACAACTCTCCATCCATGATGAATCCCCCCGAGACCCTCATCCGGCCCTCCGGGCCACCTTCTCCCGCCGGGAGAAGGCAGGCCGCGGATGTTCCCATCGGAACGAGCTCCTGAATTTCTATCGCTTCCCCTGCGCAATCTTCGCCGCCTCGGGAAGCCCCCGAAGACGGAGCATGGCCACGATCCCTATGATCGGTCCCGGGGCCAGTCCGATAAAGGCGAAACGCCAGCCCCATGAGTGTTCCAGCATCGGAATGAGGCGGATCGACACGGTAGTGATCAGGAAGCCGACACAGGTCTGCATCGTCAGCGCCGTCCCCAGATAGCGGGGATCGCCCAACTCCGTGACACAGGCGGAAAACTGCGCGGAATCCGCGACCACCGATGCCCCCCAGACAGCGGCGAGCGCGAGGAGCAGCCAGGCATTTCCTCCGAAGGCCAATCCAACGACGACACAACTTGCCCCGCTCACGGCCATCGCTGCTGACGCCACGAGCGTTCGTCCCACCCGATCGGCGAGCCATCCAGCGAGGATGCAGCCGAAGGCGCCCGCGCCAATGACGACGAACGATGCATCTCCGCCATTCGTGGCGCATCGCCGCTGATGTTTAGGCTGGCTCGGATCATCACGGGTGCCCAGATCCACATGGCGTAGAGTTCCCACATGTGTCCGAAATAGCCGATATTCGCCAGCCGCACCCCTCGATTGCTGACGATGCTCGTCACCTGCGAGAAATCGAAAGGCTGGCTGGGCAGCGAGAATGGTCCGTCGCGCACGAGAAACAGAACGATGGCTGCTCCGGCAACGGCGAACATTGATGCCAGGCCAACGTTGAAGCGCCAGTCGCCGGAACCGAAAGTATTCACAAGATAGGGCGAGGCTTTCCCGAGGGTCAGCGCACCCACCAAAACGCCGAGAGCCAGACCACGTCCGCGGCGAAACCAGGTGGCCATGATCTTCATCCCCGGTGGATAGACGCCCAGCCAGACAGACGCCCGTCACGAAGCGAAGAGCGATGGCCGGTGCCGCGTGATGCGCGACGAGAGCCAGGAGGAGATTCGCCGTTGCACCGAGGACGGCGCTGACCACAAAGAGGCGTCGAACCTCGATGACGTCCGGGAGATTGAGTACGGCGCTGAACAGAGTTCCGGCAACGAAGCCGAACTGCACCGCCAGTGTCAGCCACTCGCTGGTGGACTCATCGAGATTCCACTCCCGGGAAACTTGCGGCGCGAGCGCGGAAACTCCAAACCAAAGCCCCATGACAAGCAGCACGCCGATGGACAGCAGTACCATGGCCCGCCATCGGCCCGGATCGGACTCAGGCCTTGAAGTAACGGGAGAGTCATTCGTCATCGGCGCGTGAGCGGAATTGTACGCTCGGGACCAGGGTCGGGCAGAATCGGACGGGCTTGCATTCAGTCCACGAATCACCAGTATGGATTAGCAAGGAAGACCGGCCTGAACGCCGTGGTGGTGCCGCAGATTTCTGGCGAACCCCTTCCCCTCTTGCCGAAGAAGGGAAGGAGCCCGAGGTCAGTGACGTGAAGCCTGGAGACTCTCTACTTCCAGAACTGTTCGCGATCCTCCAGATCCAGGTCGGAGGGAGACAGCCTCTCCTCTTCGACGATGGCCTGCTTCACCGCGGCAACGGTGCGGGTGAGAATGTCGTGCACATCGGCCTTTGCCCGCGTCTTCTGGATCATCTGCAACTCTGAGGAAATCTGCAGCAATGTTTCGCGAATGTGCTTCGAAATATTGCCCAGGGCAACGGCGATGTCGCGAAGCCGGTCGAACACACTCAGCAAGACCTTCCTCTTTTTCGCCTCGGTGAGTGGAAGGGCTGCTTCCAACCGCGCCAGGAGTGCCCGCGCCTTGTCCACGGGATTGACTTCAAGCGATGATTTCAGCGACCCGAGAACCATCGAATCGAAGACCGCGTCAAGTTTGAACCCCCCTTTTGACCTTCGCATTGCCGGCGGATAAGCACAGGCACGGACAGCCCCTCGATCCATCGGCAATTCCCGCATCACCATACCCCAGCCGTCCGGCATGTCCACGGCCTGCGTGATCTCTACGATTTTTCCTTCACCGTTCACGATTTCGGATTCATCGACTGCGAGATAAGCGGTGAACCTCGACAACGTGCCGAATCGGAGCGAGGTCTCGACGATCTCCTGCTCCAGGGTCTTGTTTCTGCTCGTGACGTACGCGTCTTCCATCTCACGGATGTGGGCACGGGCCCACACGCCCGTCGCCACGGTGCTCTCGCCGGCTGCCCGGGAGATCGTCGAAGTCCACTGGGAAGCGTCATGCTGGGCAACTCCCCGAACGACGATTTCCTCCGGCTCCGTTACGTATCGTCCGGATATGAAGAGCGGGGAACCGGAATACAGGTCAGGGAGTCGTGCCGGAGTAATCTGATCGAGACCCGCACCCTGCGCGATGATCTCCAGTTTTCGAACGACAACCTGGCCCACCCTGCGATGCACCCTGTCCATCACTTCGTCGAGCCGGTCTTCCGTCTCCACGATTTCAGACCATCCTGCTCCGGCGACGGCCAGCCGGCGTAGAAAGGCCTCGTTGACGGCGCGGTCGACCCCGAGGGTGTAGATCCGTGTCGAGCCGATGCGTGACTTCACGGACTTCAGGATGGCGTCTTCGCCTGCGACCTGCCCGTCGGTGACGAAAACGAGGATGCGCTCGCGGCCCTCCTCGACGGTGGCCAGGGTGTCCAGCGCAAGCTCCAGGGGTCTTTGCATTTCGGTCCCGCCATCAGCGGTGAGCTTCGCCAGAAACTCGACAGCGTGATAACGATTCCGATTCGAGGCCTCCTGAAATCGAGGTACGGCCTCCCGGTCAGTCATCAGCGTTATCTGGTCTGAAAAGGCGATGATGGTGAAGCGATCGCGAGCGGTGAGGGTGTCGATCATGCGACCCATGGCCCGGCGCGCTCCAACGATCTTCCATCCGTCCATGCTGCCGGAGCGATCGAGCACGAAGGCAATGTCGCGGGGGCGTGATGAGCCGGGAAGATCCGGTGGAAGGATCGAGAGGAGGAAGGTCCCCCCTTCCTCAGCATCACGCTCGATAACGAGCGAAGTGCGCAACGAGTCCTGGCCGACTTTGAAGCGAAAAACAAAGTCGCGATTAACTCGCTCTCCAGCCCTGACGGCGAAACGCTTCACCTCGCTGGGTAGACCCTCGCTCGCCTCCTGGGTGATGGCATGCAGAGAAGAGCGGAAGTCGTGCGCATCGAATCCATCGTCAGCCACTTCCACGGCAATCGACAGACGTACCGGGTTGGGATGGCCGGGAAGCAGGATCGGCGGGGTGATGCGGGAGGCATCAGGAACCTCACTGGTATCGTCTGCTGTACCGCTTCCCGCCGGCTGCACCAAGAGAGGAGTGCCGGCCACGTAGCGCGGAGCGACGACCAGAGGAAAGCGAAACGTGGCCTCACCGTCACTCCAGTCCAGAGGCCCGATCATCGTCAGCAGGACCGTGGCCGTCTCACCGGGCATGATGTTCCCCACGCGAATTGTGAAAACTCCGGGACGGTCTTCTTCCGCGATGGCTGCCCGATATCCTTCGTTGATGGCAGTCTTGTAGGCTTTCCGCGCTTCTCCTCGCTCCTTCAATACGGCGCGGATGACTCGATCGCCGACACGCATTTCGAAACTGGTCACGGCGGCTCGGTCGGGAAGAGGAAAAATGTAGGTGGCCTGCAGTGGCTCGTCAATGGGGTTGATGAAAGTCTGGGTGACAGTCGTGCGTGCAATGAGGCCTTCGATGTGGGCGGTCACATCGAGATCGGTGAGCGGCAGGTGCCCGCGATCGGTTTCCATGCAGCCCAGCGACGGTCCCGGGCCCTCTCCCTCCCCTGTTCCCGTTTCGTTGAGTATGGGAAGAATGCTCATGATGACTTCCTTTCCGTGCGCGCACGCACCAGTCGTCGAATCTCGAGAAGCTTCAGGAGAGGCTCCGCGGCAATTCGGATTGATTCCATTTCATCGGCGTCAGGTTCGTAACGTGCCTCCAGAAGCAGGACGACGCCCTCGGACAGCGGCAGACCTGTGAGTGTTTGCGGACCGGAGCCTTGCTCATCAACCGAGGATGCAACTTCGTCCGCGAGGTGACCGGACGCGGGGGTGATGGCGTTGATGTGTTCTGCCCCGGCGCTCATGGGCATCTCGGAACGGGAAGGCGGTGCTTCCTCTCCCGATTTCCAGAAAGCTCGTTCCTTTCTCTCTGCACGATCACGGATCGTCGTCGTGGGCACTTCGATCCCGGCGATGGCGCTGAGTTTGCCCGGGCTCAGCCCCAGCAATTTCTGCTGGATCTCGCGAAGCGTAAGTCCGTGGGTCTGAAGCCGCTTGATGGCCACCAGTTGAAGGAGGTGCCGTGGTCCATACATCGCCGTACGTCCCTGAAGCTCGGTGGGCCGGTCAAGCAATCCGATCGTCGTGTAATAGCGAATGGTGCGCAGATCGGGAAGGTCGCGGATCCGGCCGCTGTCCTGCCCCGCGTAGCCATCTGCCAGAGCCAGACTGACCTGGGCCGACAACTCATCGATCGTCCATATTTTATCCGTTTTGGACATAACACTGTTATGTAACAGTGTTAAACGATGAATATTTCAGGGGCCTGAAAGAATGAATGAGGAGTGAGTCGATCGTGGGGTGGACTCGCACGCAGCCCGGATGCTTCGAAATTGGTGCACGAAGCCGAGTTTATCCGTGCCGGAGGGCGACAGGTACGGCCGCACGCCGTGCAGCAGGGGCCGGGGCCGACGCCCTACCTTGCAGGCCGACTCCGCGGTCCGTGCAGCCGGACCGCGGAGGGAACCTTCAGTACATGAACTCTTCCCGCGCGATCTTGCCGTCTTTCACGGTGTAGACCGCCACTTCCTCCATCTGCATGCGGTTGCCTTCCTGGGGTCCGGCTTTCGACGTGACGTCGAAGTTGTAGACCACCGAGAAGCGGTCATCGAGCACGTACGGCCCTTTTGCTTCGGCCGAGTGGATTTCATGGTTCTCGATCCACCACTTGTTCTTGCCCCGGATGGCGTCAATGCCTTTCATCTCTGCAGGCATTCCGGGCGCAGCCTGGGCCTCTACGCTGACGATGTCCGGGCTGTAAAACTTGTCAATGGCCTCCAAGTTCTTTCCCTGGCGGCACAACTCTACGAGCGATTCACCGATCTCTCTTGGTTCCATGGTCGTTCTCCTTCTGCGAGACACGATATCCCGAGCGGCGGACAAATCAAGGGAGAGCCGGTAAAGCTTCAGCAAATTCGCAAAGCGTTATTCGATTTTCCACTTCCCGGCCACCCTGGAAAACGAGAAGGTCTGCGTGGTCGACCCCTCGCCGTTGGCGTCCTTGATCGTTTCTTTCAGTCTGATGACGGCTTTGTCGCCCGCTTCCTGTAGTGACGCTCCGTCCGACTTGAGCAGAGTTTCCAGCTTTTTCGGATCGCCGATCATTTCCTTGATCATTTCCTTGACGACCTTCTCCCCCATCTGCTCCTTGGCTTTACCGAACTCGTCCTGGAGATCGCGAGCCGAGTATGGCTGCGCCGCTTTCAGATTGAACTTGCTCATCCCTCGTGCAAAGCCGAGAAGCGTTGCGGCCTCTTCACTTTTGGCGACGGCCGCTCCCTTGACCACCGGAGCTTCGTGAACAGTATCGGGAACCACATCGAAGGTGCCGGACAGCACTCCGGGAGGCCCGTCCCATTTCAGCTCACCCGAAATCTTCGATTCCGTACCGTTGATCTTCCTGAAGACGCCGATCATGTCATCCCCGGAGCGGCTTCCACCCGACGAGAACGTATCTTCGCCTCCGTAGACATTCAGCGAATAGTTTGCTTCCTCACCTTCGGTATACCCCACTTTCACGGCATGTGCGGAGCTGTCCTGGACCCACTTCGAGATTGCCATCATCTCCTCGCCAAACGGACCGAAGACGGCCAGTCCCTGCGGCTTGACGTCGCTGAACAACAGGATCACCTGAGCCGGACCCTCGGCCGGTGCGAAACGCGTTGCGGTGACATTCGAGAGGGAGATGGTCTTCTTGTCCTTGACCAGTTTCGCCTTCGAGGCGGCGAACACCGAGGAACAGAGCACCAGCGAGACGACTGAGAGCACGAGCAGACGACGGGACATGCGGAGCCTCCTGATTTGTTGAACAAGTTGAGGCGGTATTGTAGGCGAATTCAGGACCGGACTGTCGTTTTCGCAAAGGGCTCACGGCAGCCAGCGCTCGATCATCCCATCGACGAAAAACAATCCGCCGCGTGCGGGCTGTCCGGTCAGCTGCGACCAGAAGCGAACGTAGTGCTGCACCTGCGGGGCATACCAGGCCACGAGGGATTCGAGTCTGCCCTCGCCTCCGGTGCGATCGGTCTTGTAGTCGACCACCTGCCAGACGTCGTTCTCCATGAAGACCAGGTCGATCGTTCCGTGCAGAAGTGTATCCGGCTCCTCGGCCAACCCAAGTTCCGCGGAGGGAGCGAGCACGGCGAACGGCACCTCCATCAGCCGCTGCGGTGAGCGGAGGACACGCTGCCATAGAGGTGACCGCCGGAGCGAATCCACAACCTCCACCACCTCGCCCACCTCCGCCGGCTCGCGCTCTTCGTCCTTGAGCAGGTCCTCCGCGTAAAGCCGCACATTCAGGGACTCGTCGCGCAGGATCGCTTCGAAGAGACGATGAAGAACGCGCCCCCATGACATCCCCTTCCCGAGGCCTTCCTCCATCTTCACCAGGTCCTGATGATTGCCGTGCTTGAGTTTCGTCACCGGGAGCACCGAGTAGGAGATCTCCCGCGCCTCGTCGAACCGCGCTCCGATTTCGGCTCTCGCTTCCTCGAACGGAGAGGCAACAGCAGCAGTGAAGTCCATCGAGGTCTGGACCGCTGGAGGGCCGGGCGAGGGCGGCAGCGGATCTGGTGCCCGTGCCGCCAGTTCGATCCATTGGCCTCCGATCGCCCCTGATTTTTCCATCCGCGCCCCGACGACCAGAAGATTCCTGGCGCGCGTTCCCGCCACATAGAGCAGCCGTTCGTTCTCGGCACGGGCGAACTCGCTCTCGACCGACTGGTAATCGCACCACCCCGCCGGCGCTGCCACGCACTTCGACGAGGACTTGCCGGTCTTCTTCCAGAGCGTTATGTAACCCAGAGACGCATCTTCCGACCGGTCGACGTGGATTTTGATATCCCTCGTAAACGGCGAGCCCGGGTCGATCAAAAACACCACGGACGCTTCCAGTCCCTTCACCTGATGGAGATTCATCAGGCGGACGGCATCTTCGGCGGATGGATCGATGTTCATCTCTTCGATGTCGTTCGTCGTCCCGAGCAGCGTTCCGAAGAGATCGACGATGGCCGACAGAGAAGCGCCGCGCCCGGACTCTTCCCGAGCGATGGCCAGCGCCTTGAGTAGATTTCCGCTGCGGGTCTCTCCACGCTTCTCCGCCGCCGCACGCGCAAGGAGACCGAGCCGGTCCACAAGACGGGAGATCGTGGAAGCCGGCGGAAACTGCCGCGCCTCCCGAAAGGCCTGGTGGAGGATCCGCAGACCTTCGGCAAGGCGCGCGTCCGTTGTTTCAGGCTTCGCATCGTGGAAGAAAGAAAATCGACCTCCGTCCTCCACGAATTCGAAAAGCGCCTGATCATCCACTCCGCACAACGGACCTCGCAGAAACGCCACCAGGGACACTTGATCTTCCGGATCGAGAATTGCTCGCAGCAAAGGCATCAACTGCGACAATTCCTGAGCACTGGCGAATGCCCGCGATCCGGTCACGGCGCTTGGGATCCCCGCTCGCTCCAGAGCCTCGGCGTAGAAGACCAGTCGCGGTCTGCCATGGCTGACAAGCAGGAAGTCTTTCCATCGCAGCGGGCGCTCCCCCTCTCCGTCGTCGATGGTCTGCCCCACGGTCACGGCATTTCGAATCCAGGCCGCCAGGCACGCTGCTTCGGCAACGGCAACGTCTTCATTTCGGTTCCCCGGGGATACCAGGGAGAAGACTCCGGAGAGGGCACCGTCGGTTCGCGCCGGCGTCAGTTCTACGTACTGAGCCTGCCGGCCCTTCGCTACCGCCTCGCCCGAAAACACTCCGCGGAAGGCATCATTGACGAAGGTGCAGATCGCCGGCGTGGAGCGAAAATTCGAGGTGAGGTGGTGAATCTCTCCGCCGGTGTCACGGATCCGATCCCGGACCTGAAGGTAGGTGGTGATATCCGCGCGGCGGAAGCGGTAGATGGACTGCTTCGGATCGCCGACGATGAAAAGTGATCCCGGGCGAGGAACAATTCGCCTCCAGTTCCGCTCTTTCGGATCCTCAGCGGTGAGGTAAAACATGATCTCTGCCTGAACGGGATCCGTATCCTGAAACTCGTCGACGAGAAGATGGGTGAACCGTCGCTGGAAATAGCGGCGCACGTCCGGATGGTCGCGCAGCAGGTCACGCGAACGCATGAGCAGGTCCTGGAAAGACAAACGTCCGGCGTGGCGCCGCTCCTCCTCGAAGACCCGCACCGCGGGCAGAAGGAGGGCCATGGCAATTCCGTGAACGTACTCACTCCAGCGTTCGGTGACCGGCCGCAGTCGATTGAGAACGAACTCCCGGTAATCCTCACCGTATTTTTTCGCTCGCTTTTTGTCGGGCCAGTTCTTCTGTGTTGGCTTTCGTGAAGCGTGACTGGCGTACTCGAGCAGACCGAGCTGGGCCTCTACGTCACGGCGGTCGATGACACGGATTCTCTGGATCAACCCGCGAATCAGGATCTCGAACGCGTCGGGCGAATGGCCGTCATGTTCGTCGGGCAGGTCCTGAACGATCTCTTCAACATGTGCGATCAATTCCTCGAACACATGGGTGATTGCCGGCCGTTCCGTCTGCTCGAAGATGATCGTGACATCGGGATACTGGACGAGCTGGATGAACCCCTCCCGGAGAAGCCGGGCCGACAGTCCCGCTTCCCGGAGTGACTGAAGGAGCGGGTTACCTGAGGCCACGAGCTTCTCAACGTAACCGGTCCAGAATTCGTGTCCGAGAAGGTCGGTAGCCACCTCCTCCAGCTCGACGAAGTCCGGATCCAGTCCTGCTTCGACGGGCCTTTCTCTGAGGAGGCGGCCGCAGAACGAATGCGTGGTCCCGATGAAGCATCGCGCCAGATTGTCCCGCGCCGTCTGCAACCGTTGTCGTTCAGGGCCCGGGGGCGCCTCCAGCGCGGCGGAGTCGATCTCCTCCTGGAACCGTTCCCGAAGTTGTGCCGCGGCCTTGATGGTGAAGGTGATTGCAGCCATGGTGTCGATCTCACAGCGTCCGGTGCGCACGAGGGAAACCATCCGCGACACCAGGCTCCTGGTCTTCCCGGTTCCGGCGGCGGCCTCGACGAGCATGGATACCTCGAGCTTCGTGCGGATGGCCTCGCGGACATCGTCATCAGGAAGCGGGGTACTCAATCGATCTCCTGGAGTTTCAGCCACGCTTCCAGCCCACGGTTCTCACTGCCCTGCTGCAACTTCCGTTCGGATCGCGCCGCGGCCAGAGGGCCGCCACCGCAGATCTGTGCGTAGTCGCAGAAAGTGCATTCGTCAGCCAGTCCGTGCACGAACGTCCCCGATCCGGCCACGTCGCAGAGCAGATTCAGCACGTGGCGCAACTCATCGGCATCCGTGCTGACCGCATTGCGCCGGCCTCCTCCCTTTCTGGTTGGAAAGTAATAACCGGAACGACGCAGCGACTCCCCGGCCCCTCTGGCCGCGAGCATGGCTTCGACGGCCCTGGCATAGATCGCATGCTGAATGCGCGTTCCCCGGGCCAGTCTGCCGCCGCGTTCATATTTCCAGGTCGAGCCGGACTTGTAATCCCAGACGTCCCACAGCGGTTCGTTGTCGTCGCTGTCGACGCGGTCGATCCGTCCGCGAAGGCGGATGCGCCGGTCCACTCCCAGTGTTATGGCAAAGTCCGGAAGCGTAGAATCCGATTCGCCGAACGGAACCTCGAAGAACATCGGGGTAATGGCGCCGCACTCCAGTTCTTCGGTCCGAAGGAATACCTCACAGGCGTCGAACAGATCCTCTCGCTGGTGTTCGAAGGCGCTCTCATTCGGAGGCGGGACCGTAATCCGCCAGCGCCCCAGCGCCTCGACGGCAACCGCCTCGATCCGCTTCCGATGCCGAGCCAGGCTCGCTTTTTCTCCCTGGGCGCAAATCACCTCCATGAATTCCTGCAGCACCTCGTGCAGAAGGGAACCGAAATCACGCGGAGAGAGCCAGGTCTCCGGCTCCCGGTCCAGCGTTTCCAGAGGCTCGATCCGAAGCAGGTACTGAAGGAAGTAACGGTAAGGGCAGCCCGCCAGTCTCTCCAGGCGGGAAGCGGAAAACACCTTCTCCGAAAGACGGGGATCGAGACGATCCGGTGGAGCTTCGATTCTGCCGTCCCATTTGGTGAAATCTTCGCTATCGCGTGCCTCCTCGGCATTTCTTCCGTCACCGAGCCAGCGGTATGCCTTCTCGATCTGGCCGAGGACAGACGGCCGTGCGCGGGTAAAGGTCTCGGAAAACCACCACTCGCTCTCATTGAGAGGGACAGTCTCCGGAACGAATCCGACAGGGCGCTCGCCCATTGCCGCCAGCAGTGCTTCATAGGTTGCCTGACGATCGCCCGAGGTTTCACGATAGATATCGAGCATCGTGCTGGACGGAAAGCCATCGCGTTCATGAAGCAGCTCGAGCGACGAGTAGGAGAAGGTCATGCGGCGTTGATCCCCGAAACCGCCGCATCGAGTGAGCATCGAGAAAAATTCTTCTCGTCTGCGGGAGGGGCGATCGCTGGTCAGTGTGAGTTTGCCCGGATCGATGACGCCGTTCATGGCCACGCGCTCCGAATCGAGCAGCACGGGATCCTGCGCTCCTCTTCCCGGATGGCGGGAATCGTCGAGTCCGAGAACGAAGATGCGATGCCGCCCTGACCAGCCGCCCAGGCGAATCGGAGCAACATGAAGGTGCCCGGGGCGCGGATTACTTGCCGCGACGTGAAGATGCAGGACCGCGTCCCGAAGGCGGTCCGTTGCTTCGGCACGTTTGATCTCACGTGATGGAAGTGCGGCCAGCTCACGAAGCATGCGCAGGAGAGCCTGACGGGCCATGCCGTCGATCTCGTTGCGAGAGGCCGCCACCTCTTCGATGAACTCTGCTGCAGCAGCCGCCAGGCTGGAGACTTCGATGTCTCCGGCATCATCGAACGGCGCGGCCAGTTGCAGGAGCTTCGCGCAGAGCTTCTGCGTAGCCAGAGCTGCATTGCGATCGCGAATCAGGCCCCGGCGCCGCGCCTCGTGCAGTTCGGGATCGCCGAGTGCCCGCTCCTGCTCGGCGAGAAGAGCATCGAGACGGGGAATGTAGCGATCGCGTCCCCAGCCAATTGCAGACTCCCGCAGGATGCGGACAATGGCCTGCGGGCTGACCCTGGATTCCGGCGGAGCGAACTGAGAAAGCTTCAACGCACCGGCCAGGGCGATCTTCTGGATCGCTGAGGCCTCGAAACCACCGCCAACCCAACTTAGAAACCCAAGCACGGCCATGCCCGTCCGCGTAAAGGACGCCGCGATTCCTTCGGCGAATGTCGCCGGTACGTTCAATTCCGAAGTCAACTCGAAGGATCTGGCGAGATAGCCGTCACGATCGGTGTAGAGCATTTCCACGTCGTCGAAGGCGATGCCCTCGGACAATACTGCCCGCAACGCCCCTCGAATCTCGTTCTCCTCTCCGCTGGCACGGACGAAGATTGCTTCCACGTTTCGGAGATTCACGCAGACGTCGGCACCGGTTGCGCCGGTTTCCCCATCCGCAGGAAATTCAATCCCGTAAGCCGTCGCGCTCGCAGTGCCAGGCTCTCCCGCCACCAGCCGCAGAAAATCGACTTCGGTCTGGCCGCGATGACGGTCTTCGAGGACCACCCAGATGGCCTTCTCGTCATACGGCCCACGACCTCCGGCCTTCAGAATTTCAACGGCCCTCTCCAGCACCCCGACACGGTCCACGAACACTCCACGAACCATCTCCTCGCCGTAGGCAGTAAAAATCCGAGCGAGATCCTCTGCCTTGCGCGGATTTTCAAACGTCCAGTCCGGAATGCGATCTATGAGGGCGCCAGCCAGGCGAAGATCGTCGAGCGCGCGCTGCACGGCACGATGCAGTCCGGGGCGGTCGGCAATGGCGCCGAAGTAGGAATTCCGGTGCAGCGCCGTATCGCAGGCTCGCTCGACGAGCGCCAGCGCCTGCGCGCGCGAGAGAACGGTCACGCCCTTCCGCGCCAGTTCGAACCCGGCCACGGCGTCGGCCAGCGTGCGTACCGTTTCCACGCGCAGGTTGATCCAGG
>JBDTRY010000037.1:0-23594 GCA_039931435.1 Acidobacteriota bacterium | reverse complement strand
GGATCTCTTCCACCTTCCCGGTTGCCAGCTAATTCCTCGTTGAAGAGATCCTTCGCTCGCTGCGCTCACCCAGGATGACAAGCGCCGCAACCCCTTCAGCGGTCCGAGGAAACGAGCGTCAGCAGGTTCTCGGCGATCTCTTCGGGGGATTGATTCTCCCTGAGATCCAGAGTCATGTCGGCCATCCGGTAATACTTCAGCCGATGCAGAAAGAGATCCCGGGCTGCGAGGTCGTCCCGGAACAGCGGACGAGCCTCTCTCTTGTCGTTGATCCTCGAGAGCAGCAGAGGCAGAGGAGCAGCCAGGTAGATTGACAGCCCCACCGACCTGATCAGCTGGATGTTCTCGTCGAAGGCAAAGGTCCCGCCGCCGGTGGCGACGACACCGCGTTCCAGAAACCTCGTCGTCTGAAGCAGGTCGTGTTCGCGCTTGCGGAAGTAGGGCTCTCCTTTTTCGTCGAAGATCCGTTTGATCGACATCTGTTCCGCCGATTCGATCAGTTCATCCAGATCGAAAAAAGGGATCGAGAGCCGATCGGCCAGAACGCGGCCGACCGTGGTCTTACCCGCGCCCATGAATCCGACGAGGAAGAGTTTCACCGTCCCTCCTCGATTGCCTTCATCAGCCGGTCCGCAGCGGCACACAAGTCTCCGTTCTGGTCGAGAGCGGAAATCACTGCAGCGCTGTCGGCGCCGGCGCGGAGCACCGAGGCGATGTTCGAGGCGTCGATTCCCCCGATGGCCACGATGGGCTTTTCGATGCTGGGGCGAATTTTTCTGAGAATCTCCAGTCCCAATGGCTCCCGGACGTTCTTCGTAGGCGACCGAAAAATCGGCCCGATGGCCACGTAATCAACCGACTCGTTTCCCGCTGCACGAAGCGCTGCCTGCGCATCGTGGGTCGAGAATCCCAAAATGATTTCCGCCGATCCCGGAACACGGCGTGCCGCATGGGGCGGCAGATCGGATTCTCCGAGATGAACTCCTGAGGCATGCGCAGCCACTGCAAAATCAGTCCTGTCGTTGATGATGATCGTGGCCCCGGGTGCAGAGAGGACGGCCTGGTTCACCTGCCGGAAAGTATCGGTGTCGCTGAGGGACTTGATGCGGATCTGGATCCAGCGAAGCCCGGCGGCGGCCAGTGACGCGGCCAGCGCGGCGTAGTCTCCATCTCCGGGGATGTCCGTGATCGCGTAAACCGGCGGGAGATCGGCGCGCTTCAGTCTCACAATTGCCGTGCGTACTGTTCCATGAATCGCGTGGAGTAGTCACCGCTGCGGAAACGCTCACTGGCCAGAATCCCCCGGTGCAGTGGGATGGAGGTTTTCACGCCTTCGATGATGAATAGCTCCAGCGCGCGCTGTCCTCGGACGATGGCCTCCTGGCGATCTTTTCCATGAACGATGAGCTTGGCGATCAGTGAGTCGTAGTGCGGAGGAATCACGTAATCGCGATAGGCCGCGGAGTCCACCCGCACGCCCGGACCACCAGGAGCGTGGAATGTGGTGATCTTTCCGGGGTTCGGCGCAAACGTCACCGGATCTTCGGCGTTGATCCTGAACTCAATGGCATGACCCCGCAGCTTCAACCCGTCCCGAATTGAAAGTGGCTCGCCGGCGGCAACGCGAATCTGCTCTTTCACCAGATCCAGTCCGGTCACTTCCTCCGTCACCGGATGCTCGACCTGAATGCGCGTGTTCATTTCCATGAAATAGTACTGGCCGTCCTGAACGAGGAACTCGATCGTCCCGGCATTTTCGTACTTCACCGCAGCGGCCACCTTGATGGCCGCGTCCCCCATCCGCTGGCGGAGATCCTCGGTGAGCGTGGGAGCGGGCGACTCCTCGATGAGCTTCTGGTGTCTGCGCTGCACCGAGCACTCACGCTCTCCGAGATGGACGATGCGTCCGAACGAATCCCCGAAGATCTGAAACTCGATGTGATGGGGGCGCTCGAGGTACTTTTCCAGGTAGATGTCGCCATCGCCAAATGCCCGTTCCGCTTCGCTCCGGGCAGTGTCGTAGGCCGCGAGGAGTTCCGAGGCATCCTGACAGATACGCATGCCACGGCCACCACCTCCCGCCGAGGCCTTGAGGATGACCGGGTAGCCAATCTCCTCTGCCACAGAGGCAGCCTGGGCCGAGGACTCTACGGGACCGTCGCTGCCGGGAAGAATCGCCACCCCCGCGGCACGCACCGTCTCGCGCGCCTGCGCCTTATTGCCCATGGCACGGATGGCTTCGGGCGACGGCCCTATGAACGCCAGCTGGCACTCGCGCAGAATCTCCGCGAAGTGCGCGTTTTCTGCGAGAAAACCGTACCCGGGATGGACCGCGTCCGCCCCCGTGATTTCCGCGGCAGCGATGATACTGGAGATGCTGAGATAGCTCTGCTTCGAGGTAGCCGGACCGATACAGATATCGTGATCCGCGTAGCGAACATGAAGCGCGTCACGATCGGCTTCGGAATGCACCGCTACCGTCTGGATGCCAAGCTCTTTACAGGCGAGGATCACGCGCAGCGCGATTTCTCCACGATTGGCGATGAGAATCTTAGAAAACATTCTGGTTTCCGCTTCCGGGCACACTCTTCCGGTTCAGGCTACTGATGATGAGCGACGGCCGAGACGAGGCCGCACTTAGAGCTGAACAGCAAACAACTTTTCGCCGTACTCGATCGGTTGGCCGTTCTGAGGGTAGATTTTCACGACGACACCGTCAACGTCCGACTCGATCTCGTTCATCAGCTTCATGGCCTCGATGATACAGAGCACGCCACCCTTCTGAATGCGCGATCCGACCTCGATGAACGGTTCCGTTTCAGGATTGGGCGCTCGATAGAACGTTCCTACGATCGGTGAGGTGATGATGTGCCAGGCGGGCTCGTCCTCTCCCGCGTCTTTCGGAACCTGAGGAGCGGTGAGACGACGATCAGGCTCCTCGCGGTACTCCACGCCCGCGGCCGACGCGGCTTCGCCGGTTGCTTCGCGAGCGGGCGCGGCAACGACTGCCGGCCTGGCCTCGATCTTCAGTCGCAGACCTGCCCGCTCGATCTCCAGCGAGGAGATTCCGCTCCCGGCCACCTTATCGATCAGTTCGATGATTTCCTTGAGTGTCAACCGTTCACCTTCTCAGGACAACTCAGCGCGGAGAGCGTGCCTTGCCTTCATCAGCTCGAATCTCGCGCGGCCGTAGTTCCCGTCCGCGCCCATCACCAGGAGAATAAAGTAATCGCCGGTAACCGAGGACATGAAGGTTATGTAGCGGTCTGTGACGAGCGCCAGCTGCTGCACTGCGCCGGTGCGCAACTCCGTGTTCGACAACTGAATGGACTTGATGAAGGAGCCGTACTCAGCGCTGAGAGTGTCCAGGGGGACATCACCCTCTCCTATGGACTCCACGGCGATCCCGTCCAGTCCCACCAGGCTGACAGCAACGGCACCGTCCACGCGCTTGTGGATTCCTGTGAGAACTTCGCTAAACACGTTCCCCTGCATTGCGGTTCACAATTGCCAGCCAGCGTTCCAGTCGCGAAATTGCCGCTTCCCGGGACGCCGCATCGCCGGCCCCTTCCGTAGAAACTACCCGGAGGTGCGATTCTACGCGATCCTGGGCTGCGGATGCCTCTAAGGCTTCCGGAACCTCGTTCTGGGAGGCGCCGTCACTACCGAATTCGGCCTGGGTCGGCGGAACGAGGTTACCAGCAGGAGCAGCGATTACGGGAGAGTCATCGAAAATGTCGTCTCCGGCCGGGGAGAAGGCCTCTGCCGGAAGGGCGAGATCCGAAAAAGGGTCTCCGGAGGTGGCGTTGTCGAAAAACTCGTCGGCGGCGGCGCGGTCGTTCACCAGGATCGACGCCGTTTGAGGGACGCCGTCCCGCGAATCGGGAATGCCCCAGGGCGAGTCGGACGAGGTCTCCGTGAATTGGTCGCTGGCGGCCTGACCGTTCCCGTTTCCCTCCTCAGGGATAGCCGGGCCCTCAGGGCTCCATGCGGCTGTGACTTCCAGCTCTGTCTGTGGCAGTGCGGCTGCCTCGGACGAGGCGGCCATTGGAGTTGAAACCTGGGAGAATCGTTCAATCGCTGGGCTCGGCTCGACACCCGGCTCTTCGAGATGTGGTTCATCGACGATCAGCTCCCGATAGAGGAAACCTGTCGAATCCGCCTGCTGGCCGGTAAACCTGGACGAAGCATCCGCCGTGTCTGTTGTGTGCCCGGGAAGAGGCTCATCGACGAAACGATCCTGAGGATCGGCGATGCGCATGGTTACGGTGCCGGTGGATTCGTCCAGGTCCTGACCGGGATCGGGCTCGAGGTTCCTGAACTCGGATGACGAATCAACCGAAACCGTGCGCATGTAAAGATGCGGATTGAGTTCCCGCTCGAGCTCTTCCACTTTCGCTTCGATCGATTGATCGGATGGCAGGAGCGCGTGCACGAGCTTGAATTTCTTGATGGCCTCGAGCTTGTCCCCCATGGCCAGACAGGATTCGGCCATGAGCCGTGCGGCCACAACATTCTCGGGGTCGAGCTTGAGCGCTCGCTTGAAGGATTCGACGGCCATGGGGTGGCGGCCGAGGTGCGCAAGTACACGGCCGAGACTGACCCAGGCGGAGAGGTAGGCGGGATGGGTATCGATGCCGTCCCGAAGAACGCGCTCGGCCTCGTCATAGCGACCGACCTTCCGCAGCTCTTCTGCCAGAGGAAAGAAGAGGCGGGAGTTCGGCTCGAGATCGAGGCGCGCTCTCAGTTCCTCGATCTTGGGGTTGGTCGGCTGGCTCATAAGGATGATCCGATGCGGCAGTTCATCATTCGAAGCTTACGGCAACGGCCTCCAAAGTAACAGTTCGCCTGACGTGAGATGACCGCCCGAAGGCGGTCATCTCGACAAGCAACGATGGTCGCGATGCTCAAGGACCCGCTGGCGGGGCTGCCGCAGCGGTTCCAGACAACGTCACATTCCCGGTTCCCCCGGTCGTTACTACCGTAACGGAGCCTGCCGAGCTTCCGGGAGCGGCGGGATTGTATGTGACCACGGCCGATACCGATCCGCACGGATCGAGAACAGTGCCGGAGGGTGGTCCGGATACCGAGAATCCCGCCGGTGATGAGAGCGAATTGATTGTCAAAGGTCCGGCGCCGTTGTTTACGATCGTGAATTGCTGGGAGACAGGCGTACCGACCGTCGTCGAGAAACTGAGCGTGGGCGGAGTGACGAACACCTTGCCGGTGTTCGGCGGCGTGACCGTCAGTCCTGGAACAGTGACCTGCGGGCATCCGCTGCTGATATCTTCGAACACCACCGGAAAGTCCGTGGCAATGGGCTGTGTGCCGCCGGCCTGGCAGGCCTGTGTGGTAAACACGAGGTTCGAAGGCACTACCACCGAGTAAACAGCCACGTGCGTCAAGGGGTCGTACGAGATTCGAGTGGCCGAAGCAAGCTTGCCCCCGATCGTGAATTGCACGGCGTCACCGGACGTGTCTGCCACGGTGATCGTCAGTGTTCCTCCTGATGAGATTGACGTCGGAGAAATGCCGACCGAGATCCGTCGCGCGCGATAGGCGATCGCTACAGACGGAGGGACATTGCCTGTTCCATCTTCCACGTTAGTGACCTTCACGTCCCCGGTAGGCGCGGTGCAGCCGAGCGGCTGTCCAGAGATCACAATCAATTTCGTTCCCGAGACGAAGATGGGACTGGCGGCAATGCCGGCGAGCGAAACTGCCACCGGATCGTCGAATCCCCAGCCGTCAATGGTGACCTTGTCACCTCCGAACGGGCTGAGGGTTGTCGGACCGGCCGCTGTGACACGCACGTCGGGACCGTAGCGGAAGCCGTCGGTCAGCACTGCGTCCTTGCCCGAACTCGAGTTCAGGACCCGCACGGCAACCTGCTGGTTCGCCAACGCGGTGCCGAATCCCGTGGCCGGCGGAGTGATCACTATGATCGAATCGAAATTGGCGCTCTGTACTTCGGCCTCGACCTGATTGAGCAAGGCGCCACCGGCAGCGCCCGAGGTTCCGAAGAACACGCGCACCGGTGCCTGGAATGCCTCCCCGAAGATCGTAATCCTTGTATTGCCTTCGTTCGGTCCCTCGGACGGAGCGATATCCCGGATGACGGGAGTGAGGATCGTGATTTCGAACCGGAAGTTCGCCGGTGCGTTCACCAGGGTCTCTGCCGCAGTTCCCGCCTGCGTGATCACTACCAGCGGGAGCTCCCGGAACTGTTCCGACGGTCCCAGATCGATCTTCGGAGTGAGCACCGTGATCTGGCTGTCGGTCCGGGAAACGACGATCGCTTCCTTGGTTCCGAAGAGTACTTTGACCGGGCCGGTCAGGTTCGCCCCCCGAATGATGACGGTCGTGCCGCCCGCCGGCGATGCCGTGGTCGGTGTTACCGAACTGATCGTCGGTACCGGCGGTCCCGGAATTGGTTCCGACGTACGGAAGGCTACGGAGATCTTGCTGTTGGCGCTGTTCACCCGTGCCGTAACGTTGGCGGTCCCCGGTGCGGGAGAGGTCAGGACTGCCGTGGCCACGCCGTTGGTCGTGGTTCGGATTGTCGTGGCCGTCCCGGTATCCGTGAAGGTTCCGAAGTCAGTGCTGAACTCGACGGCCGTGCCGTCAGGAACCTTCGCTCCAGCCTGAGTGACGCTCGCGGAGACCGTGCTGGTGGAGGAAACGACCGGACTGGCGTTGGACACGCTCAAAGCGATGGCCACGCTGGTGGTGGGTGGCGGAGTTCCCGAACCCCCGCCGGAACCGGGGCGGGGCTGTGTCGGGGTCTCACCCTGACAGGCGGCAAGAATGAGTAGCAGTGCCATGGCCTGCAACGTGAAAAAAGACCGGAGACCGGACTTCCCATTCAATCCCGGTAGCCGTCTCGAGGATTCAAGCTCACGTGTTCGCATCGTCGATCTCCTGATCTCCCGCCCCACTTACACACAACCCGCGCAGAATGTAAACGGAGCGGTCGTCCGCGCCGAAACCTGTTCTCCTGAAATCGTTTCCCCGAAGACTTCCACTGCTACATCCAGGCTGACGGTTGTTTTCCCGGTCACCGGATCGTGCCCGCCGTTCTGGGGAAGCAGGGCCGCGAAGGGCGCCTCTCGCAGAGCGTCGGCCGGAAGGAGCAGGAAATCGTTCAACGCCGTGGGCGTGCCCCCCACCGGAATGATTCCCGAAACGGTCCGTACAAACGAGCTTGGAATCTGCGTTCCCCCATCCGTTCTGCGGAAGGAGACCTGGTAACGCCTGAGCTGCACGTCGAGAAAACGTGTGTCTGCATCAATTTTTTTGACGATAGCCTGAAGGTTGATCGTCCCCACCTTGGCAGGCGGGTTGAGAATGTCGATCAAGGACACGTCCTGCTGCATCGAAGCAATGAGCACGACGGGAGCGACCTCGTTGTTGATGCCACTGCAGGACAGCAGGCCGGCAGCGAGAACCGCCGGAATCACCGCCGCCAGAATTCGTTTCCTTGCTGCTTTACGCATCGCCATCCTCCGCATTTCTATCCCCGCCCCAGAATGGAAGTTGCCCAGCGTCAAGCCGAGGTGGTCCGCACAATGCGCGGTGTAATGAAGATCAAAAGTTCGTCGTGCCGCTGATCGATGTTTCGATTCTTGAACAGGTTCCCGAGTACAGGAATCTCATGAAGGAAAGGCACACGATTCTGCGACGTGTTGTCCGTGGACTGATAGATCCCGCCAATGACAGCCGTTCCACCATCGCGAACCATCAGTCGGGTCTGAGCGCGCCGGGTGATCAGCGGAACGTTGTTCGCTCCGATGACGTCCAGAGCCACGGCCGGTTCGACCTTCTGAACCGAGATGTCCATGATCACCGTGTCCTCGGCCGTGATCTGAGGTGTGACGGTCAACCGCAGAGTGGCATCCACGAACGCCACCGTAGTGGTGAAGTTCACCCGGGTCTGGAAAGGAATCTGAATTCCGCTCTGGATTTCGGCGGACTGATTGTCCTGCGTGGCGATCCGGGGCGCAGAGATGATGCGCGCCAGACCCTCGCTCTCCGCCGCGGCCAGAAGCAGGTCGAGGTCAAACGTTCCCAGGACGTTCCCAAGCGTCAACTGAATGACAGGGTTGCCCTGGGTGAGATCGAACGGTCCGCCGATCACTCCGACACGATTCGGGAAAGCGAGACCCGTCCCCGTCCCCAGTGCAGGATCGAGATTGCCGGTGAACCCAAGGCGGAAACCGAACTGCTGCTTGAACGACTTGGTGGTCTCGACAATCCGCGCCTCGATGATCACCTGCGGCGTGGGGATGTCCACGGTATCGATCATGTTCAGCATCAACCGCAGCGCTTCGGGGATGTCGGTGATGACGATCTGATTCGTTCGCGTGTCCACGAGGATCTTGCCGCGTGGCGAGGCTATCTGCGAGAGCAGCTGCTGGATCGATTCGGCTTTCGCGTAGGAAAGGCGGCGCGCCACCGACGTGGTGGGCACGTTCAATCGCTTCTCTTCTTCGCGTTTGCGAGTGGAGGCCTGTTCGGTTGCAAGCCGATCGAGCGTACCTACCCGCATGACGTTGCCTTCGATATCGTAGGCCAGTCCGTTCTGCTTCAGGATCAGCTCCAGTGCCTGATCCCAGGGGACCTCTTCAAAATCAACGGTCACCGTGCCTGCCACCTGCGGATCGATGGCGATGTTCAGTCCGGTCAACTGCGAGAACGTGCGAAGCACGTCTTTGATGTCGGCGTCCTTCAGGTGAAGGCTGATCGGTTCTCCGGTGAAAACATGCTCGTCGGAGCTGAGCGTACGGCTCCCACCCGGCTTGATTCCGCCGCTCAGATCCGTGGTAGTGCGCGATCGGCTGACAGTCTGCGGCGGCGTCTCGGAGAAAACGTCATCAGCGTTTCGCCGCACCGGTACCTGTGGGAGAGGCGTGGGAGCGGGAGCGACCCGGCGCGGTGCCTCCTGGGGCGCCGGCGAGTTCACCACCTGACGTGCTACCGGCTCAAACACCTTCTCAGGATGCTTCTCCGGCGGCATGGCCGCAACGCGGGCCACCGCGTATTCAGGGTTTGCAATCGTGACAGGCGCATCCGGGACCTGCCTGGTCTTCGCCACTTTCTGAGTCTTCGGCTCGCCACTGACCTTCACCGGTACATCCTGCCTCGCGGGAGACTTCGTTGGAGGCGTTACCTCTGGACTCGTCATCTTCTCGATGCTTTTCCGGGCCGGGGCGTCCGCGAGTTGCATGGGCATTGGCGCGCTGCCGAATACGATCCGGAGATTCTTTCCGTCGCGATCGATGCGGTAGTCGATCATCGTCTCCAGATCAACGACAACACGGGTCACGGCGTTAGGAGCTGCTTTGAACTGAGAAATTCGAACCTTCTGCGCAGTGGACGAATCCAGGGGAAGGGTGCGCTCCCTGGCCTGATTGGCCACGCCCTTCAGGTCAACCACCAGGCGTACAGGATTGGTCAACTTGAATACGGAGTATTCGACGGCGCCGTTCGTTTCCAATGTGACAGCGATGTCCCGGCCGGAGCCAGACGCGGAAACCCGGCTGAGCTTCGTAGCTTTATTGGCCGGCGGCGGCGCCAGCGGCAACGATGCCGCCTGAACGGAAGGATGAGTGCTTGCGTTTGGCGCTGAGATCCCCGAAGAGGCAAGACCGGCGGTGGATGAAATCCCCACGGTCATGGCCTCCTCCAGAGGCATCTCCGTGACCACCGGAATCTGCTCCACGGAGTCGTTGGAGAGGTCGGCCGCCTGAGCCGGCGGCTCCTGGAAACGAACTTCCACACCACCGTCCAGGACTGCCGCGGAGGCCCGCATCGATCTGTTGAAGCGCACCGTCACCCTGGTCACCGGACGGGAAGCCTCGAATGTCTGATCGGCGGCGATGGAAGCCACATATTCCGGAAGATTGCTCGGCACGGTCAAGCCGTTTCCCTTGATGGTCCGGGGAAGATCGATCACAAAAACGTCCGGCTGCGGATTGTACGAGGTGTATCGCGGCGTTCCGGAGATGTCCAGGAGCAGTCTCGGGGTGGGCAGCGAGACCGCATGAATGGACATCAGCGTCGGAGTCTCTTTGTCGCTCGTGGCAGGCGAAGCCGACTGAGTGGCCGGATCACCTTTACCGCTGGCGCACGCCATCCCCACGACGAGCACGCTCCCCGTCACGAGGAAACGTAGCGTTCTCAAAATCCCTGGCACCTTCATTCCAGCCCTCCCCCACATCCCATGCAGGACTAACGCTTCGGCTTCGGCTGCCCGGCAGCTTGCCCGATTTCTTTGACGACTTCCCGATACCGCTCGATACGAGTGGGATCGTTCACTTCCTGCCTGAACACCACCGAGTTGGCGGTGACACGAACGACCAATCCGTCGAAGACCTTGTCTCCCTGACGAAGGAGGTATCCATTGTTGTCGGGGCCCTGAACCATAGCCACCAAGCCGCCCTTGGAGGTGATGATCCCCTGCAGGTCCATCTCGTCGATGAGAAAGCCGGCCGGTCCCGGAGGAGCGTTTTCACGGCTGATTTTCTGAGACGGACCCACCAGAGAACGGAAGGGATCGCGGCGACCCTGCGGATCGTAACGATACGAATTCGCCGACTCCGGCTCCTCCAGGATCTCCTGAAGATTCTGTTGCAGGGAAGCGTCCGCGCCGGAGGCCACGGTGGTTGCAGAATCGCCCGCGGGAACCTGCCGCGGCTGCTGAGCAATGAGCGCAACAGCGCCGGCGGCGGCCAGAAAGGTCAGAGCTGTGAGATTTGTTTTCATCGTTGCCGCCTCTACTGCCCTGCCGGGGCGCCGCCCGGCTTGCCCGCGCCCGGCGCCGTCGTTGTCGTAGTCGGTTCCATGTAGACGAATGTCTTGGCGATGAAGTCCGAGGTGATCGTCCTCTCCGATTGATCAGACGTAGCGGTGATCGTGAATTTTTCGACATTCATGATTCGCGAGAAGTTGCTCAGCCTGTTGAAGAGAATGGCCAGGTTGTGATACCCGCCCTGCACGGAAACGGAGATCGGCCACTCTTTGTAGGCATCCTGATCGGACACGTTCAGAATATTCAGTCCGCTCATGCGATTGAGGACGAAGTCTCCCTGATCGACGAGGGCCTTGATCTTCTTGATGATCTCTTCCGTGTTCCGGCTCGAGGGAAGGATGCGCCGCAACTTGTCCAGCTCCAGCTCCAGCCGCTTGACCTCTTCGCGGAACTGCGGCAGCTTCTTCTCGGCCGAGCGCCCCGCCTGAATCTTCCGGGCCAGCTCGTCGAGCTCGTCGTCGGCAGCCTGAATCTGCTGGTTCATGTCCGTGACCAGATAGGTGTACGAGGCGTACACGATTCCGCTGGCGAGCAGCAGCCCGATGATGAACCCGAAGTACCAGGGCTTGTTGTCCAGACCGACGTCCAGCGCCATTACCCGATCCTCCCGCTAGCCATGGGTCCCCGTCGCCGACGGCACCGGCACCGCTGGATTCTGTGAATTCGTCCCGGGCAATCCCGTTCCCGCCACCGCGGGCTGTTGGTCGGCCGCGGCATAGGTGAAGTTGAAGGACATTCCCCAGGTGTAGACGACCGTCGTGCCTTCCACCCCGCGGGAGATCTGATCGACGACCGGCTCATCGAAGGTCGGATCACGTTTGATGTTCTCCAGATAGGTTGCGAAGGCGTTCGGATTGAGAGCCTTGCCTGCCAGGGTAATGTGCGTTCCGTCCACACTCATCGTTGTCAGCCAGACCAGATCGGGCAGCAGGGCGCTGATCTTGTCCATGATGCGCACGGGGTTCTTCTGGTTCTTTTTCAGGTCGTTGATCAGCGAGATTCGCTTTTGCAGAGCGTCCTTTCGCTTCTGGAACTGCTCGACCTCGGCGATGATGGCCTCCAGGGCCTGCGCTTCGGCACGCCGCGAGACCACCAGTTGCTGCTTGGCCTCCAGCTCGCGTTTCTTCATGTACCACCAGCCGCCGCCGATGAGGATCCCGGCGATGACCATGGCCACAATGAGAATAGTGTTGATGTTCGCTGCCGACGGCGCGGACATAGCCGCCGTCGCGCGGGGAGCAGCCGCTTCCCTCGTACCGGCCCGGGCTTCGCGGATCAAATTGATCCTGATCAAGCGTCCCCTACCTTCCTGATGGCCAGACCCACCGCCACGGCCATGCTCGGAGCGACCTCGGAGATCCACTCAGGATTGAAGTCGCCGCCGGAGACGGCCACATTTCTGAAGGGATCCATGATCTCCACCGGAATCGAGAATTTTTCCCGGAGGATGCTGTCGAGATTGAGCACCCCCGAGCCACCGCCGGCGATTACCACGCGGTCCACGCGCTCCGCCCCGGAGGTGGCGGCGAAGAAATCGAGGGTCTTGCGGAGCTCGCTGGCAAAGTCCTCTGATACGGAATTGAGGATGGGGATGACCTGCTGAACGTTTCGATCCGCAACCGACTCTCCCCGCTTCAGCGCTTCGGCTTGAGCGAACGAGAGATTCATCTCCCGCTGAATGGCGTCGGTGTACTGATTGCCTCCGAAGGTGATGTCGCGCCAGAAGACGGAATTCGCGCCGTTCATCACCGTCACGTTCGAAACCGAGGCGCCGATGTTCACCAGGGCCACCAGGGAATGCCCGTCCACGGGGTAGTTCAGCTCGTAACAGTTCTGGAGGGCAAAGGCGTCTACATCGACAATGACCGAAGTCTTGCCGGTCTGGCTGATTACGGAGGTGTAATCGTTGATCTTTTCCTTCTTCACGGCCACCAGGATCACGTCCACACTGTCGCCACCCGCGGAGCTGGACAGCGGAACGTAGTCGAGATTGACGTCATTGATGTCGAAGGGGATGTACTGCTCGGCTTCCCACTGAATCGACTCGGCGAGCTCTTCCGGAGACATCGCTGGCAGGGTGATCTTCTTGATGATCACCGAGTGTCCGGACAGGGAGGTGGCGTAGCTGGAATTCTTCACGCCCTGGGAGGCGTTCAGCCGTTGGATCGTATCCACGACCAGGGACGAGTCCATGATGGATCCGTCCACGATGGCTTCAGGAGAGAGTGGTTCCAGGCCGACCTTCACCAGCTGGTACTGGCCGGCCTTTTTCTCCTTCAGTTCGACGAGCTTAATCGCCGAGGAGCCGATATCGAGTCCGACTACGTTTTTGCTCTTTGAGAAGAACACCCGCTCACCCCGTCCATCTCACCCACTTCTCTTCGGCTCAAATTTTTTGGCTGTGAAAGATGGAGCGAAATTACACGGTTTTAAAAGGCATGTCAACTCTGCAACATTTAGAGAAGAAATTAGTTGTCGGGGCTAGCCGGTTCGGATGAGTGCGGTAAGGAATGTTTTGCTTCATGGAATGGCACCCGCTACAATCCCGACCTCTTACGGTCGTTTCATAGGAGTACCGATGGCAAAGATGTGTGAAGTCTGCGGAAAGAAGCCGGTTTTTGGTAACAATGTCAGCCACGCCCACAACATCACCGCGCGTCGCTGGCTCCCGAATCTGCAGCGCGTTCGCGTGCAGGTCGGCAGCGCCGTACGGCGCATGAGCGTCTGCACCCGCTGCATCCGTTCTGGAAAAATTCAGAAGGCAGCTCGCTAGCGAGCGCATCGGCAAAGCGTCCTTGATACGGGCGCCGGGCGCCTCCCCCTCTTCGTCCGATCACAACGCCGCATACCGTGCGGCTTTTTCACCTTGCGAAAACCCTCCGTGGCACCCCGGGGGTTCTTTCAGAACAGAGAAAGGTCCGCGGCTTCGCCCGGGGAGACCGCTCACCAGAGTAGACGGGCGCCTCCCCTTCCGGACTCGACGGCCCCGGCTACTGGGCCAGTGCCTGGCGGATGTTGTACTTGCGCTCGACTTCCACGACTCCGTCGATGGCAGAGATCGCGCGAATGACCTTCTCCAGGTGCTTGAGGTCGGCGATCTCCACGATCAGCTCGGCTGTTGCTTTTCCCTCGGCAGTCCTGGACTCGAAGCGGTGCACGTTCGTCTTCAGGTTCGCCACCGAGGCCAGGATCCTGGCCAGAATGCCCTGGCGGTCCTCCATCCGGATCTGCAGGTCGATCTGGAAACTTGATTTACGCTCCCCGGCCCACGAGACTTCGATCTCCCGATCCGGGTTGAAGAGCAGGTTCTTCACGTTCGGACAGTTGGCACTGTGGACGGCGATGCCCTTCCCCCGGGTGACATATCCGACGATCTGTTCGCCGGGGACGGGGTTGCAGCAACGGGCCAGGTAGGTCATCAGATCGTCAGGCCCCTTGACCTTGATGGCCTGCGAGGCCCCGAACGGGAACATCTTCCGCACGGCCTGCTGGATGACTCCTTGCTGTTCGCGCTCCTTGTCCTTTTCCGTGTCCGGCACGAAGCGCTCGATGATCGACCTCGCCGAAATCTTTCCGAATCCCAGATCCGCATAGAGATCTTCGAGGCGGGCCAGACCGTGCTCTGAGAGAACTCCGTCCAGGGCATTCTCGGCGATGAGTTTCTTGATCTGCACGCGGTATCGCTTCGCTTCCTTCTCCAGGATTTTCCGCCCCAGTTCGACCGAGCGGTTCTTCTGCTCGGTATTCAGCCAGTGCCGGAGCTTGTGGCGGGCCCGGGAGGTGACGACGATGTTCAACCAGTCCCGATTGGGAGTCTGATTGGGCCCGGTGAGGATCTCCACGATGTCGCCGTTGCGAAGCGTCGATCGCAGTGGAACGAGCTTCCCGTTCACCCGGGCACCGACGCAGTGGTGTCCGACATCGGTATGAATGCGGTAGGCGAAGTCGAGCGGAGTCGCTCCCCGCGGGAAGGCGAAGACGCTGCCCTTCGGCGTAAACGTGTACACCTCGTCCGGATAGAGATCGATCTTCAGCGAGTTCATGAAGACGCGCGGATCCTTGATCTCGTGCTGCCACTCCACGAGCTGGCGCAGCCAGAGAAAGTTGGCGTCGTCGGTCGACGGGCCCAGCCGCCCTTCCTTGTACTTCCAGTGTGCGGCGATGCCCTGTTCTGCGACCAGGTCCATGTCCCGCGTGCGGATCTGCACCTCGAAGGGCTGCCCCTTGTCCGCAACGACGGTGGTGTGCAGGGACTGGTAGAAATTCGGCTTGGGCATGGCGATGTAGTCTTTGATCCGCCCCGGCACGGGCCGCCATGTCTGATGAATGATGCCCAGGGCGGCGTAGCAATCCTTCACCGAGGGAGTGACGATGCGGAAGGCCAGATAGTCGTAGAGCTGGCCGATGTCGATTCCCTGCTTGCGCAGTTTCATATGGATCGAGTACATCGACTTCACCCGCCCGTTCACTTCCGATTCGATCTCGCTGTCGATCATCTTGTCGTTCAGCGTTTCGCGAATGCTCGCCACGACGTTGCTCGATAACTCGACTTTTTCCTGGACGGACCTGGCCAGCTCTTCATACTCGCGCGGATTGAGATAGCGGAAGGCCAGATCTTCCAGCTCGTTCTTCACCTGTCCCATGCCCAGCCGATTGGCGATGGGGGCGTAGATCTCCATCGTCTCCTTGGCCACGCTGATGCGCTTCTCCTCCGGCATGTGCTGCAGGGTGCGCATGTTGTGCAGGCGGTCCGCGAGCTTGACCAGCACGACCCTGAGGTCGGAGACCATGGCCAGGATCATCTTGCGGAACGTCTCGGCCTGTTCCTGCTCTCGGGAGACGTAGGAGTAGCGCGAGATCTTTGTTACACCGTCCACAAGCTCGGCCACCTCATCGCCGAAAAGCTGCTGCAGCTTTTCTTTCGTGGTCAACGTGTCTTCGAGTACGTCGTGGAGCAGTCCCACGGCGATGGACGTTTCGTCCAGGCGCATGTCGGCCAGGATCCAGGCCACATTCAGAGGATGAACGAGATAGGGCTCGCCGGAGCGGCGCACCTGCCCCTTGTGCTCGATGGCCGAGAAGATATAGGCCTTCCGCAGCAGTTCCTCATCGAAACTGGGGTTGTAACTTTCGACCTTGTCCAGGATCTGCTCGAAACGGATCATGCCTTCACCCGGCGGGCCGGTATCTTTCACGATTCCACTCCCGCCGCGCACGCGGCCTGGCGCTTTCACTGCCGAACGCCGAACCGCGAAGTGACTATCCCGCTCGCCGAGTATAACAAGGAGGAATTCCGCTTTATGACCGTCCGGGGTCGGGGACGATCCATGTGCGCTGTCCACTACCCGATGGGACCGCCCGCCCGTTGAAGCTGAAGTACCGGCGCATGACCTCCGGATTCATGACCTCCTCCGGCGCGGCATCCAGCACCAGGGATCCGCCATTCATGACCATCATGCGATCGGCGTAGGCCGCGCTCCAGTTCAGGTCGTGGGAGATGAAAATCACCGTGCTTCCAGTCTCGTCGACGATCTCCCGAAGGAGCCTGGTGAAGCTCTCGATATGCTCGATGTCCAGCGCCGCCAGCGGTTCGTCGAGCAGCACCAGCCGGGGCCGCCCCGCCAGGACCCTGGCCAGAAAGACTCGCTTCCGTTCTCCCCCGCTCATTTCTTCGAGGTAACGCTCCCGCAGATTCATGGCGTCGCACCTGGCCAGCGCATCGTCGGCTGCAGCGATGTCCGCCTGCGACTCCCATTGATAGCGCGGGAGGAACGGCGCCCGCCCCGTGAGAACGACGTCGATGGCTTTCATGGGGAAGACCGGGTCCGGATCCTGCGGAAGATATCCAACCTGCTGCGCGTAATCCTTCGGGCTCCAGTCAGCCACCGGCCTGCCTTCGAAGGCGATGTTCCCGGATGAAGGAGAAAGAACGCGCGCCATCATCTTCATCAGTGTCGATTTTCCCGAACCATTCGGTCCGACCAGTGCCACGAGCTGTGGCCGGACGAATTCCGCCGAGAGCGCGCGAACGGCGCTCGTCCCACTGATGTAGTCGAACCCGACATCGGACAGTCTGATCATCCCAACCGCCTCCGCAACAGAAGCAGGAAGAAGGGGACACCCAGAAGCGCCGTCAGCGCTCCGATAGGAAGCTCGCTCGGGGCGATGACCATTCTCGAGAGTGCATCGGCAACGACGAGGAGAAGCGCGCCGGCCAGAGCGTTAAGGGGAAGCTGAAATCGGAAGTCACGACGCCAGATCATCCGTACGGCATGGGGAACCAGCAGCCCGACGAAGCCGATGATCCCACTGACGGAAACGGCGGCACCCGTGGCGATGGACGCAGCCAGAAACGACAGGAGAGTGACACGTTCCGTGTTTACTCCGCGGGATCGTGCATCCTCCTCGCCAAAGACCATCATGCGCAGATCGCCGCCAACCGCCGTGAGAATCAGAAAGGCTGCAGCCAGGGTGACCGAGAGCATGGCTACATCACGCCAGGTGGCCGTGAAAAACGTTCCCATCATCCAGCGCAACGCTGCCGTGAGGTCGTTGCCGCGGGTCAACGACAGCGCCAGGAGAATCAGCGCCGAGAACAGTGCGTTCAGGACCAGACCGGCCAGCAGAAGCCGCGCCGGGTCAGTGCCGCGCCGCGTCCGTCCCAGCGCCAGGACCGCGGCGATGGCCAGGCATGCCCCCCCGAATGCAGCCAGCGGAACGATTCCAGGAATTGAAGCAAGCCCGATCGCCGTAGCCAGTGCGCCGCCGCAGGCCGCACCTCCGGAAACCCCGAGGATGAAGGGATCGGCCAGCGGATTGCGCAGCAGCGTTTGAAAAGTAACTCCGGAGATTGCCAGCACGGCCCCAACCAGAGCGGCCACGAGCACGCGAGGTACCCGGAGCTGAAAGAGAATCGAGCGCGCAGTTCCTGCCTCGCGAAATGCGGTGGCCATGGAGACGTCCGCGGCCCCGACCGTCACGGCGAAGATGATGGCCAGGAAGAGCAGCGCTACGAGGATGAGAATCGCGCCGAACCTCGGGCGTAGATTGGAAGAAGCGCTGGCGCTCATTTGCGCTTCTCAACGGAATCGAGAATTTCGTTGAGGATGGCCGCGGCGCGCGGCAGTCTCGGTCCGGGGCGGCTGAAAAGATCCTCATCCACGGCAAACAACCGATTCCCGGAAACCGCCGGCAACGCCCTCCAGCGACTGTCCGTCCGAAACATCGCCTCCATCCCGTCCTTCCGGCCGGAGGCCCGCGGATAAAGAATAATGTCCGGCGGGTTGGCAATTACGGCCTCGAGAGAGTACTGCGGCCAGCCCTTCACCGACGGCGCAACTGCGTTCTGCGCGCCGGTGAGCTCGAAGAGGTCATCGACAAACGTTTCCCGCGCCGCGACGTAGAGCGGATCGGGCCAGACCGCAAAGAGCACTCGCGGATGCGATGGTCTGCTTCGCCGCTGTGCGGAAAGTTGTTTTTCAAACTCCACCTTCGCTGCTTCTGGCTTTCCGCAACGCATCAACGTCCCCAGAGCCGTCATCACCCGGGAGACATCGGCACTGCGGTCCGTGCGCACGGAGTACATGGGAATGGACATGGAAGCGAGAACGGACGAGAGCCCGGGACTGCCGCTCGACGATGCCACTACGAGATCAGGACTGAGCCTGGCAATCAACTCAGGACTCGGTTGCACGCCTCCCACCTTCGGCAGCGACGCCACGGACGAAGGCACGTTCGAGAAGTTGTCGGTCCCGACGAGCAGACTGGAGCAGCCGATGGCGGCCACAATCTCGGTGACGTTGGGTGCCAGCGTAACCACACGGGCGACAGGCGCGGGGACACGGACCTCCCGTCCCAGATCATCCCTGAGCGCGGATGCGGCGGGGCGACGACAGGACGACAAAGTGGCGGCCAGCGCTATGAAGACGACGAACCGCCTGCCGGGAGTCAACGATCGAAACCACAGGAGCGGCGGTCTAGTGGCGTGTATTGGATGAATTGGTACCAGATGACGCAGGAATCGGCGACGTGAGCTAGGCGCGCCGACGCAGGCATAGCGGCTCCTATGCTGAGGAGGCGCAACAACGCTCACGGCGTCGAGACCAAGTCAGGTGGTACCAATTTGTCCAATACACGCCACTAGTCGACGGACGGGATAGCCCGGAGCTGAAGAGCGAGCCGGTGACCGCCAATTCGCTACTCGGCGACTAGCCTTCGTCGTCGCCCTCGTCCTCGAGGTCGTTCGGAATCCCGAGTCGATTGCAGGCCGCTTCATACATCTGCTTCGATGCGTTGATTGCATTCTGCAGGTCGGCGATGCGGTCTTTGACCTTCGCCAGTTCCTGCTCGATCTGCTCTTTGAGGTCCTGGACTTCCTGTCTGGTGACCTGCAGCGTTGATTCGTAAAACTTTTTCTGCTGCTCGGTGAGAATCGGCATATCTACACACCCCTCCATACTTTCCGGGGCCGCTTCCGGGCAGTGGCGCTGCGTTGCGGCAGGCGAATTATAACTTAAACGGTATGGTGATCGTCTTGTACGTTCGCACTTTCACGCCGTCCTTCGTGGCAGGCGAGAACGTGGAACGCCGGATCGCTTCGACAGCGGCTTCATTGATTCCCACGTTTGCAGACACTCCCCGGAGAATCTTCACCTCGAGCACACGCCCGGTCTCGGATATGAGGGCCGAGAGCACCACGATTCCTTCAACCCGCTGCATCTTTGCCAGCGGCGGATAAGGCGGCTTGAACTGATGGATCAGCGCGGGCTGCACCAGACCCTGCGTCCCGGCCGGAACCAGATCGCCTTCCCGGACCGGGCGTTCAACGACCGCTGCCTGCGTGGGCTGCGCCGTAGCACGGACCTCGGGTGGAGGGGCGGGGGTCGCAGTGGGCACCACGGCGGGCGTGGGTTGGGGCGTGGCTTCGATCACCGGGGGCGTCGCCTGCTGCGTCTCCGTTGCCGGAGCAGGAATGGCGTCGATCCGCGGTGCCGCTGCCGCCGGAGCAGGGCTGTTTCGTGTCGCGGCCGCCTGGGTGGCGCGCTGCGTATCCAGCCGCAGGCGCTCAGCGTCGAGACGCTTCTTCACGTCCTGATCGGCTGAGGCCTGGTCGTTGGAAGGTACCGTGCCCGGACTCAGAGCAGACGCTGCAGCAGCCGCTGGATCAACAACGACCGGCGGAGGTTGCGAAGGCGCCGCTGTATTGGTTGTCCCCTCCTGAGAGGGCCGAACGGGCTGCGACTGACCTTTTGCAGCAGCCAGGTTCGCCGGGCCGGCCGGCGTCTGCTTCCTGTAAATGGCCCATCCGCCGGCGGCGAGAGCAGTCACGAGAATGAGCGAGGCGGCAATGGCCACGACCGGCGATCGTTTCTTCTCCGCGACAACGCCGAAGGTTGGACCACTCGGCTCTGCGGCAGATACCCCGGAATGCGTAACGGCCTCGGCGGCTCCCGGCACAGGAACTTCAGTCTCGACGGGAACGGGTGCGAGGATCAGCTCTTCGGCGTCTTCGTCCTCGGACGGATACTCATCGGGCTCCGGCACTGCGGTCAGCGGCCGTGCTTCCGACCGGACATTCTCGTAGAGGCGGTGCATGTAAATGGCAAGGTCGGCGCTCGTCGGCGTGGGAGAAGCCGAGAAGATCACCGAGTCGAGATCCTTGGCTAGTTCACCCGCGGTCTGATATCGATCCTCGGGTTCGCGCTCCAGCGCCCGCTGAACGATGATGTCGATCTCCCTGGTCACCTCGGGGTTGATGCTGGAGGGTGCGAGGACCTTGGCCTGGCGCACCTGTTCCAGGACGGAAAGTTCGTTGTCGCCCAGGAACAATTTGCGTCCCGTGAGCATCTCGAAGAGGACTGCACCGAGAGCGAAGATGTCCGAGCGACGGTCGATCTTCCGGCCCCAGGCCTGCTCCGGCGACATGTACTGCAGCTTGCCTTTGAGCGCGCCGGAGAGCGTGTGCGACGCTTTCGAAGCGGCCTTGGCGATTCCGAAATCGCAGAGTTTGATGTCTCCCTCATAGGAGATCAGAACGTTCTGCGGGGAGATGTCACGGTGCACCAGTTCCAGCTCGTTCTCGTCGAAGTCCCGCTTGCGATGTGCGTAGTCGAGCGCTGAGGCGATCTTCGAGGTCACGAACAGGGCCAGTTCCGGAGGAAGCGGCAGCTCTCGCTCGCTGGCGCGCTTCAGAATCGTCTTCAGATCGTGGCCATCCACGAACTCCATGGCGATGTAGTACGAGCGGGCAATCTTCCCCAGGTCATAAATATGGATGATGTTGCCGTGGTTGAGTTGTGCGGCCAGCTTCGCTTCGTCGATGAACATGTCCACGAAGTCGGAGTTGTCCGAAAGATGGGGAAGAATCTTCTTGATGGCCACGATCTTCTGAAAGCCCTCCACCCCCCGCATCCGTGCCTTCCAAACTTCGGCCATGCCTCCCGTGGCGATTTTCTCCACGAGCAGATATTGCCCGAACCGCACTCCGCCATGAACGTCCGCGTCCGACTGCACGGTGGAGTGCACTTCCGTTGCTGCGGCTTCATCCGGATCTTCCTGCCGCGTGGCCGCCACGGCCGCTTCCACTCTCTTGCGGATTTTCGCTTCCAGACCGGATAGTGTGTCCTCCACAAGTCGGTCAAGATCCGCTTTGGGCGCGGCGGACCTGGGCCCTGTCTTCCCGTCACTCTCGGTTTTATGACGGGCGTTGAGCCTGACACCCGATAGCGTATCGGCCAGCATTTTGTCGATGTCCGGGTCGGCGCGGGCCACTTTCCGGTGAGTAGCCGTGGCAGGCCGCGGAGTGTCCTCGCTCATCAACTCGCTGAGCATCTGCTCCGCGGTCATTCCCGGCCGGACGCGCTGACCAGGCCGCGTTGCATTCGGCGAGACGCTGAACTCCTCGGCAACAGCGGCCGGGTAGGAGACTTTCTCGTTGTCGGGCAGCCCCAGGATCTGACGGACTTTCGCCGTGAATTCGGATTCGGAATAGGGTTTCGGGAGAATGTCGGAAGCGCCGATTTTTGCGGCATCGATCTTCGGAGTCTTTCCGCTGTAACCGGAGATCGTCACGAGAATCGGGGGCATGTCATCCCCGATCCGATTGCGGAGTTGCCGGATCAATTCACCGGTGCTGATCCTGGGAATGACCGAGGAGAGGACGATCAATCGCGGGTGGGAGGCGGTGATGGCCCGGATGGCCTCGTCGCCATCTTTGGCAAAAAGCGGAGTCAACGGCTGCTCCGACAGTGCCTTTCTGACCCTGTCTATATAACGGGGCTCGTACTCGACGACGAGAATTTCTTCCGGCATTGATGATGTGCTTGTGTTCTCTGGACTTCAATTGATTGTCACACATGGGCTGAGGAGCGTCAATTGAGCGAAGGCAGGGAAAAGAGATGGAGAACAACTGGACGGACGGGAAGGGAATCTCGCAGAAAACCAAGCTGGAACCTGCGGGGCGTCACAACGACGAAAATACCCGACGGGGCATTTTCTGGTTCCTGCCGTAGTTCAGGCTCGTGGAAGACGGTGCATCTTTGCTCTTGCATTTGCACACGCCTGTTCCGCTATACTACCCGCGCACCTCGTGCGACGACTTTGTGAAGGCTTAACGGCCAGGCGTTGAGTGACCGACTCCGCCGCGACGTCGTTAGTAATCCCGGCAATTCTTTAAAGGGAAAAACGTATTAAGGAAAACGTATTAATGACTCGTGAGTTGAATGACACCATCAGACGATCGCACGCCGCGTAGGCGCCGGCGCCGAAGACGCCGTCCTCAGGGACAGAGCGCCGGCCCGAATCCGCAAACCAACGGACCGAATTCTACGGCCGTCCCTGCTGACAATGGCGGGGCTTCCCCACAGAGCGACAATCGTCAGCAGCGCTCGCGAAAGCGCCGTGCCCGCAAGCGGGGCCGCGGACCGGGCGATGCAGCCTCGCCGGGAACGTCATCGACGCCCATGCCCGAAGGCTCGGTCGAACTGGTTCCGGCCAGCGGCGTCCTCTACGTCAAGCCCAACGGCGCCGGAATTCTCGTCGATCCCGCAAACAATTACGTGGCCCGGAGCGGCGATCCGATCGTCCCTCGAAGCACGATTGAAAAGCTTCATCTTCAGCCCGGCCTGCAAATCGACGGCTCGGCCCGTCGCGGCCACAACGGCCTGGAACTGATGGGCGTGGAACAGATCGAAGGCATGGCCATCGAGGAGTACCGTGAGTCACGGCGGCCATTCTCGGAGCTGATCTCCATCGATCCCAACGAGATGTTCAAGCTGGAGAGCGAGCCCGATCGTCTCACCACCCGCGTTCTCGATCTCCTCGCTCCGATCGGCAAAGGTCAGCGCTGTCTGGTGGTCGCCCCCCCCAAAGCCGGGAAGACGACGCTCCTCAAGGACATCGCCCACGGCCTGAACATGAATCACCCGGAAGTGGTCCTCATGGTTCTTCTCGTGGACGAGCGCCCGGAGGAGGTCACCGATTTCCGGCGCTCCGTGGAGAAGGGGGAAGTAATCGCCTCCAGCTCGGATGAGACCGCGGAGAATCACATCACCATCGCCGAGGTCGTGCTGGAACGGGCGCGCCGTCTGGTGGAAATGAACAAGGACGTGGTCATCCTCTGCGATTCGATCACGCGCATGTCCAGGGCTTACAACAACGAGCAGCGCGGCAGCGGAAAAATTCTCTCCGGTGGAATCGATGCCCGGACGATGGAGAAACCGCGCCGGTTTTTCGGTGCAGCGCGCAAGGCCGAGGACTGGGGATCACTGACCATCATCGCCACGGC
>JBDTRY010000036.1:0-24373 GCA_039931435.1 Acidobacteriota bacterium | reverse complement strand
ATCCCGAGCGAGAGCGAGGGACCCCAGTGGCCGGGGGGCACGATCCCCAGGGCGCTGACCACCCGCCCCTCTGGGATTCCTCGCTCACGCTCGGAATGACGCGTTTGCGAAGCCGCTTGTTAAATCTCCAGAGCCGATCTCACAGGACGCCGCGTGTGTTTCTTACAAGCGAACCACAGCGGGGTCCTCTCAGGATGACAAGCGTGTGACGACAGCCATACCCTATATGCGCGGGAGATCTCTCCTCGCCTGGCGCGTTCGGGATGACATGCTGGTGGATTCGCCTCTCAAACTGAATTCGTCAATAATCACCCAGCGACAGGAGGCCTTAGACCCCGGATGAATGTACTGATGATCTCGCCGTCCTATCCGACGGAGATGTCCTTCTTCACCCGCGCCCTGGCCCAGGCGGGAGCGACCGTGATTGGTGTCGGAGATCGTCCCGTCACCGAATTATCAAGCATGGCGCGCGAGCATCTCAGCCACTACATTCAGGTGACGTTTCTGGGAGAGCCCGAACAGACCATCCGGGAGATCCTGTCGTCGAACGATATCGCCGGGATCGAGCGCATCGAGTGCCTGTGGGAGCCGTGCCTGCTCATCGCCGCCTCGCTGCGCGAAGCGTTGCGGCTTCCGGGGATGACCTTCGCGGAGACGATCCCTTTCCGCGACAAGGACGAGATGAAGCGACGCGTGGCCGAAGCTGGAATCCGCACCCCTCGCCACATGCGGGGCTCCTCAGTGGATGACTGTCTGCGGGCGGCCGACTACTTCGGCTTTCCCCTCGTTCTCAAACCGATATCGGGCGCCGGGTCTGTGGATACGTATCGCGTGGATGATTACGACGAACTGGGCAGGACGATCGAAAAGATGCGTCACGTACCGGAGATGAACATCGAAGAGTTCATCGAGGGCGAAGAGTACACGTTCGACACGATCTGCATCGACGGAGAAATCGTTTTCGAGAGTATCGCCTGGTATCGACCTCGCCCCCTGGTCGATCGCATGGTGGAGTGGGTGAGCCCTCAGACGATCATCCTGCGAGACATCGAGCAGCCGCAGTTCCGTGATGGAAGAGCCATGGGGCGGGAAGTACTCCAGGCTCTCGGATTTCGCACGGGCTTCTCTCACATGGAGTGGTATCTGACGGACTCGGGCAAGGCGATTTTCGGTGAGATCGGGGCCCGGCCTCCAGGTGCGCATATGGTCGACCTGATGAACTACGCTTCGGATATCGATCTGTACCGAGGATGGGCGGAGGTGGTGCTTGCCGGGCGCTTCTCAGAAGTTCCCGAGCGGAAGTACAACAGTGCCATCATCGTCAAACGTGCACAGGGTGAGGGCCGGATCCGTCACGTAGACGGACTGGAACACGTGCGATCAACCCTCGGTGACCACCTCGTCGAAGTCAATCTTCTGCCGCTCGGAGCGCCTCGCAATGACTGGAGAACGAGCCTCGTCTCTGATGGGTTCGTGATTCTCCGCCATCATGACTCCGCCGCCACGTTTAAAATGGCCGACTTCGTGGCCTCGGAGCTCCATCTCTACGCCGGCTGACCGATGGTGAATGTCATCTTCGCCGCTCCCCTGCTCTCCGAGAACGCTGCTCTTACGATCAGCGCCGCCGGGGTGCTGCCGGACGTACGGCTCGGAGTAATCAGCATGGATCCGCTGGAACGGCTCGAGCCATCCGCCCGAGAGTTCGTCGAATTCCACTGGCGCATCGACGACATTCTCGACAGCAACGCGCTGGCCTCGGCCGTGACACAGTTTTCGGAGCGTTTCGGCCCCGTCGATCGACTGTTCGCGGCCTTCGAGCAACTCCAGATTCCGCTGGCGGAAGTTCGGGAGCGGTTCGGAATCGCCGGGCTTTCCTCCGAAGCCGCAAAAAACTTCCGGGACAAGGGTCGCATGAAGGAATTGCTTCAGGCTGCCGGGATCCCCTGCGCTCGTCACCGCACAGTCATTTCCCCGGCTCAGGCGCGGCACTTCGTCAGCGAAATCGGTTTCCCCGTCGTAGTCAAACCGCCCGCCGGGGCGGGATCGCTCTCCACCTTCCGGATCGACGATCCGGAACAGCTCGACGAAGTACTCGGTTTCATCTCGTTGTCGCCCGGCCAGCCTGCCCTGATCGAAGAGTTCATCTCCGGCGAGGAGCATTCGTTCGAGAGCGTTACTGTCGAAGGCCAACCGGTCTGGCATTCGTTGACATCCTACGAGCCGTCGGCGCTGGATGTAGTCAGGAATCAGTGGATTCAGTGGTGCGTGCTCGTTCCGCGGGAAATTGACGACCCGCAGTACGACGATATTCGACAGGCGGCGAAGCGCGCACTGGAAGTCCTGGGCATGACTACCGGTCTGACGCACATGGAGTGGTTCCGCCGCGTCGACGGAACCATCGCCATCTCCGAGGTCGCTGCGCGGCCCCCGGGTGCACACTTCATGGCGCTGCACTCGATCGCACACGACTTCGATCTGGAACAGGCCTGGGTCAGACTGATGGTGTTCGGCACATTCGATCCCCCGGTCCAGAAGTATGCTGCCGGCGCAGCTTACCTGCGTGGACAGGGAGAAGGACGCGTGCGTGCCGTCTACGGACTGAACGAGCTGGAGCCGGAGATTCAGCAAATGGTCGTGCAGAGCAGGCTTCCCTGGCCGGGTCAGCGGCCGACCGGGTCGTACGAGGGAGAGGGATATGTCGTGGTCCGGGACATCGATACGGAGCGGGTGCGGCAGGCGCTCCGGAGGATCGTCAAGGTGGTTCGTGTAGAGCTTGGTGCATGATGCGTCCTGCCCGCGGCATCGCTGGCCCGGACATGGCAGAGAATGAGGTGGCACCGGCTCTTTCCGTGAATGTGAGGGTCAAATGAACGTCCTGTTGATTCAACCCGGCTATCCGGACGAGGTCCCGTATTTCACGCGCGGACTGAAAAATGTCGGGGCTCTTGTTTTCGGCGTGGGCGATCAGCCCGAGGAGGCGCTCCCTCCAATGGCCCGCGAAAATCTGTACGCCTATCTCCAGGTGCAGTCAATCATGAACGAAGACCAGGTCGTCGAGGCCGTGGTGAACTGGCTTGGCGGCACCCGCATGGAGCGAATCGAGGGACTGTGGGAACAGACGGTCCTTCTGGCAGCGCGGCTCCGGGAACGTCTCGGCGTCGAAGGGATGACGGTCGCAGAGATCATTCCGTTTCGAGACAAGGACGCCATGAAGCAGGCCGTGGCCGCCGCCGGATTACGCACCCCGCGGCACCAGCGGGCCCGGGGAGCTGCGCAGTGCCGGGAAGCGGTGGAGTCCATGGGGTATCCAGCCATTCTCAAGCCGATCGCCGGCGCCGGATCGATGGATACCTACCGCGTCGACAATCCCGCAGAACTCGAAGAAGCACTTCGTCGCATGGGCCACGTGTCGGACGTGAACGTCGAGGAGTTCATCGACGGCGAAGAGTTCACATTCGACACCATCTGCATCGACGGCGAGATCGCTTTTTACAACATCGCCTGGTACCGTCCCCGTCCGCTCATCGGCCGCGGTGTGGAATGGATCAGCCCGCAGACGGTGACGCTGCGTGATGTGGACGTCCACGAGCTCGAGGGGGGACGCACTCTGGGCAGGGCCGTGCTCCAGGTCCTCGGGTTCCGGACCGGGTTCACGCACATGGAGTGGTATCTGAAGAACAACGGAGAGGTCGTCTTCGGCGAGATCGCCGCCCGCCCCCCCGGTGCCCGTTCCGTGGACATCATGAATTTCGGATGCGATATCGATCTGTTCACCGGGTGGGCCGAAGCCGTGGTCCACGGAACCTTCAGCCAGAAGGTGGAACGAAAATACAACTGCGCCATCATCTTCAAACGGGCCAGGGGCTCGGGTGCGATTCAGCGCATCGAAGGCCTCGAGCACATTCTCGGTTCCTATGGAGAACAGATCGCGGCCATGGACTTGCTCCCCGTTGGAGCGCACCGTCGTGACTGGAAGCAGACATTGCTCTCGGATGGCTGGGTGGTCGTCCGTCATCCCGACCTGCGCACCACGATGGAGATGGCCGACCACGTAGGTACTGACCTGCAGATGTTCGCCTCGTAAGGCACCGGCGGAGCGCACTTCCTTCTCCCGGCGGGAGAAGGTGTCCGGCACGTGTGCCGGACGGATGAGGGTCCCTGAACATCACACAACAACCCGCACCGAAAAGCGCACGGGAACTTCGTATACGATGGAACCAAGTGCCCGACACCCCCACCCCTGAATTCCATCACGTAGCGATCATCGGGGCAGGGCCCATTGGTCTGGAACTGGCTGTAGCCCTGAAGGCCGCCGGCGTCGACTACATACAATTTGACGCCGGGCAGATCGGGTCCACCATCGCCTGGTATCCACTGGAAATGCCCTTTCACTCGAACGCGGAGCGTCTTGCCATCGCCGGAGTGCCCATTCAGGTTGCGAACCAGCAGAAGCCGAATCGCGAGGAGTACCTCGCCTACCTCCGTTCGGTGGTTCTGCAATTCGATCTGAAAATCCACACGTACGAGAGAGTCATCGATGCTGGCCGCCTCGACGACGGCCGCTTCGAATTGCGCACGACGACCAGCGACGGAGAGCGCATGTATCAATGTGCCGCGGTGGTGGTGGCCATCGGTTCCATGCACGCCCCGCGGCTCCTCGGTATCCCCGGCGAAGATGCTCCTCACGTCAGCCACTACTTCCGCGATCCGCACACCTACTTCGGGCAACGCCTTCTCATCGTTGGTGGACGGAACTCTGCAATCGAGACCGCGGTCCGTTGCCAGCGCGCGGGCGCGAACGTCACACTCTCGTACAGAAGGGGGGACTTTGACTCTGCCCGCGTGAAGTTCTGGCTGCTCCCCGAGATCAGAAGCATGCTTCGTGACGATCGCGTACGATTTCTTCCCCGGACCGTTCCGATCGAGATCCGAGGTAGTTCAGCGATTCTTTTGGCCACAAACGAAGACGGGTCGCCGCTTGCTGGCACGCAGCCAATCGAGGTCGGCACCGACTTCGTGCTCCTGATGACGGGCTACCGCCAGGACGCATCCCTCTTCTCGATGCTCGATGTGGCCCGCGTGGGTCTCGATCAGGAGCCCGACTACGATCCGGCAACGATGGAGACAAACGTTCCGAATGTTTACGTCGCCGGCACCGCGGTTTCGGGAACGCCCCAGGGCACAGTGCGCGTCATCGTGGAAACCTGCCACGTTCACGTACCGCGCATCGTCGGCGCGATCACGGGGACACAGGTCGCAGAGCTGGTCGCTGTTCGCGAAGACGACTGAAGGTCCAGCAGGCATCGACAGCGCCTCCTCCAGAGTCCCCGGCGAATGAATTTTGTGTATTCGTGCTGTCGGTCGATAATGTTGCCTTCCGGGTCAGCTCGTATGCACCGCGACGGATCTCGATTACGAGGTGCGGGGACGTGGCGTGGCCGGAGGCCCGAGGGGTGACGATGTCCGAGATTTCTCACGAGTTGATCAAACTTCTCCTCGCCGTTTTCCTCGGCGGGCTGATCGGGATCGAGCGCGAGTTCCGGGACAAGGCCGCCGGCTTTCGAACCGTGATTTTCATCTGTGTGGGATCGACGTTGTTCACCACAATCTCCGTTCACTTCGGCAATCGAGCGGATCCGAGCCGCATCGCCGCGCAGATCGTCACCGGTGTGGGCTTCCTGGGAGCCGGTGCCATTCTCCGCGACAGGGGACGCGTGGTTGGGCTGACGACAGCAGCGATCATCTGGCTGACGGCCGCCATTGGGATGGGCGTCGGCGCTGGTTTCTTTGTCCCGTCGATTCTGGCGACGATGCTGGCCCTGCTCGTCCTCTGGCTGTTCCCGAGAGTGGAACGGGCCATCAACGTCATCAACGATAGCCGCACGTATCAGGTCACCTGCAGGGCTTCGCCGGAGGACCTGCGCGTCGTTGAAACCCTCTTTGCGGACAGTGATCTGCACAAGCAGGCAGGCGGGCGGGAAAAGAAAGAGGGACGATTCATCATTTCCTTCCGAGGAGTTGGATCGATGAAGGCCCACGAGGAGCTGGCGCGGCGCCTGGCGGCAACTCCGGAGGTCATTGGCTTCGTGTTCTAGTGGCGTGTATTGGATGAATTGGTACCAGATGACGCAGGAATCGGCGACGTGAGCTAGGCGCGCCGACGCAGGCATAGCGGCTCCTATGCTGAGGAGGCGCAACAACGCTCACGGCGTCGAGACCAAGTCAGGTGGTACCAATTTGTCCAATACACGCCACTAGCATCGATGCAGCAGGGAGCAGGAAAGAGGACAGGATGTTCGAAACAGCAGAACTTGGCAGGGAGATCTCGAAAGCGGAATTCGAGGGGCTCGTTCCCGAAATCCGGGCACGCCTCCTGACGGCGCAACGTGCTTTGCGTGCAACGTCCCACTCCGTGATCCTCATCATTTCCGGTGTTGAAGGCGCGGGCAAGAGCGGGGTCGTCAACCGGCTCCACGAATGGCTCGACGTCCGAGGTATCGAGACCACCGCCTTCTGGAATGAATCCGACGAGGAAAATGAAAGGCCACGTTACTGGCGGTTCTGGCGGCGCCTTCCGCCCAGGGGCGCTATCGGCATGTTTTTCGGCTCCTGGTATACAAAGCCGATCGTTGACAGGGCTTTCGCGAAAAAAAGTGACGCGACCTTCGAACGGGAGATGCAGCGGATCGTTTCCCTGGAGCAGATGCTTGTCCAGGACGGCGCCGTCGTCCTCAAATTCTGGTTTCATCTTCCAAAGCGGGAGCAGGCCAGACGATTGAAAGAAAAAGAAAAGAGGAGCCGAAAGAACTGGGCCTTCATTCCGGACGCCGCGGACTTTGCAAAACGGTACGATCGCTTCGCCAGAATTTCCGAACGGGCCATTCGAAGTACCGACACCGCCGCAGCGCCATGGCACATCATTGAAGCGAGCGATGCCCGCTATCGGGATCTGACCGCGGGCCAGATTCTTGCCGACGTTCTCGAGAACCTCGGGTCCTCGGATACCGAACACGCAGCTACGAACGCTGCCCGCGAATCGTCCGGCGATTCACCCGCACCCTCGGTCATGGCAACCATCGACCTCGACAGCTCCGTCGATCGCGCCGAGTACGACGAACGGATGCCGCGCCTGCAAGCGAAGCTGGGAGGACTGACCTGGAAAGCGTGGAATGAAAAGCGTTCCACTGTGATCATTTTCGAGGGTTCTGATGCCGCGGGGAAAGGCGGCGCGATCCGCCGTCTGATTGCCCCGATCGATGCCCGGCTTTTCCGGACGATTTCGGTCGCCGCACCCACTGCTGACGAGCGCGCCCGGCACTACCTCTGGCGCTTCTGGAGAAACCTGCCACGGGCCGGGACGATCACCATCTACGACCGTTCCTGGTATGGCCGTGTCCTGGTGGAACGCGTCGAAGGATTCGCCACGGACGCCGAGTGGAGGCGAGCCTACCGAGAAATCAATGAATTCGAGGAGCAACTCGTCGGACACGGAGTCATTCTGGTGAAGTTCTGGCTGCACATCGATCCCGATGAGCAGCTTAGGAGGTTCAGGGAACGGGAACAGATCGAGTGGAAGAAGCACAAGATCACCGACGAGGACTGGCGCAACCGTGAAAAGGGGCAGGCCTATGAATCAGCCATCCACGACATGATCGCGCACACCAGCACGGACATCGCACCGTGGCATCTTGTGCCCGCGCGCGACAAACGGTGGGCTCGGCTGGAAGTGGTGCAGACCGTGGTAAAGGTTCTGAAACAGGCACTGAAGTAGTTCGAAGTCTGGTTGCCACGTTCTGCACGCGAATCAGAGCCGCCTCGGAACGACGGCACCGCCCACCCCCGGAACCTCGGCGGCTGGAAGCCGCCGATCCAGACGGCAGGATGCCGTCGCTCCGAAACGACCGTGCCGTTCACAACCACATCGGACGGCAGGATGCCGTCGCTCCGAGACGACCGTTTCATTCCTCGCGCAGGAGGGACTCGCCTCAGCCGCAACGTCTGGCCGTAGCGTTCGTGACCTGACCGTTCGTGTTTGAATTGATCTGCCACGTATCGCTCGGCGATCGCGTCGTTCCGGTTCCGCTGGTGCGCTGATCGTTGACAAACCATCCCGGGCTGCCAGGCAGCGTTTCCTGGAAACCGCTGTTTCCCTGCGACGTGATTCTTACGGTCTGCGCCGGTTGTCGCACTCCTGCGTTGCTGGTCTGATAGGCACTGACCAGACCGGGTCCGATGCGCGTTACAGTCCAGGTATTGCCTGAGAAGCACCACACTCCAACCAGCCAGTCGGCCCAGTCGTCATCAGACATGTTCGGGTTGGGCGTCGGGGTCGGAGTTGCCTTCGGTGGCGGAGTGGGAGGCGGGGTGGGTTTCACCTTCGGCGGCGGAGCGGCAGGCGGCGGGGGCGCGGAAGCCGGGGATGTCTGCCCGTTGATCCAATCGGTGACCCGCTGGGTAAATCCGTTCAGGGAGTCGCGGAAATTGATCAGCATGACCAGGATGAAAATGATCACCAGTCCGATGAGCAGGATGTACTCAGTCTGGGCCTGGCCGGCGTCCCGGCATCTGCGAATCGATGACGAGTTTCGTTTCCAACAGGAACGGCCACAATTTCTGTCGTTCAATTCTCGCCTATCATTCCCGCCAGCGCTCCTCGATCGAAAAGCCACTTCGATCCGACCTTGAACATCCGCACCAGATAAAGGCCTTTCTGATCGCCGAAAGCGGCCCCTTCCACCTCGAGCGTGGCCTGATCAGTGCCGCGCAGCTCTCCCCCCGTAATCACAAGTTGTTTCCTGGGCAACCAGATGGTGAAGGACATGGCCGCGTCGTCGAGATTCTCCTCAGGCGTGCGATAGTCTTCGTTGAATGAGGCTAACGTGGCCTCCGTCACTCCCCCGGCGATTCCGGCCCAGTTTCGTTTCGAGACCGCTGTCACGAGGGCTTTCAGCGCTTTGCCCGGCTCCCCTCCTCCCTTTCCGAGCTTCTGGCCGGACGGCAGACTCGCCACATCCGAGGAGAAGGTGACGTCGACTGAATACGTCTCGCCGCTCATTGTCTTCACCGGTGCCCTGGTGAACACATGCCCCGAGACGGCGGATGGGGTCCTGGCCGTCAGTTCCGCCAGGAGGCCGGAGCCGGTCTTGTCGAGGTACTGGGTCATGCTCTGGGAATACGTGGCGTTCATTGAAACGCCACCGTCCTTTCGGATCCAGAGCAGGATGTAATTGTGTCCGTGCGTGGCGTCCTGATTGATGACGTTGGCGTGGGGGTTGAGAGCATCGACAGCCTGCGCCGTGTCGATTGGTACATCGGAGAGGATGACCTCCACAATCTGATTCCGGGCATCGAACTGGTCTCGGACTATGTACGCCGAGGCGAATTTGGGTTCGATGGGCTTGTGACCCCCGGCCGTGAATTTGCCGGAGGCTTCACCGGCCACGAGCGGAGTGGTCAGGAACACGGCTGTCAGACAGAGCAATATCGGACGCATCATTTCAGGGTACGCATCGTTCGCTCGACCGATCGCGAATCTATCTATTCCAGCGGTAGGCGCGATGCGTTTGCTTCGAGCCAGTCATCGAAACTCTGCAACTGGGGATTGAGCTTTCTGGTTTCGTCCAATGGACGGGACGACTGGAAATGGTCTTCGAACTCCGAATAGAACTGGAACATATTTCCCAGATCGTCCGCTCCCGGAAATCCGAATGCGCGGTAGGCCTCCGGGCTGACGGCTTGATACCGGACCTCTTTTCCCAGAGCTTCGCTCAGTGATCGGGCCATCTGGTCCCCGGAGAGATGTCCTCCGGCCACGCCCAAAGTGCGTCCGATCATTTCGGGTCCGCGCTTGAAGATTCCATAAGCGCTCCTGCCGATATCTTCGGAGGCCATGCCCGCCATCTTCTCGTTTCCCATGGGAAGGGTGAAAGTCAGCGTTCCATCCGGACCGGGCTTGGGCCCCATCCCGAAGGCGATGAGGTTGTCCCAGTAGAACGACGTAAGTAAAAAGGTCGTAGGCACGTTCTCGTCGACGAAGAACTGGTTCGACTCACCCTTGGCGTCGAAGTGCGGCACCTTGTACTTTCCCATCAGCGTCGGCATCCGGTCATCCGACAAGGGAATGAATTTGCGGGAGTCCTCGAGCGTGGACCATATGGCGTGTTTGATTCCGGCAGCCTTTGCAGCGCGAGCCATGATTCGAGCTTCCGCGAGCTCCTTTTCAGGCGAGAGATGTGCCCAGAAGAATGTCACGAAGTAAGCACCGTAAGCGCCCTGCAGCGCTTTTGTCAGACTGGCCTCGTCGTCGATGTCCGCTGCCACGACCTCGGCGCCCATGCGGCCGAGCTCCTGTGCTTTTTCGGAATTGACATCGCGAGTAATCGCCCGAGCTGCGAATCCGCCATCCGGGTCGCCCAGAATCGCGCGCACCAGACCTCCGCCCTGGGCGCCGGTCGCCCCAACCACTGCGATGATTTTCTTGTCATCCATCACGGGTTCTCCCTGAGTTGCTTTCGCGCCGCCAGATCGGGAACGCTCGATTCATTTCAGGTACTTCGCGGCTTCAGATCGCATCGACGATTGCGGCCGAGAGTTCCGGCCACTTCTTCAGGTATTCGCGCCGGTCCTTGTTGTACTTTTCGACAAGCTGCCGGTACTCCTCGCTCCGACCCTGGCGTTCGTACAGCCGGCGAGGGTGTAGGAAGTCATCATCGTCCATTCCCGGAACAGACGTCGCCAGCAGATATCCGAAGTCGGGATCCTTTTCCCACTTGATCGAGCCCTCGGCGATGGCCTTGACGACGGCACTGGAGTGTTGGATCCGGACTTTTTTCGATCGCTCGTCCTTGTCGTCCCCCCCGATCCGTCCGGTGTTCAGCAGATACACTTCCATCGGGCTGCTCTCCAGCAGTTCCAGAAATCGATTTCCCTGCATGGCGTGCAGAAGCGGGAAGAACGGGTTCGTACCGGGCACTCGCAGAGATTTTCCGGCCTCGGCTGCGCCACCGGCACTCGTACCTTTTGTCTCTCCAAGCATGAAATATGCGGCGGCCTGCGCCCCTTCAAGCTTCGCAATCGCTGGAATGATGTTTTCGTTGCGATTTAGTATGAGAAGAAAGTCGGCTTTGCTCAGCTCACGGGCATCTGCGCTGCCCTTGATGTCCGCCATGCGGATGACGGCGCGACCGTTCTGCGTATAGGAAGTGTCGAAGAAATCGACCTTGCCCTGTTCGTCCTGAGAGACATTCTCGAGATAGGCGTCACGTGTCGTCACGGCGTTGAAGATCGTCGGCTCGTCATCGGGATTCAGCCCGAACGTTTTCGCAAAACAGCCGTTCTCGGTCGCGTAGACTTTTCCTCCCGGCATGAGTCCCACAAAATCATCCTGCACCGGCGAGGAGTCGTTCTGTTTGGTGAAGGTGGTGGTGGTCTTTCCCGTCCCGGACAGCCCCACGATCAGGCCGATTCGCTTCTCCCCTCCGACGGGAATGACCTTGCAGCCGGCGTGAAGAGCAAGTCCTCCGCGTTCGTAAACCAGGCGGTTCCACATCCTCAGACCACCTTTTTTTGACTCGCCGAAGTAGTCGGAGTTGAGGACACGGGTGATGTTGTTCGCAAGATCGACAGCGATGATTCGGTTTTCAGGGTAGTTCTCGATGGGCAGATTCGGCGTGTAGATCACAGTCAGCACCGGGACGAAGCAGTCCAGCTCGGTTTCCGAGGCGGGATAGTAGAGCATGGACTGCATTGCGGCGATGTTGGCGTTGGCCTGCTCGATGATCAGGCGGGTGGCGACGCGGAATTCCGGATCATTTCCGATATAGCCGTCGATCACCAGCATGTCACTGCCGGCGATGTACTCGTTCTGGTACAGGGCAACTTTCTCGTACTCGGAGCGGCTGATCGTCTGATCGGAATGACGCTCAGGGGTATCGGTCACGACGTACGTTGACAACTTGCTTCGCGATACGACCCTCGTGGCCACATTGAGATTGTCGTATTCGGTCGTTCTGGCATTCGGCATCCTGGAGGCGAGTTCACGAAGTTTCTCGGGAGACGGATTCCACAGAACCGACTTCGGATGCACCGGTAGTGTCCGCGCCTCGCTGGTGATCTGGCTCATGACGGATCCTCGTTTCGCTCAATGTTCGATACAGGCCGGCCGTCGGGCCGGTCTGGAAGTGACAAATTCTAGTAGGAGATCGAGGATAAAGCGAGGAAGACGGCCTGCCCGTGGAACACGAGCTGAAGGCGCCGAACGGATCGCTGTCGATTGTCCCTCCAGTGCGCCTGGGTGAAGCGCACGCGCACTTCCACGAGTTCGCCCTTACAATGCTGCCGTGGTTGAACGCGCTAGAAGCCCATTGAGGGCTGATCCGAGTCTGCATCCCGCTATCGCTGAGGCCAGGCGGGTTCTGGAAGTCGAAGCGGCTGCCATTCTCGGCCTTCGTGAACACCTCGGGGATGAGTTCGTGGATGCAGTCGAGCTCATTCACGACTGCAACGGCCGTGTTGTGACGATGGGAATGGGCAAGTCCGGAATTATCTGTAAGAAGGTCAGCGCCACCCTTGCTTCGACCGGAACGCCTTCGTTCTTTCTGCATCCCGCGGAGGCTATTCATGGCGATCTGGGCATGATCGTGAACGGCGACGTGGTTCTGGCGATCTCGAACTCCGGCGAGACCGAAGAGCTGGTGCGCCTGCTCGAGCCTATCAAGAGGCTGGGAGCGAAGCTTGTGGCGATCACCGGAAACCCGAATTCGACAATCGCCCGGAACTGTGACGCCCATCTCTCCGCGGCCATCTCCCAGGAGGCCTGCCCGCTGGGCCTGGCTCCCACCGCTTCCACCACTGCTACGCTTGCCCTCGGCGACGCTCTGGCCATGTCTCTGCTCCTTCGAAAGGGATTCCGCGAGGAGGATTTCGCCGTTCTGCATCCAGGCGGAAAACTCGGTAAGCGCTTTCTCAGAGTTCAGGACCTGATGCATAAAGGGTCTCAGATCCCGATCGTCGACGTCGATACCGGGATGCGCGACGTCATCTATGAGATGTCCAGGAAGGGTTTTGGAGTGACCGCCGTAGTGGCGCAGGGTAACCTGCTCCGGGGAGTGATCTCCGACGGGGACCTCCGTCGCCTTCTGCAAAACGCCGACGACGTGCTTGCGCGAACGGCGTCGGAGTGTATGAAGGACGATCCCGTAACGATCGGCGCGGATCAGCTGGCGTCGGCCGCGTTGCAACTCATGGAGCAGAAGAAAATCACCTCGTTGCTCATCGTTGACTCGGAGGCGAGAGTCGAAGGGATTCTGCACCTGCACGATCTCTGGGGTCTGGAGCTGTTCTGAGGAGATGGGCATGAACGAACGTACTCAGTCCGCCGATTCGATTATCCTTCGCTTTCGCGACGGGTCGACCGAATCGTGTACGGACTGCGGAGTCGACCTCGACCGTGAGATCGTCGAAGCCAGCGATTCGCAGGAATCACACCGGGAGATTCCGTTTTCCGAGTTGAAAGCGGTTTTTTACCTTCAACAAGGCCTCGTCGATCGAGAGGTGCCGGACCCCACTCCCGAAGGCAAAACGGTCGCGGTCGAGTTTCAGGACGGCGAGGTAATTCGCGGCATTTCCCCCGAATACAGGCCGGATCGGAAGGGATTCGTCGTCTACCCGCTGGATCGGAGCAAAAACGACCGGATCTTTGTTCTACAGTCGGCGATCATTTCGATCGATATCGAAAAATTCTAGTGGCTTAACGGCCACGGTCGCCGGGTCCGGCAAGTCCTGCGGAGCCCCTGAGAGTCCGATCATGAAGACAATTTTTGCCGTCGCAGTCAGTCTCGCTCTGGCAGCGCCCGCATTCCCGGCAGCAAACGTAGAGCAATCGATTGCCGCTATGCAGGGCACGCAAGCCAGCTTCGTTCAGAAATTTGTGCCTCGCGGATTTCACAAGGAGCAGATCGAGAAAGGCGTGGTCGTCTTCGGTGCCTCTCCAAAAATGCGCTGGACCTATCTCGGACCTGACCAGAAACTGCAGAAACTGTTCGTTTTCGACGGAAAGACTTCGTGGTTTTTCGTTCCCGAAGATCGCCAGGTAACGGTGAACACGCTGGACGAAGCTCAAAAACGCGATCTGCCGTTCCTGCTGTTGGCGGACTCCGATACACTGACGCGCTCTTACAACGTCAAGGAGAGCCGCAAAGGTGACATTCTGACCTCGCAACTGGCGTCACGAGTACCGACGGCCACCTTCCGGGAGATCACCGTGACCACTTCGCTGAAAGATCGACGGGTGCGCACCCTCTCGTATACCGATCGCCAGGGAAATCGAACGACATTCGAGTTCGGGGCTTTTGGAAAAGCTGCTCCCGGAGCCATGGATTTTTCATTCAGCCCTCCCCCCGGCGTGGAGGTTGTCAAGAACTGATTCCGGCGAGCGACAACCCGAGGTAAGAGCTTTGAGGTTGCAAAAGCGAAGGCCGGGACTGAGGTAAGGAGAGAGCTAACGATGCCGCAGGATTTTTCGTTTGACGTCGTCTCGAAGACAGACGTGCAGGAAGTCTCGAATGCAGTGCAGACCGCGAAAAAAGAGCTGGCTACCCGCTTCGACTTCAAAGGAAGCAAGAGTTCCATCGAACTGACGGATGAGGAAATCATTCTCGTCAGCGATGACCAGCAGAAATTGAAAAGCGTTCGGGACATTCTCGAAGAAAAACTCGTGCGTCGGAAGGTGTCGCTGAAATCGCTCGACTACCAGACCGTCGAGGATGCCGCACTGGGAAGCGTCCGACAGAAAGTGAAGATTCACCAGGGCATCGAGAGTGAGAAAGCCAAAGCGATGGTCAAAGCGATCAAGGACGAGAAACTGAAAGTTCAGGTATCCATTCAGGGCGATCAGGTGCGGGTGGTGGGCAGAAGCAAGGACGAGTTGCAGAAGGCCATGCAGATCCTCCGTGATGGAGATTTCGACCTGCCGGTGCAATTCACCAACTATCGCGGATGACGAAGACTGCCGCCTGCCTGTCCGCCCGTGCGGAGAACCCGGGCGAGTCATCCTGCAAGCGCGGGACGGCCCCGAGACTCGGCTTTTCTTACACTCCTCGAATCGGATATTCTTGACGCTGTGACGACTCCCCTGTCTTCGTCCTCAGGCCTGGCCGACCGGTCGGTCCGGCCCGAGCGTTTTCTCGATCTCGTCGCGCCGAAGCTTCACCTCGTCGAGGAGGAGCTGGCCCGGCGGTTCGTCTCCGACGTGAGAACGGTCCGAGAGGTCGGGGCGCATATTCTTCAGGGCGGTGGCAAGCGTCTCCGGCCCGTTCTCCTGCTCCTGACCTCTCAGATGCTCGGCTACCGGGGCTCGAAGGATGTGACCTTCGCCACGGTCATCGAGCTGATCCATACGGCCACGCTCGTCCATGACGACGTCATCGATGAAGCGGCGGTCCGCCGGGGCAGAAGCTCGATCAACTTTCAGTGGGGAAACCACCTGACCGTATTGGTGGGCGATTATCTCTACACCCATTCCATCGATATGGGGCTGGCCGAAGGAAACATCGATGTCCTGAGACTTCTGTCGGGCGTGACCATCCGCATGACCGAAGGAGAGATCCTCGGGCTGGAGCAACTGGGCCGCGCCGACGTCTCACGCGAAGAATACTTTGACGTCGTTGGCCGGAAGACGGCGGCGCTTTTCGGTGCCGGCTGCCGCATCCCGGCCATTCTCGCTGACGCCCCGGACTCCGCGGGCATCTCGCTGTTCGACTACGGATTCAACCTCGGGGTCTGCTTTCAACTCATCGATGACATTCTGGACTTCACCTCCACGACGGAAGTCCTGGGCAAACCCGCAGTGTCCGATCTCAAAGAGGGCAAGCTCACTCTGCCGCTGATCCTGGCACTTCCGCGAGCCACGGACGCGGAACGGGGCATGGTGGCGCGCGTTGCTTCCGAACGAACCTTCGGGGATATCGACCCAGCCGCGATTCTGAGTATGGTTCAGCGTTACGGCACCGTCGATCAGTGCCGGGTCATCGCCCGCGAGTACGCCGACCGCGCCCTGGGAGCGCTCAGACAGTTTCCATCGTCTCCGGCCCGCGAAGCACTGGAATTCGCCGTCGAATTCGTGCAGAGCCGCGACCGCTGACGCCTCAGGTGGCCGAACATTCCAATGTTCGGCTGAGACTCACGGATCGAACAAACCCTTCGCTCAACGCTTCCTATGAAATCCACGGACAGCCGAGGTCATCAGCAATCGTTTTCAGCAAACAAGCGGAGCGTAACGCTAAAGCGGGACCACCTGGCTTGGCCATCTGGTCCCACTTCAGCCTTTACACTCCACTAGCCGCTTGTCCACCTCCCGCGGACCATTACCAGATACGAACTCGCTCCTCGGGCTTGATGTAGTTCGCGTCGCCTTCCTTGACATCGAACGCTGCGTACCAGGCGTCGATGTTGCGGAGCGGCTCGAATGCGCGAACGGTTCCCGGCGAGTGCGGGTTGGTCATCAGCTGCTGGCGCAGGGCATCGGTGCGCATCATGGTGCGCCATATCTGGCCGAAGCCGAGGAAGAAGCGCTGATCGCCGGTGAAGCCGTCGATGACCGGTGCGGGCTGACCATGCAGCGAGAGATGATAGGCATCGAGTGCCGTGAGCAGGCCGCCAAGGTCGCCGATGTTCTCACCCATGGTCTGCTTGGCGATGATGTGCAGGCCCGGCAGCTCGGAGAAGTTGACCGCTTCGTACTGTTCACCGAGGCGAGCGGCCTGGGCGTCGAACTTTTTGGCGTCGGCGGCGGTCCACCAGTCGCGCAACATGCCATTGCCGTCGGACTTACGACCCTGATCGTCGAAGCCGTGCGTGATCTCGTGTCCGATGACCGCACCGATGCCGCCGTAGTTCACGGCTGGATCCGCTTTGGGATCGAAGAAGGGTGGTTGCAGGATCGCGGCGGGGAAGACGATTTCGTTCTTCACCGATGAGTAGTAGGCGTTGACGGTCTGCGGCGTCATGCCCCATTCGTCTTTGTCGACTGGCTGACCGATGCGCTTCACATCGCGCGCCCACTCGAACTGCGAGCCGCGCACCATGTTCCCGGCCAGGTCGCCTTCTTTGATTTTCAGGCCGGAATAATCGCGCCACTTCACGGGATAGCCGATCTTTACATTGAAGTGTGCAAGCTTCTCCTGGGCGGCCTTCTTCGTTTCGGGACCCATCCAATCGAGGTTGTCGATGCGAGCTTTCAGTGCCACGCGGAGATCGTTGACGAGGCTGTCCATCTTCGTCTTGGACTCGGGAGGGAAGTAGAGCTTGACGTATTCTCGTCCGATCGCTTCGCCCATCAGGGCCTGAGACGCGCCGACGGCGCGCTTCCAGCGTGGACGCTGTTCGGTAGTACCGTTCAGATAGTGCGAGTGAAACTCCCAGTGCGGATCAACGAACCGTTTGGACAGATACGGAGCGGCGTCATCGATGGTGTGGAATGCCTCCCAGGCCTTCAGCGTCGCCACCGGAGTCTCGGCGAATATCTTCGCTTCTTTCGGAAACGCGGTGTTCTGCCGCACGACCACGACCGGGGCCTTGTCGAGGTTCGCGGCTTTCATCGCGGCCTTCCATGGGAAACCGGGCGCGTACGTACCGAGCTCGGCGATGGTCATCGGGTTGTACGTCTTGTCCCGATCTCTTCCCTCGGCGCGCGTCCAATGCGCATCGGCGATCTTTGTCTCCATCGCCACGACCTCGCCGGCGCTTTTGTCGGGATCATCCCAGCCAGCGAGACCGAGCATGTCGGCGACGTATTTCGTGTAGCGGTCCTTCTGCTCCTTGAATTTGTCGCGCAGGTAGAACTCGCGGTCGGGGAGGCCAAGGCCGGACTGGCCCATGTAGAACGCGTATCTGTCGGGGTGTTTGGCGTCATCGCTCACACCGCCGGAGAAGAACGAGCTCCCGAAACCGCGGCTGGTCGCGCCCATGATGGCGGCCATGTCGTCACGTGTTTTCGCTTTGCGGATAGCGTCGAGCAGGGGCTGGACTGGTTTGGCGTCGAGCTTCTCAACGGTGGCTTCGTCGAGGAAGGTGCGATAAATCGCGGCGACCCTGGCCTCATCGGATCCGGGTTGGAGCGTCTTGTCCGCTGCCCACGTGTCGAGAATTTCCTTGACGCGCTGGTCGGAAAGCTCGCCGAGCATGGGAAAGGCGCCCCAGCTCGTGCGGTCCGCGGGGATCTTCGCTGTCTTCAGCCAGGAGCCGTTGACGTAGCGGAAGAAGTCGTCACCAGGCTTGATGGAATTGTCCATGCCGGTGAGGTCGACGCCCCAGGTGCCATAGCGCGGGGCAATGTTGGTTTGAGCATCTGCGGCGAAGGCTGCGCCGGCGATCAGAAAAAGAGCGATCACGGAGAATCGTCGTAGGTTCATGCCTGATTGTCCTCTCGTAAGTCAGTTGCAGTGGGACGCTACAAGGGGACGATATCCCCAATTGAAATTATTCGCGAGTGAATGAGAAATCTGCGGCCACGAATTCTCAGCAAAGACAGCCGGGAACGTGGCCGCGACGGTCCTGCACACCATGGCCACCAGCATGACCCACCCCGGCGACTCACGGCTCGCCGGAGCACAGCTGGGGCGTTCCGACCTCGATACGCGATGCACTCCCTCGCCACCTGCCCACACCCGTTAGTAAAGATCTTGACGTTTCATCCTCCAATAACTAAACTGGACCAGAACTGGGAATAACGTTGGGAGGGTGTGTCATGCTGCAGGTGAAACGTTCCGGTCCGGTCGCCACCAGAAATCGAGTACTTTCCGCAATACTCACCTGCCTCCCCGGCGCATGGATCCAGCCTTCCGATCGAGACCTGGTAGCTCTCTACCGCATGCGCTACCGCATGGCTATGGAAGAAAACAAATACGACGCGGCCATGATCTTCCTGAACAAAATCCTGGAAGTTGAGCCCCTCAACCTCGAGGCCAAACTGGACAAGGGTGAGCTTTTTCACCGCCACCTCCAGGAGTACGACCGGGCCATCGAGCAGTACACCAAGGTCATCCGGCTCACTTCCAGCGATGAATCGAGTGAGTACCAGAAACGGGCTCGCGGATCGATGTCCGAGCTGATGGAAATGTTCAGCTGAGCTGATTTCTCTCCTGGGGCCATTGTCCTCGCCGCCGGCTGCGGTTCGTACCGCCCCACTCCGGCAGACCGGTCAGGGGCGTACCGCGCCATTCTTCCGCACGGGAGAGCCGCTGCGGCCTCGATCACGATCGATCTCGCTGCCTTCGAGGGCAAGCAGCTCGCCGTCCTGAAGCTTCTAATCTGCAGCAGGCTTTGAAGGGGCGGGTCACGGTAAAAGTCATCCCTGGCGATGGGCGCTTATACGCCTGGCTCTGGGATTGAGAATGTCTCTCAGGATCCGACTTCCATGCCCGGACAGCAGGGTGAGCTGGTACCATTCCCCCATGCGCACCGCCGTATATCCGGGGTCGTTCGACCCCCTGACCAACGGGCATCTGGACATCATCCGCCGCTGCAACCGGCTTTTTGACAGGCTCATCGTGGCCGTGCTCGAAAATGAAGGGAAGGCTCCCCTCTTCAGTGTTGTCGAGCGCATGGAGCTGCTTCAGACGTGCACGGAAAACATGCCGAACGTGGAAGTGCGAACGTTCAGCGGGCTGCTGGTCGATTTTCTGAAGACCGTTGATTCGACGGTAGTCGTCCGCGGAATCCGGGCAATTTCGGACTACGAATACGAGCTGCAGATGGCCTTGATGAACCGTGAGCTTTCTCCCGAGATGGAAACCATCTTCATGATGCCTGCCGTCGAATACACCTACGTATCATCCAGGCTGGTGAAGGAAGTTTTCCGTCTGGGCGGCGACATCACCCGTCTGGTTCCCGCTGTTGTTCTGGAAAAGCTCCGCGCGCGTCTGCCCGTAGGCGTCGGGTAGCGCACCGTCGCCCGTTAAGGTTTGGTGAACTCCGACTTTCTCTTTCAACTTCTCACCGCGTTTCCGGACGCTTTATTGTGACTTCGCCGAGCCGGCCATACCCGCTGGATCCGACAAACAGACGTGTCATCCCGAAGCCAACGGCGAGGGATCTCCGGTGAAACTCGCGGTGTCGTTGAACCAGCCGGAGATCCCTCCTCGCTGCGCTCGTTCGGGATGACAGGTTCTCTACGCTCGGCCGGCATGACCCACTCGCTACACTCGTTCGGGATGACGGGTTCGCGGCGCTTATTCATGCAGATTTCGGATCCAGTGCTTCGCGAAGCGCATCGCCGACAACATTGCAGGCCACGACGGTGGCGAAGATGGCCAGACCGGGAAACAAAGCCAGCCACCAGGCGTGCCCGAGGTAATCCTCGGCCGAGGCCAGCAGTCCACCCCAGGAGGGCGTTGGCAAGGCCACGCCTAGACCGAGGAACGACAGCGCAGACTCGGCGAGGATGGCCGAGCCGACGCCAAAGGCAACGAGAGCGAGAACGGGTGCAAGCGCGTTTGGCAGGAGATGGCGGACCAGAACCCGTGAGCTTGTCGCTCCGCTGGCCCGGGCGGATTCCGCGAAATCCATATCCCTGAGCCTCAGCATCTCCCCTCGCACGAGGCGCGCTTCCATGGGCCACGAACTTAAACCGAGGGCCCCTATGATCGTGATCAGCGAGGGCTCGAAGATCGACACGACCGCCAGCACGATAAAGAGAAATGGAAAGCAGACCACGATCTCAATCACGCGTGAGATCGTCCAGTCCACTCCCCCGCCGTAGTAGCCAGCCAGCCCACCGATGGCACTTCCCACAAACAAGGCCAGCAACGCCGAAATGAAACCGACGGCCAGCGACACGGCCGACCCATGAATCATCCGCGCCAGCACGTCGCGCCCGAGTTCGTCCGTCCCGAGCCAGTGCGATTCGCCCGGAGGCTGAAGCCGTTCGCCAAGGTGAACGTCTGTGGGGGAGAAAGGAATCGGCGCAGGGATTGAAAAACGCCAGGGATAGGATGGGCGCGTTTGGCCAGAGAAGGCCGGAAAGGAAATTGAAGTTCCTGACGAGGCAACTACTGGCAAAGCGTTGGCGATCATGGAGCGAAGGAGGGTCACCACCACCAGCGCGAACAGATAGATAACGGCCGCGCTCGCTCCTCTCCGCCGCCGGAATCGCCGCGTGAATCCCGGTAGATCACCCCCGCCAGAACTCTTCATTTCCGCTCCCCGACGAGCCGGATGCGTGGATCAACAAGTGAATAGAGAACATCCGTGGCAAGGTAGGCACAGAGCGTGACCATGGCTGTAAGGACAGTCAGTCCCATGATCGTCGGATAGTCGCGGGCCATGACGGAGTCATAAAAGAGTCTTCCCATCCCGTTCCAGGAGAAGATCGTCTCGACGATCACGCTCCCTGAAAGCAGGAAGGGAATGGACAATCCAACGAGCGTGATCAACGGAACGAGAGCATTGCGAAGGGTGTGACCGAGGAGGACTCTCGTTTCGCTGGCGCCTTTTGCCCTTGCCACGGTCACGAAGTCCTGCCCGCGGACTTCCAGCAGCGCCGCACGCGAAAAACGCGTAAACACGGCGAATTGACCGTAGGTCAGCACGATCACCGGAAGAATCATGTGACGTATGCGATCCAGGAACTGCGCAGCGGGCGGCAGCGAGGCGTAGTTGTCTCCACTGATTCCGTAGAGCGGCAAAATCTGCCACTTCACCGCAAAAAGATCGAGCAGGAGCAGGGCCACCCAGAAGCTGGGCAGCGAAAACATCCCCAGCGCAATCAGTTCCACGATGCGATCGAATGCGCTCCGTGGGCGGGCCGCGCTCAACACTCCCGCTGGCAGCCCTACTGCGATGGCAGCGAGCATAGCCGTGAGCATGAGCAGAACCGTGTTGGGAAGCCTCTCCAGAATGCGATCGATGACGGGGCGCCTGTCGATAAAGGACTGCCCGAAGTCGAGACTGAGCGCAGCGCGCGCCCAGTGCAGATACTGAACGGTTAAGGGATCGTCGAGATGATGCGCTTTGCGAATGGCGGCGATGGTTTCCGGGGTCAGACCATGCTCACTCTTTCCGATGAAGTAGGAAATCGGATCGCCCGGGGCGGCATGAATCAGCAGAAATACCAGCAGGGTGATGCCGGCCAGAGTGATCAGAGCATGAAAGAGCCTGCGGACGAGAAGCTCGGCCATGCTCCTCCTCAGGGAGCCGCCGGCCCGACTTTGCGAGTCTGCTGCCCTTTGGGAATCCACCAGCTGTACGGTCCCGGAAACCATTCGTATGGACCAAGGCCGCCGGCAAGTTCGACTCCGTGGATTCTCCTGCTCACGCCCCATTTCAGGGAGACCTGAACGATCCATGTGTATGGCTGATCTTCGGCGAGCAGCGCGTGCAACTGGTGATAGATCTCAGCGCGTTTTTTCTGGTCGAACTCGCCGCGCGAGGCTTCGATCAGTCGATCAACCTGGGGATTCGAGTAATAAGTCACGTTCTGCCCGTGGGGCGGAACCTGAGATGAATGGAAGTAGCTGTAGACGTCCGGATCGAGATCGAGGTTCCAGGCCAGCATGGCGCCATCGTACTTTCCGGCGATGACACGTCCGATCATCGTGGCGCCGTCCAGACGGACCACGTTGAGTTTTACACCGATGGACTTCAGCGCATCCTGAAAAATCTGAGCCTGAAGAATGGAGGTGGCATTGCCGGCGGAAACGAGCAGGTCCAGCGACAACGGTTTCTTGTCTTTGTCCAGCCATCCGTCGCCGTCGCTATCGTGGAATCCGAGTGACGCCAGGATGCGCCGGGCCTGCTGCGGGTCGTAGGGGATGGCGGGAACGTCCGAGTTGTACGCCCACTGATCGGGAGTAAACGGGCCGGTGATAATGCGCGCCGTTCCGAAATAGACGTTGTTGATGATCGACGTGCGGTCGAGGCACATCGAGAGCGCCCGACGCATTCTCTTGTCGGCAAGAATCGGATTCTTTTCGTTCCAGGGGATGAAGTTGTAACCAAGGGTGTAATACTTGCGCAAATCGATGGCCTTCTGGACGAGGGCATCGCTTCTCTCGAATTTCCACTGGTCCGACGTTATGTCGCTCTCGTCGATGTCACCAAGTTTCAGCGCCTTCCAGGCCACGGTGTCGTCGGTGATGACCTTGAAGATGACGCGGTCCACGAATGGCTTAGTGCGCCAGTAGATCTTCCGTTTGTCCAGTACGATCTGCTTTCCTCGGTCCCAGGACGTGAGCGTGTATGGACCGCTACCCATGACGCGATCGCTGAAGTCCTCCTTGAAGTTGCCCTTCGTGTAGAAGTGCTCCGGCAGAATCCCGATATTGAAGGCCAGCATCTGCGAGGCGCGCGGCGCCTTGAACCCGATCTGCACTGTATAGGGATCGAGTGCTTTCGTCAGACCCTGGTCGAGTGTGTCGAAGTATCCGCTGAACTGGGCCGCTTCGGTGGCTGGATTGGCCAGAAGCCGGATCGTGTAGAGAACGTCGTTGGCCTGCACAGGCTTTCCGTCGCTGAACGTGGCCGCCTTGTCCAGATGAAAGGTGTAGACCCTGCCATCGGGTGAGATCTCCCATGATTCAGCGATGGCAGGCACAACTTCCAGACTCTTGTTCACGTCCACCAGCGGGTCGAGGATGTACGAGAGGACCTGCTTCTCCGAGTCCGATCCGATGTAGGCCATGTTCAATGTATTCAGCCCCGCATCCAGCCGGCGGACCACAATTCCTCCGTCCTCGGGGATCCCGGCCTCAGCCGTTGAGGTTGCCTGCGCAGCCGTTGCGGCCGTGGGCTCGCGTTGCTGGCAGCCTGGAAGGAAGGAGACGATCAGAGCCCATGCGAACAGAAGACGCTTCACTCGCTCCTCCAGGAACTACCGTGATCGCAGATCGATGTGGTATCGGGCCGTGCTGCCGTGAACGTAAACATTATAGGAGATCGAGCATACGGGCCTCTACGGCGCTCCTGGATCCGTCTCCCGCCGGGCTGTCTCGCTCGACGCCAGCCGATTGAAACGAGCGCGCGTCAACGACCATGGCATCCCGAACGAGCGAAGCGAGGAGGGATCTCCCGCACCGTTCCCCCGCTTGTAAGACACTCCTATGGGGCGCTTGTCATCCTGAGGAAGCGCAGCGAACGAAGGATCTCTTCAACGATGAATGGGCTGGCAACCGGGAAGGTGGAAGAGATCCTTCGCTCGACGCTCAGGATGACAGCCGGCCATAGTGTTTTGTCGCTCTGGTTCAGCGCCGCCGCTGTGCCCTCGCTTGTAAGAAACGCACATGCGTCCTGTGAGGTCGGCTCTTGAGATCTACCAAGCGACGCTTTGCAAACGGGTCATTCCGAGCGTGAGCGAGGAATCCGAGAGGGGCGGGTGGTAAGC
>JBDTRY010000035.1:0-24847 GCA_039931435.1 Acidobacteriota bacterium | reverse complement strand
CGAGAGACGAGAGACGAGAGACGAGAGACGAGAGACGAGAGACGAGAGACGAGAACAAGGCGACTACCAGAACGTGTCATCCCCGAAGCCCAAGGCGAGGGATCTTCTGCGAGTCTTGGGAGAGCCGCGTTCCACGTGCGGGAGATCCCTCCTCGCTGCGCTCGTCGGGATGACACCTCGCGCGTGCGCTCTCGGCCCTCACCTCGCACCTCTCCTTCGATTACCTACCAAACGTGTCATCCCGAAGCCGAAGGCGAGGGATCTTCTGTGAGTCCTGGGACAGCCGTGTTGCACGTGCGGGAGATCCCTCCTCGCTTCGCTCGTCGGGATGACACGCCATGGAGGTGGAGGCGAGACAAGAACATGTCATCCCGAAGCCGAAGGCGAGGGATCTTCTGTGAGTCTTGGGACAGTCGTGTTGCACGTGCGGGAGATCCCTCCTCGCTGCGCTCATCGGGATGACACGCCATGGAGGTGGAGGCGAGACAAGAACATGTCATCCCGAAGCCGAAGGCGAGGGATCTTCTGTGAGTCTTGGGACAGTCGTGTTGCACGTGCGGGAGATCCCTCCTCGCTTCGCTCGTCGGGATGACACGCCGGGGGTTGCGCTCATCCCTCATCCCTCGCCTCTCGCCTACTTCACGGTGGCTGTCACGTCCAGATGTCCGGCGGCTGATTTGTCTTTCATCTGCAGCTGAACAGTTTCATTCAGCTGCCCTGCCTTAGCCCGTCCGCCGTCTACGGTCACGGTGAGGGTAGCCTTTCCGTGGGCCGGAACGGCTGCCGGATGCTCGAACCAGAGGCACCGGCACTGTGATCGTCCGATTTTTATCGGGACGGCATCATTGGAGTTGCTCTGGATGGAAAACTTCTGGGTCTTACGTGTGCCCTTGCGAACGACACCGTAATCGAATGACGGGGGAGTCACGGAGAGGGCATCGGCAACTGTTGCCGGCACCGCTGTCGTGCTCGCAGCGGTACTTGACCCGTCCGGGGGCGGTACGTTCGCCGTGGTCGTGGCGGCAGTTTCTTCGACGATTTGAGGGTGTGCGCCACCCGCAGCCGAGTAACGCCAGACGAAGTACCCGATGAGGGCGAGAACCAGAACCCCGACCAGCGCCAGAACGACGACACGTGCTCCAGTCTGGCTGGCCGGAACCTCTGGTAGGGGCTCGTAGGTTCCGTCGAACGGCGAATTGTAAGGGCCCGTGTCGTTGCCGAGGCGCGCCGGGTGTACCGGGGCAGCCGACTCGGCCGTGGGTATGCGTTCGAGGAATGGGACCGAAGCCGTTGTGCCCGGCGCCGTTGGCGTTACTCCCGCTGCGAGTTGGTCGAGCCGGGCGATCGACCCTTCGACCTCAGCGTGTACCCGGTTGTAGGCGTCGGCCAGTTGCGGGGTGGGCGCATCCGCGGCCAGTCGCGCCAGAGCATCGCGATGACGGATATACCGGGCTCGGAGTGCCTGAGCCTCTCCTGCCGAAGGGCTGCCACCCGTGGGAAAATCAGACATTCTTACCTCCCGACTGAATGAGTGCTGGTTCAGGCAACTTCGAGAAAGATTGTCAGCCGTGGTCTTGTTGTCATGAAGGGTGAGTTCACAGGCCGGCCGTTATTTGTCAACCATCTCAACGTGATTTACTCTTCCAGCTGCCTCTGAAATTCTCTCTCCTGAACTGAATGAAAATCTACATTGCACAACTGAATCCCACGATTGGTGCGCTCGAAGCGAACGAGCGCCTGATTCGCCAGGCCTACGACAGTGGGGTTGCGGCCGGTGCGGATATCGTCGTCGTTCCTGAGCTTGCTGTCACCGGGTATCCTCCACTCGACCTCCTGGACCGGCTATTCTTCGTCACCGAAAACGTTGCCGTTCGCGACCGGCTTGCAAAAATGACCGGACCGGCAGCGTTGATCTTCGGGTGCGTATCGTTCAACGAGAGCGGCTGTGGAAAACCATATCAGAACACGGCCGTCGTCGCTCAGGATGGGCGAATTATCTTCCGGCAGGGCAAGAGCCTGCTTCCCACCTACGATGTATTCGACGAGCTCCGTTATTTCGAGCCCGCCACTTCCGTGTCCGCGTTCGAGCTGGCGGGAAAACGCATCGGGCTGAGCATCTGTGAAGACTTCTGGTACGACGAAAGAATTCTCGACAGGCCGCTCTATTGCGAAAACCCGGTCGACGATCTCGCCGCCCAGCACTGCGACGTATTGATCAATATCTCCGCCTCGCCATTCAACGTCGGCAAGCGTCAGTCGCGCTATGAGATGTTTCGCAAAATTGCCAGGGAGTTTTCCGTTCCCATCGTTTACGTGAACCAGGTTGGCGGAAACGACGAACTTCTCTTCGACGGATCGAGCATCGTCATCAACGCCCGAGGCGAAACGGTCTTCTGCGCGAAGTCCTTCGAGACCGACGCTTCGCTGGTTCCGCTTGACGGGCCGGTTTGTGAGGCGGTCTTTTCGATGAGCAGCGAAGAGGAGATCTACCGCGGTCTGATCCTCGGCCTTCGCGACTACATTACCAAGACCGGCTTTTCGGACGTGGTGGTGGGCCTGTCCGGTGGAATCGATTCCGCAGTGACTGCAGCTCTGGCCGTCGCTGCTCTGGGCAGAACCCACGTCACGGGAATCGGAATGCCGTCGCCGTTCTCCTCCCAGGGCAGCGTTGATGACGCCCGGGAACTGGCGGAGAATCTCGGAATACCGTTTCATCTCGTTCCCATCGGCAGTATCTACGGATCGTACGAAGAGACGTTCCAGGAGCTGTTCGAAACCGATACCTTTGACGTCACCAATGAAAATGTTCAGGCACGCATCCGGGGAAATCTGCTCATGGCCTGGTCGAATAGAACCGGCGCCATGGTCTTGAGCACCGGGAACAAGTCGGAGATGGCCGTCGGATACTGCACGCTCTACGGCGACATGGCCGGCGGCCTGGCTTTGCTCGGTGATGTCTACAAAACGATGGTCTATGGCCTCGCTGCCTGGATCAACCGCGATGCCCCGATCATTCCCATCTCGTCGATCAAGAAACCTCCGTCGGCGGAGTTGCGTCCGGACCAGAGGGATCAGGACTCGCTGCCCGAATACGAACAGCTCGATGCCATTCTCAAGCTCTTTCTCGAGCACTGGAAAGAAGTCGACGAGATCGTTGATGAAGGGTTCGACCGCGAGATCGTAGAGCGTGTGTTGCGCATGGTGGACGGAAACGAATTCAAGCGTCGTCAGGCGGCACCGACGATTCGCGTTTCCGCCAAGGCTTTCGGCAGCGGACGTCAGGTACCCATTGCCCAGCGCTGGAGGCAGGAGCGGAGTGCCGGCACCTAGTGGCGTGTAAACGACGAATCGATACCACCTCGCTTGCTCTCGACGACGATGGCCGCGTTGCGCCTCCTCAACTTAGTCACCGCTATGTCTGCGTCGGCGCGCCTTGCCCTCCTCGCCGATCGCTGCGCGATCTGGTACCGATTCATCGTTTACACGCCACTAGGCCAGCCGCGGGAAGAATCTCCATCTCCTGTGACCGCAGAGTCATTCCTTCCCTCGGACGATGTCACCTCGGAGATGGAAGGGAAGCGATAGCAGGCCTGGACATCCTCACGAGAGAGCAGCGACCGAAGGATCTATTCAACGGAGCCCGCCAAGCTGGCTGCTACTGGAAAAATGACATCGGACGCCCGCCACTGGCCCGATCGCGAATAGCAGCGCTGATGGCCATGACGCTGCTGGCCTTTCTCCTTGTCTCCTGCGCTCGCGGTGAGATCCCTGGTTCGAAGTGGCGCGGTATGACCCGGAACGAAAAACTGCTTGTCGTCGATTCGCTTCGGGGACATGAAGCAGCGTTGGCGGCGAAGGGAGGCTTGCCTTCCAGCTACGCGGGAACGAACGACGAGTACGTAACCCGGATCGATGCTGCCTATGCTGGTGGCGACGGGCGCACGGTCACCGCGATATGGAAAGGCTTTGCCCGTCAGCGAGCGGGCGGATGAACGCGCGCTCAGACGCCCGCGGGGCGTTTCGCTCCCGGCGGAACGCCCGCCGGAGTCTCCGAGCCGCCAATTGCCGGGCGAGAGACCGTACCTGTGATTCCCACAGCTTCGGCGTACTTCAGATAGGTGTCGATCGAGGCGATGACCACGCGTGCCTCAACCGTGATCAGATCGATTCCAACCAGGGAGATGCGGACCCATGCGTCAATGACGATGCCCTTGTCCAGGATTCGGTCCAGAACATCGATGAGACTCGTTCCGCCTGGTGCTCTTTCAACCGCCATGTTTATCTCCCTTTCCTGCCAGTGGATTCGTCTTCTCCGGTGTCTTTCTGCGCACAGCCAGCTGGGCCTCGAGCTCGTTCATGCGGCTCTTCAGCGCATTCAGTTCTTCGGTAGCCTGGATTTCGTTCCGGGAAGGCCCGGAGTAGAACCGGTCGCTTCTCCACCAGTTGATTCCGATCGCCTCTGCCTTGTCGATCGAGCAGACCACGAGGCGCAGTTGAATCGTGAGCAGTTCCACGTTCGCCAGCGACACTTTGATGTCGCCGGCGACGACCAGCCCCTTGTCCAGGATCTTGTCCAGGATATCGACCAGCCCCTGCGGCTGTCGCTGAATTCCACCGTTGCTCAAAGCTCCTCCGACGTACCAAGGTCCCACCCGCTCGGGTCACTGCCGCGGGTGCGTGCGAAATGCAGCCTACTACGGTGTAGCCGATTTAACTTCAACTTCTGAAGAGCCAATTCGCTGCACGTTGTATGCCTCACCGCGGATTCTCCGCACCACTTCCGCACCATCGGCCTTCAGTCGAGAGTTTTTATAGGACCCAGAGACAAGTTCAGGTCCGCATCGGAAAGGCCGAATACCCCCTTCAGCTCTTCCATCTTCTCCTCGAGTTTCATAAGCGCCGTCCCCAGCCGTTCGATCTCTTCGTCATTGACGGTTCCCGCATCCATCCGTCTGAGAGCCTGACGCTCCAGCAACTGCCTGACCAGTTCAATGATGGAGAGCACCAGCTTCGCCAGGCCGTTTTCTACCGCTTCGGCGTCCGCGGAGATCCGGTCAGGGATCACGGTCTGGGTGAACTCGACGCTGCGCCGGAGCGCCGCCTCGTCATTCACCACGACCATCGGCTTGTCACTCATGTCTGCGGAAACGTTAACAGCCCCCGGTTCCCGCGGCAATGCCCTCAGCCTCGAGCCTGGCGAATTCTTCCAGTGGCCACGGCCCGGAGAAAAGAAAGGGTACGGAAGGAAACTCCTCCTTCAATGTCCGGGCGAGCTCGAAGGCGTCTTCGAGTTTGTCCCTCGGGATCAGAAATGCGAACTCGCGGGAGAGGTCCTGCCTGTCGACGTGGCGGATCTCCTCGGTCAATGGTGAGAATGCGCTTTCGACTGCGCTCTCGAATGCCACGGGAAGGGCCCGTTCGGAACGGAGCCGTTGCAGATCGCGCAGGTAGCCGGCTCCCGATATGAACTCACGACGATCCGGTCGCAGCGAGCCTTCTCCGGCCACTGCCTTCATCGTCATCTCCACTTTTCCCCGATGCCGTACGAGGAGCTCGTGCCATCGATCGATAAAGGGCCGGCACTTCGGCATCGCCTCGTCTCCGCTAGAAACGGACGCTCCGTAGCGGATGGCGACGAAGGTCTGACAGTTCAGCAGCCGGCCGCGCAACATGGCCACGCTATCGATGGTTTGCCGGGAGGCCAGCCCCTTCGAATCGTCGAAGGGGGCCGCGCTTATGATCACGGGACCGGCGGTGAAGAGCGTAACTCCTTCGACCGTATCTGCGTCTCCCTGCTCGAGGTGTGCGCCGATGAGGGCGTAGCGGGTGGTCACTTCTCTGTCCCGGGCAGCCTTTCGTTTTTGGTGGGCGTCAGGTGGCGGCTGTGTGCGCGGGTGAGCGCATCGACATTTGCCAGGACCACGTTCAGCCCCAGGTAAAGAAGATCGACGTCGGCGATGGAGATGGTTGCCTCGCCGGCTATTACCACTCCGCGATCCAGCAGATGGTCGAGCGTCTCCAGCAGAGACAGATCGCGTTCGTCATCCATCGAGTTCCCCCGCGGCGAAAGTATACGGGGGCCAAGGCCCGGTCATGCGAAGCGTCACGCCATCGCCGGCAAGAGCTCTTTGAATATCTGCAACCACGGACGCCAGTCTGTTCTCCGATCCCCGTGGCAGGAGCAGATTGATCTGGGGAAAGGAGCCCTCACGCATCTGTCTGGTTTCGGTGATTACAGGTCCGCCGAGGTCTCTGGCGAACGCGCTTTCGAGCTCGGCCACGAGGGACTGTTCCGCTTCCTGAGCGGCTGACTTCCGGGCCTCTTCCAGTTTCCTGGCCAGGAGGTAACCCCGGCCGGGTGATGCGCTCTCCATTTCGTCGTTCAACGTCCTCAGCGATTCGACGCGATGCGTGATCGCTTTCGTCCAGCTTTCCGGATCCAGCTCGATGCGCACGGTCCATTCCTCGTTGCCGGCCAGGCGATCGAGAGTAGCGGCCAGTGCCGCTCGGTCCCGGCGAAGCATCTTCTGCAGACGCTCGACGGAACCGAACAGTGTGAAGGCCCGGAGAGGAATGATTGTGGTCATCTCCGACAGCGCTGTCACTACGGCGTCATGGCGGACGCCGAGTTCGCCGAGCCACTCCAGGTTGCCGCTGTTCTTTTCCACCGCGGCAGCGCCGAACTCATCTTCGTCGACAGGAGTGCAGGCAGCGGACAACCCTGCATCGGATATCACATCGATGCGCGTCGTTCCGTCGATTGCCTCGAGATCTTCGGGAAGTGTCTCGCTAAGGATTTCCCTGCCGATCCCGTAAACGTAGAGAATCGTTCCGCTCACGATGCGGCAGTTTGCAACAAGGGGACGAGCTTCAGCAAATCGTCACCGGAGACGGGGTTGGCGGGTTGCTCCTCAATGAGCACCAACTTCTCGTTCGCCAGCCTTCCGATCTCGAGCCATTCGTTGTTTCGGCGCTGCTGGTCGCACAGACACTGGGAGGCGCCGGTGATGTGGTTTACGACCACCCCGGCAATGGCCAGTGGTCTGTCGCGGAGGCTATTGAGCAGTCTGATCGTTTCGGCCACGACGATTCGTTCCGGACGGGTGACGACGACAACGGCAGTTTCATCAGAACGGATCGTCGTTTCGAATGAGCGCAGGGCTCGCGACGCGTTCAGAAGTTGTTCCCCTAGCCGGCCGGCGGGAATGAGGTTGCGGTAGCGAAGCAGAATGCGCATGAACTCCCGCACCCACTGGCCCGCTGCGGCGGGCAGGTCCAGGAATCGGAGAAAGTGGCCGGTCGGCGCCGTATCGACAAAGATTGTCTGCACGTCCTCCGCGAGCAGCTCGTGGAGTCTCATGACCGCGAAAAGCTCGTCCGCTCCCGGGGGCGCCAGCTCAATGAGTCTGCGTGCAACATCCTGGTCGGCTGAAAGCGATATTCCTCGTGGTGTCAGTTCCTCCATTGCCCGGCCGATGTCGTCGCCGAGTGATTCCCGCAATTCGTTCCACCGAGCCTTCGTGTCGATCGTTTCAACCTGGAGATTCGCTGGCGCCGGAACTGCGAAAAAAACGTCGGTCAGGGAATGCGCGGGATCGATCGACAACAGAGTGAATCGGCTTCCGAGATTTTCCGCGGCGTACTGCAGGGCCACCGAGCTGGCGCTCGAGGTCTTGCCCACTCCTCCCTTGCCCGCAAAAAAAATCAATCGAGTCTTACCGGCAATCGACAGGGAGTTCGCGGAGGGGAGTGGATCGATGCCCGGGGGCGAAGAAAGCGCTTGATGGCCGTTCAGAAAGGCCTTCAGCCTGACTGTCGAATCCAGAGGAGAGCAGGATCGTGGCGAAGCAATTATCGGAATCGGCTGGAGGTCTTTTCGCGCCCCGGCCTCCGCATGGTTCCGCTGGAGGCAGTGGTGGCAATCGCAGTCGTGAACGGCATGATTGAGGATGGCGAAAGGTGTATCGATCCCAGCGGCTCGCAGCTCGTGAATGAGCCGTTGGGTCTGGGCCACGACCCACGGTTCCGCAAGCAGCACGGGAACAAACGCCGTTCTCTCCGGATCGGTGAGGAGCGCGGCGCGATTGCGGCCGTCCTGATTGAACCGGTCCAGAAACTCGTCCATGGCGTCGCGGACCTCCCGCCTGGTGAGTTGGGCCACGAGCTCGCGGTGCTTCTCCTGCATGGCCTCGATTGCCTGGCCGAAGGCTCGGAATTGCCTACCGGAACTCAGCATTCGCAGAGTGTGCCCGGTCGGAGCGGTGTCGATGATGGTGATCGATGCCTGCTCACCTTCGCCGACCAGATCGCCGATGCGGATCCACGACATCAGTTCGTCGATCCCGGGAACTGCCAGCTCGAACAGCCGTTGCAGCTCCTCTCTGTCCAGATATGTGCCTCGGTCCCCGAGCTCAAGGAACGATGGAAGATTGCTTCGAAGGTATTCACGGTAGAGCTTGTCGGCGTCGAGCTGCTCGATCCGCAACTGCTCGGGATGTTCGTCGCCGAAGAGGTCGTTGAGATTAGACGCGGGATCGGTGCTGAAGATGATCGTCGGATTCGTGCGCGCGTAGTGGAGCGCGGCAAGTGCCGCCAGCGTGGTCTTTCCTACGCCGCCTTTGCCGCCGAAGAGAATCAGTCTTCGATCCGCGATGGAGTCGAAGGAGTCTGTGAGCTCTCGTGAGAGCTGGTCGAAGCGTCGCTTCCGAGGTGAGGACCGGGAAGGACTATCGCTCTCCATAGCCGGTGTAGACGTTCACGCCCGGTTCCTCATCTGCGTCGGAACGCATTGCTGCTGCCATCTCTTCACGCCGGGCGCGAATCTCGCGAAGCCGTTGAAAGACGATGGCTTCTTCGCGGGCGAAATCCACTTCGGAGATTTCACCGAGCTCGATCTTCATCTGAAGCTCGATGAGGCGCTCCTTCCAGGGCTGATCGTCGAGGAGCTCGTCGTTGGCCATCGTCTGGATCTGCTTCATGATCCAGTTGAAGCCGGTGACGGGAAGCTTCATCGGCAGCAGCAGAAGGTCATCAAGAAGGAACATGATCGACAACCTCTCTCGGCGACTAACGCTCGGCTCGTTCCAGCTTCAGGCGAATGTTCACAAAGTTATAAGGCGGCCACGGTCCGGTGTAAAGAAACGAAAGTTTGTTTTCGTACTTGCGCGCAATCTCCGATATTTTCTCGTCGAAGGCCCGGGTCTTGTCGCGTTCCACCAGGAATGCGGCATTCATGATCATCTTGTCGCCGATCGGTTTATTCGATCGCGATGCCACGGCCGCGTCACGAAGAGACTCGTAGATCTCGGTGACGTACCCATCTGCTTTTGTCTGCAGGGCGGACTCTACCACTCGGCCAAGCTGCATTTTCGAGAAGTAATTGGAGGTGCTCTGCGCTGAGGCGATCTCCTCCTTCAGGCGCGTAATCTCCTCGTTCTCGTCTTCCAGCTCGCTGATGACCCGGTCCTTGTCCCAGTTCACCTTCAGCCCGAACTCGATCTTTCCTTCCATTTTCTCCAGAACCTCGACGAGGGCGTCGTAGGTACCCTTGAGAAACTCCCGAATGTCATTTTCGGTACGGAAGACTGTGCCGAAGCTCATGGGAAGAACGGTGAACTCTTTCATCACCACTTCGTTCACGTGCTCGTGGGAGAGGGCGTTTTCCCGAGTAGGGTCGAAGATGATCAGCGGACAGTTCGAGACCACCGCGGAAAACTCCCGATGGTGCACCGTGTAGACCTCGTCGCCGCGGCCGCCGATACCGATCGTCCCGAAGGCATGGGGTTGTTCAGAGCGGATGATGCAGTAGACGTACTTGCCTTCTTCGCTATCGGTCGGTTGTGAGAGCTCCTCCATGCCTTATCCTCGCCTCCGATGACGCTATACTGAATTGAAGCCTGCCTGAAGGCCGTTGCAGTTTCCGCGCCCCGAACCGTTCAGGATTGCTCTTGACTGCTCACCTCTCCAGCTCAGCCCGCCCAACACTTGCGGCATCCCGGGCGAAGGTAATCGCCTCGCGGATCGAGGGTTGGTTCAGCACCGCGCAGCGATCGCTTCCCTGGCGAAGATCTTACCATCCGTATCACATATGGATCTCCGAGGTCATGCTGCAACAGACGAGGATGGAAGTTGTCGTCCCGTACTTCGAAAGGTTCATTCAGAAATTTCCTGACGTCCAGGCATTGGCCGCATCGGACCTCGATGAGGTTCTGTCGATCTGGTCGGGTCTTGGCTACTACCGCCGCGCGCGCATGCTGCATCAGGCAGCGCAGGTGATCAGCGAGCGGCACGCCGGAAGTCTCCCAGCGGACGTTGAGCTTCTGCGCGCAATTCCCGGAATCGGTCGCTACACAGCCGGTGCCCTGGCATCGATTGCCTTCGATCTGCACGCTCCGGTCGTCGAGGGCAACGTCAGACGCGTGCTCTCCCGCCTCGAGAATCTCGATGATGTCGTGGGAAGCAGTGCCCTCGAACGGAAGACATGGACCCTGGCCAGCGGCCTTGTGGATTCGGCGCGATCTCCACGAATGCTGAATCAGGGTTTGATGGAGTTCGGCGCGCTCCTCTGCAAAGCGGCAGTTCCCCGCTGCGAGATCTGTCCTCTATCCGATCTATGCCAGGCGAGATCGCTCTCGCGCGTCGACGTTCTTCCCCGGGCGGCGCCAGTAAGGAAATCGCGGTCCCTGAGCATCCCCGTCTATGTGGTCGACGACGGCGGTGGACGAATCCTCGTGCGCCGCGAGAGCGGTTCGTTGATGACGGGCATGCTGCACCTGCCGCACGGCAACGACCAGTTGCTCCCGCAGGCTTCGGTGAATTCTTTTCGACCAGTCCGCCTCCTGGGACAGATTCGCCATACCGTGACGAACCGGCGCATCCGATTTTCCGTCTGGACGGCGGATACGACCAGTTCTGTGGCTGACTGCCCGGACGAGTACACGTGGATCGCGCCCGAGGACCTGCACCGGCATCCGCATCCGTCGTATGTGCGGAAGGCGGTGGATCTGTACCTGAAATGTCATCAACCAGGGTAGGCGAGATCCCAGTGCCGCTATTGGACAAGGCGATGCCGATGCCCGTCGGGCTGCACGCGCCCTGGACCGTCATCTGTTGCGTGACACCTGAGTTCGCTGTACTTTAACCTCGATGGACGAGCGCGACCTGCTGCAGCTTCGGTCCGAACTGATCGAACTGCGACGCCGCGTCCTGGAGTTGGAGCGCCGTTCCGCTCTTTCTCCGGGCCCCGCCATCATGCAGGAGACTGCGCAAACAGTGGCGGAAACAGCCCCTATACCTCTGGAGCTGGCCGATGAGGCCACCATTCCGCCAGCGCCGCCGCCCATCGCTCCGCCGCCGCTCTCCCTACCGCTCCGGCCACCCCGCACCGCTGCCAGTCTCGAGAGCGTTATCGGAGGGCAGTGGCTGAATCGTATTGGAATCGCCGCGGTGCTGATCGGCACTTCCTATTTCCTGAAGTACGCCTTTGAGAACAACTGGATCGGTCCGGCAGGACGTGTGTCCATCGGGCTGCTGGTCGGTATCGGCGTTGTGCTCTGGAGCGAGGTATTCCGCAAGCGAGGTCACGAGTTCTTCTCTTATTCGCTGAAGATCGTGGGAATCGGCATCCTTTACCTTTCGCTCTGGGCTTCGTTTCAGGTCTTTCATCTCGTGCCGGCAGCTGTTGCCTTCGGTGGGATGGTGGTTGTCACCAGCGCCACGGCACTCATTGCCGTTCGCCAGAACGCACAGATTCTTGCAGCACTGGCGCTGGCTGGCGGTTACCTCACTCCTGTACTTCTTTCAACGGGCGAGAATCACGCGCTGACCCTCTTCTCCTATCTGGCGCTTCTCAATGCGGCCATGCTTGTGCTGTCGCTGGTCAAGCCGTGGCATCGCATCGCCGGTGGTGCCTTCCTGGCCACACTGCTGCTCTACGTCGCCTGGCACGCCAGCTGGTACACACGTGACCAACTCACGCTGGCAGTGGGATTCACGACGCTTTTTTTCGTCATGTTTCTGGTGGCACCGTTGATGGCCCGCCAACCGGAAGCGGCGGGACCGGTGCCTTCGACGGCCTCACCGGTTCTGATGATTCTCATTCTGGCCAATGCCGTCGCCTACTTCGCGCAGCTCAACATTCTTCTCTGGAAGGAATTTCACGATTGGCTGGCGTGGCTGGCTGTTCTTCTGGCCGCGGTTTATGTTCTTGCCGGAGCGTTGATCCGCCGCATACAAGACGATTCGCCCGGCGTGCGCACGCTTTCCCTGGTCCACGTTGCTGCAGCAATCGGCCTGGTAACTGTGGCGGTTCCCTTGAAGCTCAATGCGCACTGGATCACGGTTGGATGGCTGATCGAAGCGGCCGCACTGCTCTGGGTCGCTGCCAGGCAATCTGACTCGTTGCTCCGCTTCCTCGGAAATGCGGCCCTGGTTCTGGGTCTGTTCCGGCTGATCTTCATCGATCACATCGAAGCCGCGCATCTGATACTCAATGCACGTTTCCTGACATACGTACTGGCCATGGCCATCTTCGCCGGTATCGCCCTTCACACCGCGAGCGGCACCTCGAAAAAGGACGTTCATACTCTCTCCATCATCGTGCTGAATATTCTGGCCCTGCTGGCCATCAATCTCGAGGTGGCCGACTTTTCCCGCAGGAATGCATCCGGACATCTGATGCGCGATTTCACTTTCTCCGCCGTGTGGATGATCTATAGCGCCAGCCTCATGGCCGCCGGCTTCTACAAGCGTTCGTCCTTCACGCGATGGATGTCTCTGATTCTCATGGCCGTCACTATCATCAAAGTGTTCTTCTACGACCTCTCGGAGCTGGAGCGTGGTTACCGCATTCTCAGCTTCATTGCACTGGGAGTGATCTTGCTGGCCATATCCTTCGTCTATCAGAGAAATCTACTCAAGCTCGGCGACGAGACCTCTCATCGATCGTGACCATAATCGAAGCGGCGCTGCCGGCGATTCTGCTGATGACGGCTGCCGCGGTTCCGGCACCGCAGCACTTCCATCGAATGCGGACCATCACCTGTCCGTCCTCCGCAGCGCAGGCATTCGTCGCCGTAGACGAGGACATCTGGACGAGTTCGCGCTCGGACCTCGGAGACGTTCGCATCTACGACGGGGCCGGCCGGGAACTTCCGTACGCATTGCGTAAGGCTCCCGGCGCCTGGATGGCGATCAACACCCACGCCGCGGTCGAACAGTGGCCCCGGAAGACCGTGATCCGCCTGTCCACTACGCCGAAGGTACCGATCGACCGCCTCGTCGTAGACGTGCCCGACGATCACCCCAGCTTCCGGCGGCAGGTGACGGTGAGGAATTCCAGAAACCGTGTCCTGGCCTCTACCGTCATCGAACGGTGGCGCGAGGGCGCTGAACGGTCCGTGAACAGGAAGTCCCTGGGGATCATGATTCCCGGTGAACGTGAAGGAACACAGACTCTGACCATCGATAACGAGGACGATGAGCCGCTTCCCATTCGTTCCGTGCGCGTCTTCTCAGCAGAGCGGCGGATCTTCTTTCGGCCAGCCGCCGGTCTCCGGCTCGTTTACGGAGACCCGAACGTGGTTCCGCCGATTTACGACTACGCCAAATTTTTCACTGAAGAGCGCGAGGTCTCGAGAGTGAAAATGGGTCCGCCTTCCCCCAATCCCGCTTATCGTCCACGAGACGATACCAGGCCATGGTCGGAGCGTCACCCGTCGGTGCTATGGACGGCGCTCGTTCTGGCCATCGCCGGAATTGCGGTGCTTTCTCTGAAACAGATGCGCACCTGAAGAATCGTTGTCCCCGGTCCGGTGCCTGCCGATCTCCGGTGACGTATGATTTCCCCATGACTGCGAAGTTCGACATCATTACCTTCGACTGCTACGGGACGCTCATCGACTGGGAGACGGGACTGAGCGACGCATTCCAGGTGGCGGCCGGTGAGGCCGGCCACGGGCTGGCGAAGGAAGCGATCATCAAGGCCTACCATGAAGTCGAACCGGTGGTGGAAGGGGAGAGCTATCTCCCTTATCGTGACGTGCTGTCCGAGACTGCCCGCCGCGTGGCGCGCACCTTCGGCTGGACGTTGAATGATGCCCAGACAGGGCTTCTGGCCGACAGCCTCGCCGTGTGGATGCCGTTCGCCGACACGAATACGGCGCTCGAGCGATTGAAGGGGGCCGGTTACCGGCTTGGAATTCTGTCGAACGTCGACAACGATCTTCTGGCCGGCACGCTCCGTCACTTTACCGTCCCTTTCGATCTCGTCATCACCGCGCAGCAGGTCCACTCTTACAAACCGGAGCTCGGGCACTTCGTCGCAGCCCGTAAAGCGATTGGGGAATCCCGCTGGCTTCACGCAGCACAAAGCTACTTTCACGATGTTGTTCCCGCGGCGGCAATGAAGATCCCGGTAGCGTGGATCAACCGCACCTCGCAACCGCCGCTCGGTGAAGCCAGAGCAGACTTCGAGTTCAGCGACCTGACAGGGTTTGCGGAACAGCTTGCCTAGAGGGTTACCCGGGTGAGCGGGATTTCTGGCGGTCCTTCAGCCGGGTTACCAGCTTTTCCGCCGTGTGAGTGGCGGAGTAGCGCGCAACTTTTACGTCGACGAGTCCGGCCTTCCTGGCCAGATTCATGACGTCGGACTCGGTGATCTCCTTGCGGCCCCTTGGGCGAACGATCCAGATGGCGCCATCGCAGTGCATTTGCCGGCGAAGATCAGGAAGGCGATCGAGGTCCGAGCGGTCGTTCGCTCCGAGAAAAATGATCGTGGTCTTTCCCGATACACGCATTGAAACGTTGGCCATCTTCGTGCGGATCTCCGATTCCAGCGATTCGTCGCGCAGGTTTATCAGAGCGACAACGTCTTTAGTGGTCACTCCGAGCTTGTCGATGCGCGCCTTCGGCGACCGGATTTTCCTGGCCCACATCTCCGGGTCCGGCAGGAAGAAGGAAGCGCACTGTCCGTCGCCGAATGTGACCCGCAGACACTCGCTGGTGTCCTCGACCGCGTGGATGCTGGCGAAAGGAATCTTCAATCGATAACTGCCTCGGAAAATCAGTTCCTCTGTTTCCAGCAGCGCCGTCCCGGAGGGCGTCCGGCCTTCATACTCGAGAGTGCATTCCTCTTTCAAACCCATCGGCCACTCCTCTTCGTCAGAGCTTGACCAGGAAACTGTAACCGTGCCGTTCGAAACCGATCCTTTCGTAGAACCGGTGAGCGTCCTCGCGGCGGACGTTGCTGGAGAGCACGAGCTTGTAGCAACCTCGAAATCTGCAGCGATCCATGGCGAATTGCATCATCGATTCTCCGACCCCGCGGCCCCGCCTGGACCGATCCACGACCACGTCCTCGACGATGCCCGCGGGGGCGCACCGGTCACCGAGCGTATCCATGATCAGCAGGGCGAAAGTTCCGGCGATGGTACCGTCGTCTTCTGCCAGGTAGATGTGGTAGTCGGGATAGCTCGACAGCGCCGCGAAAACGACCGACAGACGTTCAGGAGTGAGAGCACTGTTGACGCTGTCGAGCTGTCTGTAGAGCATGAGCAGCGCCGGAAGATCCTCCGCGGTCGCCTGGCGAATGGCGATCTTCGTGTCGTTCATCGTTGCAATTCTGGCCCGGTTCGGCCGTCCTGCGCCAGAGGAAGATCGATGCTTTCTGGTCGTCCCTACCCGCTGATCGAAAGGATGAACCTGACTGCAGGAAAGGCTGAAAGTGTCTCGATGTCGCGATCTTTCTCTGTTTTCTGCTAAAACTGCGTCCTCACTCTGCCGTATGCCACTACTTTCAATAGGAGTTCAATCATGAGGTCACTCTCGATTTCGTACGGAGCAGCGCTCACGCTGCTGCTTCTGGCCGGCTGTTCCCATTCCGACTCGGCGGCCGCCATGGAGCACGCCTCTTCGGCGCCAGCGAGGGCTGAGGGTTCTGCGATGCCGGCTGATCCTGCGCCTCCGATGACGTCGTCGGTTGCCAGCCCCATGGCCCCGCCGCCGGCCATCGCGGACGAGATGGCCATTTTCAGCGCCGATCAGATCCGGGCGCACACGCGATTCCTGGCCGATGATCTGCTCGAGGGTCGTGGGCCTGGAACGCGGGGAGACAAGATCGCCGAGCAATACATTGCCACCCAATTCATGGCCATGGGTCTTTCACCCGCGGGCGATGGCGGGTCCTATTTCCAGAAAGTGCCACTGACCGGCATCGCTACGGTCCCGACGACGACACTGGCCTTCGTCAAGGGTGATCAGCGCTCGGATCTCAAACTGCTCGACGAGATCGTGGCCACGGATGAGACCCAGAACACCAGCACCCCGCTCTCGTCGGATCTCGTATTCGTCGGACACGGAGTCGTTGCGCCGGAGTATTCCTGGGATGACTACAAGGGCGTGGATGTCAAGGGCAAAACCGTGGTCATGCTCGTCGATGATCCGCCGGCATCTTCCTCCGAGCCCCAGCTTTTCGGTGGAAAATCGCGAACCTATTACGGCCGCTGGACCTACAAGTATGAAGAAGCGCTGCGCCACGGGGCAGCGGGGGCGATCCTCATTCACACTGATGACACGGCAGGCTACGGATGGAATGTCGTTCGGAACTCCTGGGGTCGGGAGCGACCCTACGTCCGCCTGAAGCCCGGTGAGGCCGCGCTGAAAATGACGTCCTGGATCACGCAACCGGTGGCCGTTCGCCTGATGCAGATGGCCGGTCAGGATCTCGCGGTTCTCACTGCGGGCGCCCACTCACGCTCCTTCAAACCCGTGCCTCTCGGGGTGAAGGTGGTGGGCACGATCAACAGCACGGTCAAACCTGTGGACACCGCGAACGTGGTGGCCCGATTGGAAGGCAGCGATCCGAAACTCAAAGACGAATTCGTCCTGTACACCGCGCACTTCGATCACCTCGGGATCGGCACGCCTGTGAATGGCGACGCCATCTACAATGGTGCAATCGACAACGCCACCGGCGTAGCGGTCCTGCTCGAGATGGCGCGCGTCTGGTCGAAGACTCAGCCTCGACCGGCCCGATCGATACTTTTCGCTTCGGTCACGGGTGAGGAAGGAGGGCTGCGCGGCTCAGAGTTCTATGCCGGCAACCCCGTCGTTCCCGCCGGAAAAACCGCCATAGACCTGAACTTCGACGCCATCGAGCAATTCGGAAAGGTGAGCAACGTGACGATGCTCGGCGTCGAGCGAACGACCTTCAATTCCATCGCCCAGAAAGTGACTCGGGCCATGGGTATCCGCATCGATCCGGACGAGCATCCCGAACAGGGCTCATACTACCGATCCGATCATTTCAGTCTGGCCAAGGCCGGCATTCCCTCGTTCTCGATCAGTCCGGGCAGCGAATATGTCGGCCGTCCGAAAGAGTGGGGAATGGCGCAGTTCACAGATTACAACGAGCACCGCTACCACCAGCCCAGCGACCAGTTCGATCCGGCCTGGGATTTCTCGGAAGGTGTGCAGATGGGCCAGCTGGGCTACTGGCTCGGCTGGGAAGCGGCGACCATGAGCCAACTGCCGACCTGGAATCGTGGCGACGAGTTTCTCGCCGCTCGGGAGAAAAGCTTCGGCCACTGATTCTTTCCAGCTCCCATTGTCACGATTCTCTTGAAACTGGATGAAAGAAGGGGGCTCCCGATTATTCCACGGGGGTCCCGCTTTGTAATCATCCGGCAACCTTTCTTCCCACCATGTTCTCCGGCGCATTTATTGGACTGCATTTTGCTGAAGGCGGCTGCGGCAGTATGCAAATAACCCATATTCCGGAGGAGTGGTGATGAAGAGACCCATCGTGATTATCGCAGCTGTTGTACTGATGGCGTCGGCCCTGCCCACATTTGCCCAAAGCCGGGCATTTGAGGTAAGCGGCTACGTGAACCGAGTAGATCCAAACGGCAACGGCGTATTCGACGGCCCGCAGAGTATTGATAACGTCGACGTAAACTTCGACGCAGCAACAGGATACGGAATCGCCTTGAACATTTTCTGGGGCGACCGGATTTCGACCGAATTTGCGGGTTCGTCGGTCGAGCCTGATGTGGCCTTTCGCGCGAACAACCCGGCCCTTCCTGTCCTGACCCGCGGACAGCTTCGTATGATTCCGATCACCGCCGTTCTGCAGTACCACTTCATTCCCAACGGCACCGTTGACCCCTATGTCGGTGCCGGAGCGGCCTACGTGCTCTTCGACAATGTTAAGAATTTCGGCGACCTGAACGACGTCCGCTTCAGCAGCGTCGATTTCAAAGATGACGCCGGGTTCGTGGTCAACGCCGGAGCGAGCGTGCGGTTGACGCAGCGGCTGGCGCTTTACCTCGATGGAAAGTATGTCCCGGTGAAATCCAACGCCAAAGCGACCGTGATCACGGGACCGCAGAGCGAAGCGAAGATCGACGTCAATCCGCTGATGTTCGCCGGTGGTCTGACCCTGCGCTTCTGACCTATTGTCAGTGGCGGGACGAGCCGGATTCGGCTCGTCCCGCTCACGTTCGTCGAACTTCATGCAGATTACGGTTGCCGGGACGGCCTGGCATTCACGGCGCCCATGGCCGCCATTCGCGCTGCTCCCATAGCCGGCTCTTCCGGCGCTGGTACAAGCGTTGCCGACGGGCAGTGTTCCCTCAGGATTTCCATGAGCGGATCGATGATCAGGGCGCCCGCGCGAAACACGCCGCCGACGTAGGCCACTGGAAATCCGTCCTCGAGCATGTGCAGTCTGCGGCCGACGGCGACGACAGTCAGGCCAAGTTCGGATCCTTCTTCCCTTAAAATTTCAACGGCGATAGGGTCACCTTTTTCGGCCGCTTCGATGACTGTCCGGCAATGAACGGCGATGTCGCTTGCGTGCGTTGTCGGCGAGTAGATGAACCAGGGGAGGTCCTGGGGATCACAGATGCGATAGCGGTTGCAGAGTACATCCGTAATGATCGTTTTCGGTCCACGCCCGTCGAATGAGCGGGCCACCGCCGAAAGACCTCGGCGGCCTATGGTGTACGCGCTTCCCTCGTCGCCCAGTGTCGGCCCCCAGCCACCGGCCCGGGCATGATCGTTTGTCTCGTTCCGTCCGAAGGCCACGGAACCGGTGCCGGCGATGACGACGACGCCGGGGCCGAAGCCGACGCCGGCGGTGAGGGCGATGCTGGCGTCACTGTCGACGGTGAAGTTGTTTCTGGGAAAAAGGTGGCGAAGCGCTTCGACCAGCCTCTCACGGTGTCGCGGGTGGTCCGACCCTGCGATCCCGCAGTAGGTGAATTTCACCTGATCGGGTGCAAGGCCCGAGGTTCTCAAGGCCTGTTCCACGGCCGTGGCCACGCTGTCGGTGGCCTCGGCGATCCCCACGCGGAGATAGTTGGACGGTCCGCTCAGACCGTGGCCAAGTTCTTCGAAACGGTCATTGACCAGAACAGCCGAGGTTTTCGAACCGCCTCCGTCCAGCCCTACGAAATATTCGGTCATCCTCGTCTTGTCCCGCGCGCGGAAAACTCAAATCGACCAGCAGGAGATTATGCATGAAACCGGGGGCCGGGCCGGCAATTTGGCGGATGCGGTACCTCCTTTGCAATTGTTGACATCGAGCCGGCTCCCCATCTGGAGGAGCCGACCATTGCGCCGTTCTTCTTCAGGAATGGCAGGCAATCCTGGAGTTCTGAAAGGGAAAGAATCATGACAAGAAAGCTGGCAGTGGCGCTTGCTTCAGTGGCGCTGATTGCGGGTCTGTCGGCCTGCAAGACGTCCGGACTGGCCCTGACATCGAAAGGGCAGGTAATGCATGTAGACATCGATGTCCCGACGGATCTCTCAGAGGGGCAGACGGAGGAACTTGTTGTACAGGTTGGAAATCGGGGTGTGAACAATATCGGCAATGTAGTTTTCCAGGTGGAAATGCCGAACGAGTTGATCGTGCTCAGCTCCGTTCCCAGCGGGGGACTGGATCCGAGTGAGACGGTATCGCCAAGTGGCGGACGCATGTATGTCTATCGCGCCCGTGAACTGCACCCCACGAATTCAGCAACGGTTCGATACCATGTCCGGGCGGCGTTTGGTTCGCTGGATCGCTCCGGTGACATAAAAGTTACGGCTTGGTCGGACGATCTCCCCGGAGACAAGCTTGTTGAGACCAAGTATGTGAAACTGCGCAGCTGATGTTCGCCCGTACCGCACTATAGTTTCCGTAAGGCGACGCGTGTGATGCGCGTCGCCTCTTTTCGTTCAAGGAGTTGAGCATGTCCGAAATGCCGCTTCCCGTTGAAGGGAAAGCAACGATTCCCGGAAAAGCCCCTGCGAATCTCGAGGACAAGAAACTTCTCGATCAACCCAATCGATCGGAAATTCTGCAGAGCGAGTCATGGCGTGTGTTCCGGATCATGAGTGAATTCGTGGAAGGATTCGAGAGTCTTGCCGGCGTCTATCCTGCTGTCTCCATTTTCGGCTCGGCGCGCACGCAGAGCGGGGACCGTTACTACGAGCTCGCCGTGCAGACTGCCGAGCTCCTCGCTCGTGCCGGGTTTGCCATCATCACAGGCGGAGGCCCGGGGATCATGGAAGCGGCCAACAAGGGCGCGAAACAGGGCGAGGGGCTTTCGGTCGGATGCAACATCGAGCTTCCCTTCGAGCAGGAAGTCAATCAGTACGTGGACAAGGTCATGACCTTCCGATACTTCTTCGTTCGGAAAATGATGTTCGTCAAGTACTCGGAGGCCTTCATCACCTTTCCCGGCGGATTCGGGACGCTCGACGAACTGTTCGGAGCGCTGACGCTCATTCAGACTCGGAAGATATCCACCTTTCCTGTGATCCTATTCGGATCCGACTACTGGCGGGGACTCATTCACTGGATCCGACGATCAGTGCTCGAAGCGCACAACATCAAGCCGGAAGATGTCGACAGCATCCACGTGTGCGACGATCCGGAGCAGGTGCGGGACATCATCGTCGAGTATCACCGCATGGCCACCGGGGAGACGGAAGAACGTCGTCTCGAGGGTGAGGATTCACTGCGCGATCAGTTTCAGCGTCCTGAAGAGTAAGGGGTGGAAATCAACGACTCTCCGCAAGGATCACCAGAACCCCCCGATACCCGCTGGAGGAAGTAATCTCGTAAACGCCCTCCGCGTCTGCACTGACGTCCACCGTCGTTGTGGTGAACGGTGGCAGGGTCCTCTCCACACTCATCGCCGGGATGCTGACGTGCACCGGCTCTCGGCTGCCGTCATCCCTGCGGAACCGCAACTTGGCCTCGAGCCCTCGAGAAAGGACGATTGCCGCGGGAGCGAATCCGTCGCCAAGGGTGATCACGGCTTCCTGAAAAGTCTGTGGAACGTTACGCTGTTTACGTGGAGCAGTTCGCCGCAGACCGAACACTGCTGCGACAGCGGCGCCGGCACCGATGATGGTCACGAACCACTCCAGCGTCGACAAAGCATGCATCACGCTGTGGCCGTCTTTCTGCTGCCGGACGCGCGCAGTGCCAGGAAGGCCGTGGTCAGCGCCAGGGCCGCGATCGGAGGATCGATGATCACTCCCAGGACCGGGTAGAGGATCTGGGCAGCGAGCAGGACGGCAACGATCTGATATCCGACTACCCACGTCACATTCCGCCGTGCCCTGGCGGTAGCCTCCCGGGATCGTTGTATTGCCCGGACCAGATCGGGCAAACCGCCCTCGATATTGATTGCCGCGCCCGTGGATCCAGCGGGTGCGTTGATGACCACCCCCATTGCAGCGCAGGCCAGTAGTCCGCCTTCTTCCGTTCCCGAAACGACGACGGCCATGGGGCCGGGAGTCCTCGCCATGGTGATCGCTCTTCGTTCGGCCGCGGGGTTGAGATCGGAGATCACGCTTTCGATTCCGGCTCGCTCGGAAATCGTAGATGCTGTCGGCGACTCGTCCGATGTGATGAGCCGCAATTCGATACCGAGGCTCCGTAGAGCTTCCACTGCCTGGCGTGCATCGGGCCGAACCTGATCCTGGAGAACGACAGCACCGCGCGTCACAGTGTCCAGGGCGAGCACCAGAACGGTTTTTCCCTGAGAGCGGAACTGATCGATCTCTTCACGGACCGGACTGCAATCGATACCCTGCCCGGTCACGAATGTTTCGGTACCGAGCGTTACCTTCCGTCCATTCAGTTCGGCTTCCATCCCTCCCGATACCACACGAAGATCGCCTGGAGTCGAAGACGGGCCGGTGGGAAGGGCTCGTTGAATAAGCGGTGCGGCGAAGGGAAACGTTGCCTGACCGGCCAGCGAACCGACGATATGAAGCAACTCCCTGAGCTCCAGTCCATCAAGCAGTACGAAGTCCGTTACGGACGGACGCCCCTCCGTGATCACCCCGCTCTGTTTCATGATCAGCAGCCGCACCCTTCCCAGCTCTTCAAAAACCCGACTGCTTCTGAAGCGAAGACCACTCCTGGCAGCATCACGCGCTCCTCGCTCTAGGGGACCGAGCACAGCCAGACCGATCAACGAAGGAGAGCTGACCAGCAGGATCGAGGTGAATGCGGAGAGGGCCAGCAGAAATCGGTTGTGAATGCCGGAGTCGAACCAGAGTACGAAGACGACGATGGCCAGACCGACAGCGATGGGGATGACGCGGAGGGCTCGAGCTTCGGTGAGCTTCAACATCCGGCCCTTTTCTTCGAACGCGGTGGATCCTGCGTCGCGATGAGAGGGCCGCGCTGACTCCTCGGTCGTGCGCGAGAGGAGGAAAAGTGCCAGAGCCCAGAGAAGGCTCTGAAAGCCCCAGGCCCCGTAGTCGGGCGAGTTTCCTGTCAATCTGGCGCCAAATGTCCATCCGATCGCGGCGATGAGCAGGGTGGCCAGGGCCAGCAGGGCAACGCTGTTTCCGTCAGGATTGCGAGCGGCCATCGCTTTCCAGCCGGCCGAGGAAACTCCTCGCGCGCAGGTAACCAGGGTGATCAGAGAAAGAATGACCAGGGACGTCAGCAGGACAGCAGGTTCGATGTTGAACAGGGCGGGAACAAACGATTGCAGCCACCTGCCAATCCCGTTAACCCACTCGGCGGGGCGGAGGAGGCCCGCACCGGTCGAGAGGAGAAGCGGAAACGACAACAGCGTCGAGAGCAGTGCCGCCGCGAACGCGCCCATGACGGATTTTCGCAGCGTGCCCAGCTCCGCGGTAATGGCTATGCTGCTGGCGCCGTCTGCCATGGGGTGATCAGCGATATATCCGGCGTCGTCAATTGCTGCACGGAGGTCGTCGATTCCAATCACTCCGGGGACAAAATCCACGAGCGCGGCGCGGCGGACGGGCAGAAATCTCGCTCGCACGACGCCTGCCAGTCCGAGTAACTCGCGTTCGATGGTAGTGCCGCCCGGCGAGGCGTATGGAATATCGCGAACGGGTAGAGCGATCCTCGCCGTGCGCGGCTCCCAACCTGCCTCCCGAACGACGCGCATGATCGCCAGCAGCGATGCCTCTGTGCTCTCGAGTGAAAGTTCCTCGCGATCCGGGAACACGTCCACGGCGCGGACACCCGGCACGTTGCGAAGTCTGGCAGTGAGGTTTCCAGCGCAGGAAAGGCAATTCAAACCGGGGACAAGGATCGTGGTCGGGCGGCCGGATTCCGGCGGCAACGTTCTTTTCTCAGGTGCTTCGGCTGACCGAGTTTTTCTCACATATTCCCAGTGGATCAGAGGTTATCAGTGGCATCGCCTTCGCAGTAGATAAGGCAGAATCGTTTGAGCATGCGTGGAATGGGAGGATTAAATGCGAATCGAAGAAACAAATCAAATTCTGAAGGACAGCAGTGTTCTTCGAAATGACGTTGACCAACCGGAGCTGTCCAGTCGCTGGACGAGGTTGAAAGGTGACATGAACCGACGATCCGCGCAAGCGAGAACACTGGTTAGCACTCATGGGGTGCCGATCGGGGTCGGCGCCATCGTCGCAGCCCTGGCCACCGGGGCAGTGGTGGCGCGAAACCGCAGGCCGAAAAAGCGTTCCCTGTTTCGCTTTTGATGATGGTGCGCTCAGGGGCGGAGGCGACCGGAGAGCGATCGCCAGCCTCGCCCCACGCTGGTAGGGCCGCACGGCTGGCGTGCGGCCGCTATTCTTCGGGGTTTTTGCGGCCGTTGTCGCTCGTGCACGATTTCTGAAACGCTCGCACGCGGGTAAACGTTCGCGTCATCCCGAACGAGGGAAGCGAGGAGGGCCTACCGCAGGGGTAAAGGCGGCCGTCGTTGCGCGGGCAGGAGATCCCGTACTTCGCGATGACACGCGTGTGGTCGTCGTGTCATTCCTGCGATACCGGCGCTTGCGCTGTAACCTCGCTCAGGATGCCAGATCGCTCGGCGCTTCTAATGTTTTGGGCTCCGACGTCCCCCCTCGTGCCAGCCTCGAATTTACCGGCCTTCAACAGCCTTTTCCTCTTCGGCCATTTCCTCATTCCAGGGTTTCTCCACCAGTACCCAGCGCACCCGATACCCCTCTCCTTCGACGACTTCCACTTGCAGCGGTCCCATTGTGCAGCGGTCGCCTGAGGCCACTTCACGTCCCAATTGGGCGAGGACATAACCGCCAATCGTCTCTTCCGCTGGCTGGCCGACGTTGACTTTCAGTCTGCCGGCAAGGTCCTCGATCAGATAGTCGCCTCGGACCCGATACCGTCCCTCGCCGAGAGGTTCGATCTCCGGACGTTCCCGATCGAACTCATCCTGGATCTGCCCGAAGAGCTCCTCGGTGATGTTTTCCATCGATACGATTCCGGATGCTCCGCCATATTCGTCGAGGATGACAGCGAGGTGTGTCCTGTGCTCCAGGAACTGGGAGAGCAGACCCTCAACGGTTGTATTTTCGGGGACGAAGAGGACCTCCC
>JBDTRY010000034.1:0-26262 GCA_039931435.1 Acidobacteriota bacterium | reverse complement strand
CGGGCGCCGCTGGCCGAGTGGTTGCAGAGAAGGCGGTGTCATGTCGAACAGAGTGCTGATCATCGACGACGAGGTGGCCATCCGCGAGGCCATCCGCATGACCCTTGAGTACGAGGGATACCGGATCGACGAGGCTCGCTCCGGTCAGGACGGCATTGACCGGGCTACCAAGCTCAACTACGACGCCATTCTTCTGGACATCAAGATGCCGGTCCTCGACGGGATGGAAGTTCTGGATAACTTCAAGACGCTCAAGGTCAGCAGCCCGGTGATCATGGTTTCGGGACATGGTGACATTCACACCGCCGTGGATGCTACGAAACGAGGCGCGTTCGACTTCCTGGAAAAGCCTCTGAACCGCGACCGGCTCCTGCTGGCGGTGCGAAACGCCATCCGCCAGCGAACGCTCGAGGAAGAGAACGAGCAGTACCGCGAGCGGACTGCGCAGGAGTATCAGATCGTCGGAGACTCCCCGGCCATCAAGGAGCTGAAATCTCAAATCGAGCGTGCCGCACCGACCAGGGCCACCGTGCTCATTCAGGGCGAGTCGGGAACGGGCAAAGAGCTGGTGGCCCGCGACATTCACAGGCAGTCCTCGCGCGCCACGATGCCCTTCATCCAGGTGAACTGCGCGGCCATCCCTGAAGAGCTCATCGAATCTGAATTGTTCGGCCACGAAAAGGGGTCGTTCACTGGCGCCGTTCGAAAACAGACGGGCAAGTTTGTAGCCGCGGACGGCGGTACGATTTTCCTTGACGAGATCGGAGACATGTCCCTGCGAACGCAGGCCAAAGTGCTGCGCGTGCTCCAGGAGGGGGAGGTGGAGCCGGTTGGTTCCGCCAGCGTGGTCAACGTGGACGTCCGTGTCATCGCTGCCACGAACAAGGATCTCACTCAGGAAATCCGCGACGGCCATTTTCGCGAAGACCTCTATTACCGGCTGAATGTGATCCCCATCCGTACGCCTCCTCTCCGGGAGCGAAAGGACGATCTCCCCATTCTGGCCCAGCATTTCGCGGCCCTTTTTTCGAAGGAGCACAACTACAAACCGAAGACGTATTCGCCGGCGGCCATGAAGACTCTCCAGGAAGCGCAGTGGCGGGGCAACGTGCGGGAGCTTCGCAATCTGGTGGAGCGTCTGGTGATCATGGTTCCCTCAGAGACCATCGACATCACCGACCTGCCATCGGATTTTTTCCGGGTTCCTCAGGAGATCATCAGCGCCTCGATGAAACTAGCGACCCTCCAGGACTTCAAAGACGAGGCGGAAAGGACTTTCATTCTGGCGAAGCTCCGCGAATACGGCTGGAACGTATCCAGGACCGCGGAAGCGATCGACACGCCCCGTTCCAACCTCTACAAGAAGATCGAGCAATACAGCATCAAGCGGGAGGGTGGCGGCGCCGCGGTCGATGGAGAAAACGAAAACGAGCGATAGCTCTTACTCGTGACGCAGTGCGTCGATCGGATTCAGCCGGGCAGCGCGCATCGAAGGGAGCAGGGTGGCCAGGAAAGAAACGACGATGGCAAACAAAGCGATCGCCCCCAGGTCCTGCCAGCGCGTCACGAACGGAATCGAGGACACGAAGTAAACCTCGGCGATTTCCGGCCCGAACGAGATCAGTTTGAATCGCGTCAGGATCCAGGAAACAAGACAGCCCAGCACCATTCCCAGAAGTGTTCCGCCTACGCCCACCAGCGTTCCGTACCACACGAAAATCCTCCGGACCATCTTGCCGTCCGCCCCCATGGCCGCGAGGATTCCGATCTCCTTCCGTTTCTCGTGAACGATCATGATCAGAGTGGAGACGATGTTGAACGTCGAGACGAAGACGATCAATCCGATGACGATGAACAGAACCAGCTGCTGAATCTTCAGCAGTGAAAAAAGCTGGCGATTCATCTGTCGCCAGTCTGTGACCGCGTACTGGTTTTCCGTGAGATTGGCGATGCGTTTGACCATGGCGTCTAGGTCCACGCCGGGAAGAAGTTTGACCTCGATGAGGTTGGCCTGCTGCAGCCCCAGCAGTTGCCGCGCTTCGTCCAGATCCATGAAGATCCAGCGAGCGTCGAACTCGAAAAAGCCCGTGTCGTACACGGTCACTACCGTGTATGTGCCGCTTTTCGGAAGAAAGCTGCCGCGATCTTCTGAAGGCGCCGTGAGCGTGACCACGTCACCGGCCTTCACGCCAAGCTTCCGGGCCAGATATTTTCCGAGCGAGAGTCCGGGATAGCCGTCAGCCGATCGAAACGAGGCGCGGGGACCGATGACCTTCTGGTAGAGATGCGATTCTCCACTGCGCCGCGGCTCGACACCCTTGATCATGATCTGTTCGCCGGTTCCGTTGGCCTCCGAAGAAACCAGTGCGCCCTGGAAAAGAACAGGGGAGACATTGGCGATGCCGGGCACACGGCGGATCCGGTCTACCGTGGCGGCCGTGTTTTCAATTCCGCCATTGATCGAATAGACGAACAGCTCTGCGTTGCCACCGAGGAGCTTCTCCTGAAGGTCGCCCCGGTAGCCGGTCATCAGGGCCATGGAGATCACCAGAGCCATGACCCCGATGACCAATCCGAACACGGAGACGATGCTTACGGCGTTGATCAACTGATCGGTTGGCCGCTTCAGGTAACGCCAGGCAATGTCGCGGGCAAGACTCATCAGGAGGAATGTCTTCGCGGACCTTCGGAATAGCGGCTGATGACAGTCAACGGCCGGACCATGTGTCGATCATTCGCAGAAAATCATCGAAGAGATGGAAAGAATCGTGCGGCCCCGGCGCGGCTTCGGGATGGTACTGAACGGCCACGATAGCCTCGGAACGATGGCGGAACCCTTCCAGCGTGTCGTCGTTGAGATTGATGTGAGTGAACTCGATGTCCGAATCCTTCAGCGAATCCGCGGCCACGGAGAACCCGTGGTTCTGGGAAGTGATCTCGACACGCCCCGTCTGCAGATCTTTCACGGGATGGTTCCCGCCTCGATGGCCGAATTTCAGCTTGTAGGTTTTTCCCCCGAGGGCCAGGCCCAGCAGCTGATGCCCGAGACAGATCCCGAGCATCGGAATTCTGCCGACCAGCTCCCGGATGTTTTCCTGGGCGTAGGTAACGGGTTCGGGATCTCCCGGGCCGTTCGAAAGGACCAGTCCGTCGAACTGCCCGGCCAGAATTTCGTCCGGTTTCGTGGCTGCCGGAAAAACTTCCACATCGCAGCCACGGGCCGCGATCTGCCGGAGGATGTCGCGCTTCACACCGAAGTCGTACACAGCGATGCGCTTCCGCGGTCCGGTGCCTTCGTTGCCTACCTTGTAAACGGAATCCGTCGAGACTCGCTTCACCAGGTCCAGGCCGGACATCGATGGCGAGTCCTTCAGGCTGGCCACGATGGCCTGCACCGATTCCGACGACGTCGTAATCAATCCCCGCATCGCTCCCTCGGTGCGGATCCTGCGAGTGAGTGCGCGCGTGTCCACCCCGGTAATGGCGCTGACACCGTGCTCCTGAAAATACTCATCGATCGTAGATGTGCAGGAGGCATTGGAAGGATGCAGCGACGCGTCCCGGACCACGAAACCGGCCACCTGCGGCCGGGTACTCTGGTCAAAGCTCTCATTGATTCCGTAATTTCCGATATGCGGATAAGTCATGATCACGATCTGGAACCTGTACGACGGATCCGTGGCAATCTCCTGGTATCCCGTCAGAGAGGTATTGAATACGACCTCGCCAATGGAGTCTTCAGTCGATCCGAAGGATTGGCCGTCGTACACCGTTCCGTCTTCGAGCACCAGCCGCGCAGTCGTAGTCATCGAACTGCATTATATTGGCTGTGACTTGCCAGCCGAATTTCGTGAGCTTCTTTCGGCAAACGAGGATCTCAATGCCACTTCTCTTCTCCTACGGCACGCTGCAGTTGGAAGACGTCCAGATCTCCACGTTTGGAAGGAGACTTTCAGGGAGTGCCGATGAACTCCCGGGCTTCGAACAATCACGGATTGTGGTGCACGATGCCGAGTTCGCCGGGACGAATGGCAGCAGCCATGTCATCGTGCGTTTCAATGGGGACAAGACCAGCCGCGTGCCGGGCACAGTATTGGAGCTCAGCACTGCCGAGCTGGAGAGCGCGGACGCCTACGAGCCGGCTCCGTACAAGAGAGTCACGGCCACTCTCGCCTCTGGGAGAGAGGCCTGGGTCTACGTCGATGAACGATTCCTTGAGCGAGCCCCGAACTCAGATGGGAACTGACCAGGTCCGGAGATCGGCCCGGTGGCGACTCTCGCCCAACGTGGCCGGTGTGATGACCATCGGAGGAACGGAGATCATACGAGGATGAGAAACACGGTGACAGGACTGTGGCGGACGGCTGCTCCTCTGTCACGCTCAAGTGCGAGCGGGCAGCGGCGGTCACCAGACGCTGCAGATTGACTCTGACCCCAATGCCGAATCCTTCTATCTGCGCATGGGTGCGGTTCCGGTCGGGACGATCGACGCGCCGATGATGGGAACTGCGCGCAGTCTGACCGGTTTCAGCCTGGCCGTGGAACTGTCCTGATCGTAGAAGCCGGCTGGCTGGGTGACTTGGCCGGGCCCTCAGAGCTGCGTTCAAAAAACGGTTGCCGGTCCGCGTTCTGCGCCCGACGAAGTTCCGGCAACGCCGCCGGGGATCCGCAATTCACTGCTGACTCGTCTGATGGTGTTCGATGGCGTCGGACGGAGCGCTCTCTCTTCGCGCCAGCCAGACGAAGGGGATGGCCAGAACCTGAATGGCGGCGCTGAAGGCGTAGGAAACGGGATAGCCCCACACGTCGGCTGAGCGGCCGAGAAGAGGTTGGGTAACCACCCCTCCCGCCGAGCCGAGAAGCGAGTCGAATGACAGAACGGTAGCTCGCTGTGCGGAAGGTACGAGATCGTTCAGGTAGGCCTGGCGAACAGGGGAGATCATGGCGAACGTCAATGCCCACAAAACAAGCAGAGCAATGGCCAGTGCGAATCGTGGCAGGACGGCGATGCCGCCGAGGGAGATGACACTGACGATTACTCCGGTGAGGAGCACACTCGTCCGTCGCCTGAAGATCCGTGCCGCCAGCGGCACCATCAGCCCTCCGGCGATCTGAGCTCCGGCCACGATGGCCGCGGCCAGGCCGGCGATTCCGTACGCTTTCTCGTTACCCCAGAGCTGCAGCAGGTACGGTTGCGCCGCGTAAAAAGCAAAGATGCTCACACCGTCCGTAAAGGGGGCGGCGAGCATCAGCCAGCGAACGGGCGGGTTTCCCAGACCGTAGCGGATCGATTGCTTGAGGATGGCCCTGACCTCGCCGACGATTTTTCCGCTGCGGCGAGGTTCGAAGCCGACATCGCGCATCTTCACGAATGCCAGGACGAAGGAAATTACGAGAACGACGGCCCGAAGAACGTAGGGAACGCCGAGGTTTGTGACTTGGGCGATGTAACCACCTGCCACAGAGCCGGTGAGCATGGCCACGCCTTCGGTGATCTTTCCGCGGGCGAAAACGGACTCCATCGCTCCGTCGTAGCCGCTGGCCTTCATGGCGTCCACGAGCCACGCTTCGACCGCGCCGGAAAAGAAGGTGAAACCCAGACCGAGAAAGGCGGAGGAGACGGCCCAGGCCCAGAAGGGAGCCGAGACCTTCCACATCAGCAGATAGAGACCGGTGGAAATCGCCAGAGTCAGCGTCCCGAGAAGATAGGAAAACCTTCTGCCGCGCGTATCGGCCACGACACCCGTGGGCACTTCGAACAGGACAAGGCCTGCAGTGAAGAATGCGTTTGCAGCGAAAGCCTGTGCGTTACTGAGGCCCGCGTCGAGAAGAAAGAGCGTGTTGATACCCCAGATCAACGAAGCGGCGAGCGTGTGCAGAAGCAGCAGGACGATGTAGATCCTCTGAATCTTCTTTGCTTCGGTGTTCATGCGCGCCGGTTGCGACGGGAAGAACTGCCCGTTCCCGGCTGGGGAGGATAGCAGCGTTCCCGGGTGGGGCCTCGAACGAGTTCATTCGCTGGAGTGTTTCAGGAAGCCGAACAGACGTGCCGCCATCTTCGAGCCCGTTTTGGCGAATTCCGCCGCTTCGCGGAGCGTCGTCACCAGTTCCTCGAGCTCGAAGGGCTTGGGAAGCACGGCGAACACATCATCGCCGACGAACAGCTCCAGCAGAGTTCGGGACAGAGGGCGGGTGGTGAGCACGACTACTCCGGCTTTAAGCCGCCGTGTTTCCGCCGTGAGCTCGGCCATTCCGTCGCTGGAAAGTGAGATATCGGCGATGACCGTTTCGAAAGAATCGTCAGAACGTAAGTGCGTCACGCCTTCCGGAATCGTCTTCACCTGAACGACATCCCAGGGAAACGATCTGCGGACAATGACGGCGAGCATCGATGCCGTCGTTGCATCGCCTTCGATCACAAGGCACTTGTTGGGCACTCGCAATGATGTTGCAAGAGTCGTGTCATCGACCCGACTGCAGCACACGACGGGCCTGCTCGCGGGGCCGCACTTCGAGCGGCCGGTACTCCTCGCTCTTCCCCTGGATCGAATCGCAAACTGAATGCATCACTCCAGACGATGCGGCCGCTCGCATGCCACCCTGCGATGTCGCCGCTCGTGTTGATTCTCTGGCTTGGCCCACAGGGCTCAGTGAACACCGGTGCGTGAGGAATATCCCGTCACTTCGCCGTTGTGACATCCGACGACGGCCGGGGGAGGGCCGGGCGGATCGACGTCACTCACCTCACGCCGGAGCTCGGCCAGCCTTGCCTTCAGGATCTGCAACGTTGTGGCATGTGCGGGGTCGGCGATCAGGTTTTTCGTCTCGTCGGGATCCTTCTGCAGATCGTAGAGCTCCCACTCCTCAGGCTGCTCGAAGAAGTGAATGAGTTGCCAGCGCTCGGTCCGGACGCCGCGGTTCTTTCGTGCGCAATGTCCCGCTGGATACTCGAAGTATTCGTAAAGGAAAGCATCGCGCCAGGGGACATCCGCGTTTTTGAGCAGCGGAACGATGCTGCGTCCATGCAGTCCGAGGGGAACGGGAACGCCTCCCAGTTGCAGCAGCGTCGGAGCAATGTCGATGTTCAGCACCATGTGCGTTTTGTCGACAGACCTCGCAGGAATGAGATTGGGATAGCGGATCGCCAGTGGCACGCGGATGGACGCCTCGTACATCAGGCGCTTGTCGAACAGGCCGTGCTCACCGAGGAAGAACCCGTTGTCCGAGGTGTACACGACGACTGTGTTTTCGGAAAGGTCTTGCTTGTCGAGCAGGTCCAGAACGCGGCCGACGTTCTCGTCCACGCTGAGAAGGACGCGGTAGTAGTTCTTCACCATCATTTCGTAGCTCTGGCGTTCCCTCTCGTTCTCCGGCAGGGACTCGGGAACGCCGCGCTCACGGAAATCATGCAGGTCGTCCATGTGCATTTCCGTGGCCCGGACAGCTTCAGGACGGCCCTCGAGCTTGTCCTCATAGGTTCGAGGCAGCGGAATGTTGATGTCATCGAACATGTGCTCGAAACGTTTGGCCGGAAACCATGAGCGGTGGGGCGACTTGAACTGATATAGGAGGCAGAAGGGACGGTCTTTCGGGCGATGGTTGAGAAATTCGATGGCCTGATCCCCGACGACGTCGTCTGCGTGTCCCCTGGCGCGAAGGTGTGTGCCCTTGGAGATCAACTCCGGATCGTAGTACTCGCCCTGCCAGGGGAAGATCACCCACTCGTCGAAGCCGGTGGGCACGGACTTGAGGTGCCATTTGCCCACCAGTCCGGTGTGATATCCCGCTTCCTGGAGACGCTGCGGGAAGGTGCGCTGATCTTCGCGAATTCCGGGGCCGTTGTAGAACTGGGGACCGTCCCCGTTGGTGACGATGCCGTGGGCGTGCGAATAGAGTCCGGTGAGGAACGAAGCCCTGCTCGGAGCGCAGAGGGAGTTGGTGACGAACATCTCGTCGAAGCGCATACCTTCGTTGGCGATGCGATCCACGTTGGGAGTCTTGAGGATCGTGTTGCCATAGGCGCTCATGGCGTCCTGGCGCTGATCGTCAGTCATGATGAAAAGAATGTTCGGGTTGGAGAGATCCTTTGCCCGCGCGATCCCGCCGGCGAAAGGAAGCCCGGCCAGCGTTCCGCCGATGAGGCGCAGTGCCTTGCGGCGACTGAAGCGAGGAAGAAAACCGGCCAAGTTACCTTGCATCGTCGCTCCGATCTTTTGAATTCGAAGGCAGTGAATGGTATCCCGGATCGCGGGCGTTCGCCTGGTGTCAATGTGTGACGGACAAGCTGCGTATTCTGCAAAATAAACAGGATGCTGGCACCGCGGGGATGGCCCCGTAGCCTTCTTCAAATAATCGTATTTGTGGCGCTGGTCAATCAAGCACAGATTGTGGACGATTGCTCCGTCCGTGGTTCGTTTCTATCCGATTTTTATGCAATGGTTTACGTGGGATGTAGAACGGTAGGCTCTTCATCGCGATGTAGTCAAAATAACCTTCAAAATAGACCGAACGGCCGATGATAATTGGAGCATTCGGTATATGACCGCAAGGCAATCCGATTCGTATACTCGGCCGGTCCATCATCAAGCAGGTGTTTTTGGGCGGCCGCAGTGCCGCCGGGGAGTCTTGGGCGGGGCGGAGAAGCGCGAGAGCGACGAATCGCGCAAGGGGTGGGTAGACAGCCTCTTTTCGGGACCAGCCTGCACTAACTCGGCGGAGCCTTATTCATGGTTACACGTGGTCGATACTCAGGGGTCTCGACATTCGTCGCGGCCGCATTCACGATTTTCCTGTCACTTGCGAACGGGTCCTTACGTGCCGCACCCTGCGACGTACCCTCCAATCGGATCGTGGCTGAGAACTGTCTGCCCGGAAATCCCTCGAGTGAATGGGAGATTACTGGAGCCGGGGATGCGAGCATTCAAGGGTTTGCGACTGACATCAGCGTGGGCGCAGGCTCCACCGTGTCGTTCAAGGTCAGTACCGATGCGACATCCTATCGAATCGACATCTACCGGCTGGGCTATTACTCGGGTGCCGGCGCACGAAAAGTTGACACCATCTCTCCTACAGCCGTACTACCCCAATCGCAGCCGGCCTGCCTGAACGACAGTACCACCGGTCTGAACGACTGCGGCAACTGGAGCGTTTCGGCATCCTGGGCGGTTCCTGCTGACGCTACTTCCGGGATCTATCTGGCCAGGCTGGTGCGCACGGACCCCGAGGATGGCCGCGCCAGCCACATGGTATTCATCGTCCGCGACGACAGCGGACACTCGGACATTCTTTTTCAGACCTCGGATATCACCTGGCAAGCCTATAACCAGTATGGGGGAAATAGTCTCTATACCGGATCTCCCGCGGGCCGTGCCTACAAAGTCAGCTACAACCGGCCCTTCACTACGCGGGGAACCAGTGCTGAGGACTGGCTCTTCAACTCCGAATACCCGATGGTGCGCTGGCTCGAAGCCAATGGTTACGATGTGAGCTACTTCACGGGCGTGGATGCATCCCGCCTGGGTTCTGAGATCCTCGAACACCGTATCTACATGCCGGTCGGACATGATGAATACTGGTCGGGGGAACAACGAGCAAACGTCGAAGCGGCGCGCGACGCCGGCGTGAACATGGCCTTCCTGACCGGCAACGAGATTTTCTGGAAGACCCGTTGGGAGGTCAGTAATGAGGGGTCGGCGACGCCGTACAGGACACTGGTCTGTTACAAGGAAACCCACGCCAACGCCAGGATCGATCCCGAACCGAATGTCTGGACCGGGACGTGGCGAGACCCCCGGTTCAGTCCTCCCGCGGATGGGGGCAGGCCGGAGAATGCTCTCACCGGAACGATCTTCACAGTCAACTGCTGCAGCTATCCGATGGTCGTCTCATCGGAGGAGGGCAAGCTCCGGTTCTGGAGAAATACATCCGTGGCTTCCCTTCCGGCCGGTTCCTCCGCCAACCTGGTAGCGGACTCGGTGGGTTACGAGTGGGATGAGGATCTCGATAACGGTGCCCGCCCGCCTGGTCTGATCCGGCTGTCATCGACGACAGTCGAGGTGGATCAGCGCCTTCTGGATTACGGTTCGAACTATGGTCCCGGGACCGCGACTCATCATCTGACCATGTACCGGAAGGGCACGGCGCTGGTGTTCGGCGCAGGCACAGTCCAGTGGCCATGGGGTCTCGACGACAATCATGATCGGGGATCCTCGAGTCCAGATCCGCGGATGCAGCAGGCCTCGGTGAACCTCCTGGCGGATATGGGTGTGCAGCCCGGAACTCTTCAGGCCGGACTGGTTCTTGCGGCGGCGTCCACGGACACCACTGCCCCCTCGTCAACGATTGATTCTCCCTCGGACGGATCTTCAGTTCCAGCGAGCTCGGTGGTGAACATCACCGGATCAGCCAGCGACGCGGGGGGAGGAGTGGTGGCCGCTGTAGAGGTGTCGACCGATGGCGGCGCGACATGGCATCCAGCCAGCGGAACGGTGAACTGGTCGTATGCGTGGAACTCGCCTTCGAGCGGACCGGTAACTCTGCTCAGCAGAGCCATTGACGACAGCGGCAATCTCGGAGCCTCGTCAACTGCCGTTACAGTGAGCGTCGATCCGCGGGTCTGCCCATGCTCGATCTGGAGCGAATCAGTTGTGCCCGCAACCCCGGACGCCAACGATGCCTCGCCCATCGAGGTTGGAGTGAAATTCCGGGCCGAGCAAGACGGCTACATCACTGCAATTCGATTCTATAAAGGCGCTGGCAACACGGGGACTCACGTCGGTCATCTGTGGGACTCGGCAGGTGTGCAACTGGCCGAAGCCACGTTCACCGGTGGGACCTCCAGCGGCTGGCAGGAAGTTTCGCTCTCGCCGGCCATCGCCATCGTCGCAGGCACAACCTATGTGGCCTCCTATCATTCAGCAGGGGGCTATGCCTTCGACAGCTCCTATTTCAATTCAGAATTCGTCAATCTACCTTTGAGGGCACTGGCGAATGGTGCAGATGGCCCGAACGGAGTGTACAAGTACGGCCCATCGACATTTCCGGACGATACATTCCAATCCAGCAACTACTGGGTTGATGTTGTGTTCGCTACCTCAGTGGCCCCCGATACAACGCCGCCTTCAGTGACGTCCGCCTCTCCGGCAAATGGAACCGTGAATGTTGCTGTCGGAAGCAGTGCTGTGGCCACCTTCAACGAAGCCCTTGATGCGTCGTCCGTGAGCCCTGGCACCGTCAGCATGCGTGACGCATCGAACGGTCCGGTCTCCGCCACCATCGCTTACGATAGTTCCGCCCGCACCATCACGCTCACTCCGTCATCATCGCTGGCTGATTCAGCCACGTACACGGTCACCATTCGGGGCGGTACGGGAGGCGTGTCCGACGCCGCGGGCAATTTTCTCGCCGCGGACTATGTGTGGTCATTCACCACCTCAGGTCCTCCTGCGGACGAGGGTCCGGGCGGGCCGATTCTGGTGATCAGCGCTGCTTCCAATCCTTTCAGCCGCTATTACACGGAAATTCTTCGGGCTGAAGGTTTGAATGAATTCAACGCAACGGACATTTCGAACGTCACGCCTTCGATTCTGGGATCCTACGATGTAGCCATTCTCGGAGAAATGCCACTCACCGCCGCCCAGGTCTCCATGTTCTCCGATTGGGTGAACGCCGGCGGAAACCTGATTGCCATGCGGCCGGACAAGCAGTTGGCTGGTCTTCTCGGCCTGACCGATGCGGGCAGCACGATCTCGGACGAATACCTGCAGGTAACGACGAGCGCCGTCCCGGGGCGCGGCATCACCGCGCAGACAATCCAGTTCCACGGAACTGCGGACAGTTACGCTCCCGCTGGAGCTACAGTCGTCGCTACGCTCTTTTCTGATTCAACCACCGCCACGGCTTATCCGGCCCTCACTGTTCGCAGCGTCGGTTCCAATGGGGGAGAGGTTGCGGCCTTTACCTTTGACCTGGCCCGCTCGGTGATTTACACACGTCAGGGGAATCCGGCCTTCGCCGCTCAGGAGCGTGACGGCACTCCTCCCATCCGTTCAGACGATCTTTTTTTTGGAGCGAAGGCCGGAGACGTTCAGCCTGATTGGGTCGATCTCTCCCGGGTGCAGATCCCTCAGGCCGACGAGCAGCAACGACTGTTGGCGAATCTTATTCAGTTTCTGAACAGGGATGGCAAGCCGCTTCCCCACTTCTGGTACCTGCCGCGTGGATTGAAAGCCGCCGTGGTAATGACCGGCGATGACCATGGCAGCAACGGAACGCAGGGCCAGTTCGACAAGCTCCTTGCCCAGAGCCCGGCCGGTTGCTCGGTCAGCAACTGGGAATGTCTGCGCTCGACTTCCTACATCTATACGAGTACTCCGCTTTCCGATTCTTCGGCGGCCGGCTACGTGGCTCAGGGCTTCGAAATCGGCGATCACGTAACGACGAACTGCGCGGACTGGACATCCCAGGGCTCTCTGTCGTCCATCTTCGACAGCGATCTCGGTGCCTGGAGGTCCAAGTACGTCAGCCTCCCGGCGCCCGTGACGAACCGCACGCATTGCATCGTATGGAGCGACTGGGCCTCGCACCCGAAAGTGGAACTGGCCCACGGCATTCGATTCGATACGAATTACTACTACTGGCCCGACACGTGGGTGCAGGATCGCCCCGGTCTCTTTACCGGTTCGGGCATGCCCATGCGTTTTGCTGATCTCGACGGTTCGATGATCGATGTCTACCAGGCCGCCACGCAGATGACCGACGAGTCCGGGATCACGTACTCCACTCATATCGACACGTTGCTTGACAACGCCCTGGGACCGCTCGGTTATTACGGCGTGTTCACCATGAATATGCATACCGATTCGTCCGATCATCCCGGAGCGAACACAGTGGTTGCCGCCGCTCAGTCCAGGTCCGTGCCGGTGGTCTCCGCGAAACAGATGCTGGATTGGATCGATGGCCGTAACGCGTCTTCATTCTCCAACGTGGCGTGGGCTGGGAATGCGCTGACGTTCTCAGTGGTCGCGGGCGCGAATACCAACGGCCTGCAGTCTCTCCTCCCGGCCCTTTCGATCAATGGTCACCTTACGGGGATCACATTGAATGGAGGGACCATTCCCTATGCCTTGGAAACGGTGAAGGGAATTGACTACGCACGGTTCTCGTCACCTGCCGGGAACTACATCGTCACCTACGCCACCGACACGTCGCCCCCGCTGATCTCGGCAGTGACGGCCTCGCCGAACGCCGATGGTACGGTGCAGGTAGCCTGGACTACCGACGAGCAGTCGGATTCAGTCGTCACATATTCTACCAATCCTTCCTCCCTCGATCAGAGTGCCGCCGATTCCACAGCGGTGACCAGCCACCAGATCACCCTGTCCGGTCTCTCTACCAGCACCACGTACTATTTCCGAGTCCAATCCACGGACGCAGCATCCAACACAGCTGTTGATCCGAATCCACCCGCCGCGCCAGCCTCATTCACGACAGCTTCGGCTTCCTTCGTGGATACGACTTACGGAGATTTCTCAGCCGGGACTCTCGATGCTCAGTCCTGGGTGACGGAGACGGCGGACGGCGAAGTAACGATCCGCCCTGCCGAGGGCTCTGAGTTCAACGATGCATCCATCCCCGCTGGCTGGTCTGTCTCGCCCTGGTCACCCGGGGGCGCGGCATCGTTTGCAGCCGGGGCGATGTCCATCAATGAGGCCCTTGTTGGAACAGATGCCTTCTATGCACCGGGGCGTGCCCTCGAATTCGTGGCCAGCTTCTCCGCTTCCAATCAGCACGCCGGGTTCGGGAACGACTTCAACACGGGCGGCTGGGCAATTTTCAGCAGCAAATCCGGCGATCAGCTCTATGCCCGGGTGAACGGCGGCAGCGGAACTGATGTGCCCCTCGGGGCCTATCTGAACGCTTTCCATCGCTTCCGGATCGAGTGGTTATCCAGCAGCGTGGCGTTTTATATCGATGGTGTTCAGGTTTCTTCGCAGACGGCGTCCCTCCCCGGAAACCTCCGGCCGGTGTTCAGCGACTCTGGAAACGGCTCGGGCGCTCTGGTCGTGCAGTGGGCGCGCATGGATCCATACGCTGGGGCGGCGAGCTTTCGTTCCCGAATCTTCGACGCCGGAACTGCCTCTGCCTGGGGTGCACTGAACTGGACAGCCTTGCTTCCGCCGGGGACTTCTCTGGCCATGAGCGTCCGCACCGGCAATACCCCCATTCCGGATGGTTCCTGGACTTCATTCAGTTCCATCGCATCTCCGGGCGATTCCATCGGAGCGAATTCACGTTACCTCCAGTATCAGGCCGCTCTCACATCGGCGGACCCCTCCAGGACCCCCGAAGTGCAGCAGGTGGTCATCGGCTATGGAGCGTTCAGCGACTCCACGCCTCCAACCATTCAGAGCCGCTATCCTCAGCCGGACGCCTTCGACGTGCCTCTCAACGAGACTGTTTCTGTGACGTTCGATGAAGCGATGGACCCCGCCACAATCTCTTCCACCACGGTTTCCCTCCGCGCCGATGGGGCAGCAACGGATGTTGCGGCCAATGTTGTTTACGCGGGAACGACGGCCACCCTTCAGCCTCTTGCTGATCTCCATCCCGGCACGGCGTATACGGTCACTGTCTCCGGGTCTGTTTCAGATGCCTCAGGCAATGCTCTTGGTAGCGATTCCGTGTGGACATTCACGACGATTGCCCTTTCCGGTTTCCTCGACACCACCGTTGCGGACTTTGCCGCCGGCAGCCCTGCCGGTGTCTCCATTACATTGTCGGGAGATGGTGAACTCACGTTGTCTCCCGCCGTGTCCGAGGACTTTTCGGGCTCGGCAATCCCACTGGGTTGGACCTTGTCGCCGTGGAACAACGGCGGGGATGCCGTCGTGGCCAACGGCGAGGTTACCGTCAACGGCGGCCTGCTGGCCACATCCGCAACGTATGGTCCCGGGAGAGCCATCGACTTCGTTGCCACGTTCGCGGCTGAACATTTCGAACATGTGGGACTGGGACAGGACCTCGCTGCCGCTGGGGAATCCTGGGCGATGTTCGGCACCGCTGGCGGTACGGACACTCTCTACGCCCGCACCAACAATGCCGGAACGGTGATCGATGTTGCCATCCCTGGTTCATGGCTCGGCGCTCCTCACCATTACCGGATCGAATGGAATTCCGCATCGATCGTTTTTCTGATTGACGGATCGGTGGTTCACACCCAGCCGGTGAGCATCGCTGCGAACATGCGGCCGGTGGTCAGTGACTACGACGTCAACGCCAGTGGGGTGATGGTGGATTGGCTTCGCCTAACTCCATATGCCTCGAGCGGGGTGTTCCAGTCACGCGTGTTCGATGCCCTCGGAACGGTGAGCTGGGGCGCTATGAACTGGTCGGCAACGACACCGCCTCAGACCGCAATGGACATGAGCGTCCGTCTGGGCAACACCCCGGTTCCCGATTCCTCATGGACAGGCTTCATTCCGGTGTCCCCATCCGGATCCATGATCGGAGGCAGATCCCGCTATCTTCAGTACCAGGCAGAGCTATCCACGGCGAATGACCTGGTCAGCCCCGAGCTGCAGCAGGTGGAAATCGGGTTTTCGAACAGTCCTGACAACACTCCCCCGGTGATCGTTCAAGTGTCGCCAGCTTCGGGGGCCACATCGGTTTCCACCGCGGCCACGGTTACCGTGCGATTTTCCGAAGCAATGAATTCTGCCACTGTGACCAGCTCGACGTTCTCCCTCCGCCGTTCCGGAGCAGGGACTGACACACCAGCGTCCGTTTCATTCAGCGGCTCGCTGGCAACACTCACACCGAATGTGCCATTGGAGGGGGGAACGCTTTATACCGTGACGATCGCGGCAAGCGTGGCCGACCTCGCCGGAAATACTCTGGGCTCCAGCAGTCAGTGGACCTTCACGACCGAGGACACAACGCAGACCTTCACGGACACGCTCACAGGGGACTTTTCAGCGGGCACTCTCGACAGCCACACCGCGGTAGCACATGTCGCGGACGGAGAGGTGATTCTCGCCCCTGTTGTGCACGAAGAGTTCGATGGGTCTGCGCTGCCTCCGGGATGGACGAGCGTTCCATGGGGAAGTGGCGGAGACTCGGTCGTTGCCGGGGGAGTCGTCAGTGTGAACGGCGCGCTTCTGGGCACGGCGTCGATGTACGGGCAGGGTCGTTCACTGGAGTTCGTGGCCACATTCAGTGCGGAAACATTCCAGCACGTGGGCTTCGCCGTCGACTTCAATTCTGCGGTCTGGGCCATGTTCAGCACGCACAATACGGGCAATGCCGTATATGCCCGCGTAGCGGGCGGAGCCGCGGCAAGCGACGTCCTGATCTCGAACTCGCTGATCGGATCGCCTCACCGGTATCGCATCGACTGGATATCAGGGTCTGTCGTTTTCTGGGTTGATGGCGTTGTCGTGCATACCGAGAGTACGGGCATCGTTTCGGACATGCGACCGGTGGTGAGCGACGCCACCCCCAACAGCTCCAGCGTCGCTGTGGATTGGCTGCGTATGAGCGAGTTCCCGGCGTCCGGCACGTTTCAGTCTCGGGTCTTCGATGGCGGAGTGACCGCCCTCTGGAAACAGCTCTCGTGGACCAGCGTCCTCCCGGCCGGTACAGCCCTTTCCATCGGTTACAGGGTGGGGGATACACCCGTTCCCGATGCAAGCTGGACGGCCTTTGCTCCTGTTCCCGCTTCCGGATCGTCCATCGACGCCAGTGGCCGTTATTTTCAATATCAGGCGGATCTCTCCACGACGGACACCCTGGTCAGTCCCGAATTGCAGAACGTATCGGTGACCTGGTCCCAGAACGGACTTGTGCTCATCCCGACGTCCACTGCGCTGACTGCCAGTCCGAATCCGTCGACCTTCAATCAGGATGTAACCTTCACAGCCGCGGTGTCGCCCGCTGACGCAACGGGCCAGGTCGAATTTCGTGAGGGAAGCGGGACGCTGGGCAGTGCCTCCATCTCCGGAGGGATTGCCACCTTTGTTACCTCCGCGCTTTCAGCCGGCGTCCATCCGGTTAGTGCCGCCTATCTCGGCGATTCCACCCATGCCTCGTCGGCCTCTCCCATCGTTGATCAACAGGTGAATGCACCTTCGCACAGCGTACAGAGCCTCAGTCCCTCCAGCGGTTGTGAGAACGGCCCCAGCGTCACGATCACGATCTCCGGTCTGAATTTCACCAGCGGATGCGTTGCCCAGTGGAATGGCGCGATGCTACCGACCCGGTTCCTCAGTTCCACGCAACTCGAGGCCGATGTCAGTTCTGCGGACATGAGCACGCCGGGCACGGCGACCGTTACGGTCGCGGACCCATTCGGAAACGTCAGTACATCGTCCGCGATGTTTACCGTGAACCAGGACACCACCCCGCCTGCCGTCACGCCACCATCGCCGATCACGGTGGTGCAATCCACCTGTTCCGGCGAAGTCGGAGGCAGCACTGGGTTAACCGATTCCACCCTGTCGGACTTTCTAACGGCCGGTGGGTCGTCCGTCGATGGTTGCAGCGCCTCGACGACCAGGCTTTCCCCGCAGCGGAACGGCGTCGATGCCGATACCAGCACATTTTTCACCGCCGGGGTCAATACCGTTTCCTTCAGATTCACGGATGCCTCGGGAAACATGGGCAGTGCCTACAGCACGGTCACGGTTCAGTTGTACGGCGACCTCAACCTCGATCAGAACGCTGATTCCAGCGACCTCGTGATTTTCAGTAACTATCTCGTTCACAACCTCGCCGCCGGGAACCCGCCGTTCAATGCTCCGGCCGAATTGTCTGATCTCAATCTCGACGGATCTGTGGATTCCCTCGATCTGGTCATTCTTTCCAACTATCTGGTTCACAACATCGGTTGTCTCCCCCTGAGATGACCCGGAGGAAAATCATGAAGTCTCTGATCGCAGTTATGTCTCTGATGCTGTCAGCTACAGTCCTGCAGGCTGGCAGCGACTCGCTTTCGGCAGTCCGCCAGATCACCGGCGAGGCGCAGGTTACATCTGCTGTAAAACACATCCGAAGCCAGCGGGGCCGGGAGGACGGATTTTCCCTGCCGATCACGATCGACCTCACCAGAGTCTTCGTCAATGGTCACAATCCTGTGCTGGGAGCCTATGTGGCCAGGATCGAGTTCGATGCCCAAGCCGTGGAATATGTGCAAGCAGAGGGAGGAACTTCCTCTTATTTTGCAACGGCCCCGTTCGCGACCAACTCTCCGAAAGCGAACGCGGACGGAGTGGTGCGTCTCTGTTACGTGCAGAACGACGCCACCGCCCCCAGCGGCATCATCAATGTAGCCCGAGTGATCTTCCGGGAGCTGAAGCCCGGAGGAGCAGCGAGCGTGAAGGTGACCATCGAGAGCCTGGCAGCAGGGCTGGAGCGGGACGCCGATGGAAACTTCATCCGCGATCTTCAGATAGATGTGGACGGAGCGCGGAAATGATCACGACCGTCTGCCGTTGCCTTCATCGCGCTGCACTCGCTTTGATCTTTGTGGGGCTCACGTTTGCCAGTGGCCATTCGATTTACGCCCAGGGGATTCCCATTTCAGGGAATGCGCCAGTGACCCTCACCCCGTCCACGACACGTGTGAATCAGGGTTCTGATTTCACCGCGGACTTGAAGGCGAATCTCACCGGGATGACGGGAACCGGGTCCGATGGAAACCTGACAGCAGTGGTCCTGGGCGGCTACACGATCTCCGTTTCGTTCGACAACTCAAGATTTCAGTTCATATCCGCGGTGGGAGGAACGACTCCCGAATATCCAACGGCGACGCTCACCTACACGACTCCCTCTGTTGCAAACACGTCGGGGTCTGTCACGCTGTCCTCCACGCAGTCGAATGCGAACGCGCCGACGGGTCTTGTTTCACTGGCCGTTCTTACGTTCAAGGCGATCGGCTCAGGGAGCGCAACCTTCACCCCGAATCCCGACAGTCTGGCCAGCGCCATCAAGTTCGGAGCGATGATCGCCGGTCCTGCAAGGATTCCAGCGACCGCGGTTGCCATCCAGGTAACGGCAAACACCGCGCCGTCGGCCAACAGTCAGTCCGTTTCCGGAAACGAAGACAACGCGATTGCCATTACGCTCACCGGTACCGACCCTGAGGGCGATTCGTTGACCTTCTCGGTCGCCACGGGACCCGGGCACGGCACGCTTACAGGAACTCTGCCCAATCTCTCCTATGTGCCAGCCCCCGACTACGCTGGTCCCGACAGTTTCACCTTTCAGGCGAACGACGGCCTTTTATCCTCCTCTGCCGCCACGGTTTCGATCACTCTCAATCCCGTCAACGACCCGCCGGTTGCCGGTGGCCAGAGCGTAACGACCAGCGAAGACTCATCGAAGGCGATCACGCTGACCGCAACGGACGTGGATAGCCCATCGCTGTCCTACCAGATTGTCAGTTCACCCGTGAACGGCACGTTGACCGGCACCCCTCCCAATATGACCTACACTCCGAATGCGAATTTCAATGGTTCGGACAGTTTCACGTTCACGGCCAGTGATGGCGCGCTGTTTTCCAATGTGGCCACCGTCTCGATAACGATTACGCCGGTCAACGACGCTCCTTCCGCAACCCCGCAAACGGTGACGACCAATGAAGGCACGGCCGTCGCCGTGACACTGGCCGGAACCGACGTCGATGGTGATTTTCTGAGTTTCGAGAAACTGAGCGATCCCCTTCACGGAGTCTTGAGCGGATCCCTCCCCAACCTGACCTTTACTCCCGCTGCTGGATTTAACGGTTCGGACAGCTTTACGTTCCGCGTCAACGACGGCCAGGTCAATTCCAGCCCTGCCACGGTCAGCATAAACGTCACGGCAGTGGTGGCCACCGTCTCCGCACTCAGTCCAACGTCAACGTGTCAGGCGAAGGGGGATTTCGAGCTCACTGTCTCGGGAACGAACTTTACGCCAGGTACTCTGGTGGTCTGGAATGGAGTCAGCCGCAGCGCGACCACGTTCGACCGCTCTTCCCAACTGCGCACCAACATTCTACAGAGTGAGATTTCGTCCGCGTCGGTCATCCCCGTGAGAGTCTCGAAGCCGTCGGCGGGACTTTCTAACTTCATCAATTTCACCGTAAGCGCCGATTCGACACCGCCCGCCGTGACGCCGCCGCTGGACGTGATCGTGCCACAGTCGACCTGCGTGGTAGTAGCAGGTCCGAAGACAGTCGCCGGCGTCACTTCCTCGACTTCAGCGGCCCTGGCCGGTTTTCTGGCAGGCGGTTCTGCTACGGACGGCTGCAGCACGGCCACCAGGCTGGCTCCTCGACTCAATGGCAATGACATTAATTCTTCCTCCTTCTTCGGGAGAGGAAGAAATGACGTCACCTTCCGATTCCAGGACGGTGCCGGCAACGTGGGAGTCAGTTCGGCGGCAGGAGTTACTGTGCAGGTCTTCGGCGACCTCGATCTCAATCCTTCAGCAACGGACCCGACGCAGGGTGTAACGGCCAGTGATCTGGTCGTGTTGTCGAACTATGTCGTCCATAACCTCGATCAGGGCGCACCGCCATTCACAGCACCGTTGTCGATGGCAAACCTGAATGGGGACACAACCGGAGGGCAACCTGTGATCGATTCACTCGATCTTGTCATCCTCTCCAATTACGTAGTGGGCAATATTCTGTGCCTGCCACTCAACCCATGAATGTCCATGGCTGCAAAAACAAGGATTCCCAATGATCTCTAGTCTCCAGCTTCGCCTTCAATGCCTGACCGCGGTGGTCCTGATGTCGGTCTTCGCCACCTCTGTCCATGCGCAGGGAACACCCATCAGCGGAACTGCGCAGATAGCGCTCACTCCGCGCGCGGCAACTGTGACGGTGGGAAGCAACATCCTGGCTGATCTGAGGGTCAACCTTACGGGAGTGACCGGAAAAGCTCCCGACACCTCGAGCACCAGCGCTGTCCTGGGGGCCTACGTGATCACGGTCCAGTTCGACAGTAGTCGGCTTCAGTACGTATCCGCCACCGGAGGCATCACTCCGGAATACGGTGGACTTCCGACGACAAACACCTCGCAGGCCGGAACCGGACAGATCACAGTTTCAGCCGTACAGAACTCTTCCAGCTCGCCCACGGGACTTGTGTACGTTGCCGTCGTCACCTTCAAAGCCATAGCGGCCGGCTCAGCGTCGTTGCAGCCGTCAGCCGACAGCCTGAGCTCCGCCTATCAGCCCCCGAGCTCCGGACCTGCAAACATACCCTCAACGTCGAGTTCCAGCTCCGTCACGGTGAACGGGGCGAACCAGCCACCGACGATCACCACTCCAGCAGCGCAGAACAGCGCCGAGGGTCAGGCGGTCTCGTTGCAGGTCTCGGCGAACGATCCCGACGGCGATCCCATCACGTTCAGTGCGACCAGTCTCCCTCAGGGGCTGAGTATCGCCGGGAACGGTCTGATCTCGGGGACGATCGGATACAGCGCTGCTGCTTCGAGCCCTTATACCGTGCAGGTTTCGGCAAGCGACGGTAGAGGTGGGACAGATACGAAGTCTTTTTCATGGACGATTACAAATACCAATCGCCCTCCGACGCTGACGGCACCGGCCGCTCAATCCTCAACGGAAGGTTCAACAGTCAGCCTGCAGCTCAGCGCTTCCGATCCCGACGGGGATACACTGACCTCGTCTGCGAGCGGATTGCCTCCGGGCCTGACGATTTCCTCCAGCGGTCTGATCGGAGGGACGGTCGCCGCCAACGCCTCGAACTCCAGCCCCTACAGCGTTCAGGTCACCGTCAGCGATGGCAAGGGTGGCAGCGATTCAAAATCATTCTCCTGGACCGTGACCCGCGCGAACCGCGCTCCCGTTCTGACCGTTCCGGGAAATCAGACGACTGTTGAAGGCTCCTCAGTATCGCTGCAGGTAAGTGCCACCGATGCCGATGGCGACCCACTGACCTGGACAGCAAGCGGTCTTCCACCCGGGTTGAGTATGAATGCCTCGGGCCTCATTGCCGGCACGGTAACCTCGAATGCTTCGTCCGGAAGCCCCTATACCGTGACTGTGAACGTGATGGACGGAAAGGGCGGTGTCGCTTCGGGAAGCTTTGCCTGGACGATCACGCGGTCGTGTGTCGCCCCCGAAGTTCCGGGGCCCGCCGCTCCTTCCAGCGCAAACTCCGGCGTCCTTTACAACGTTCTGTGGAATTCTGTTGCCGGAGCCACAGCCTACGAAGTTCAGGAGTCGGATTCGTCGAGTTTCTCCAATCCGTCAACCGTGACGGTAACTTCCAACTCAAATAAATTCAGTCACGTCGTAACCGAAGACACGAGGTATTACTATCGGGTACGAGCCTTGAACCAGGGCTGCGCGCTGGCCAGCAATTTTTCATCCAGCGTCTCCACCCTGGTCAGCGCCGGGAGTGCCGGTACGGCGCCGGGTGCTGTATCGAATCCCTCGCCCGCCGATGGAGCTCTGAATGTCGGAATTCCTGTGGTGCTGTCCTGGTCTGCTGCTTCTGGGGCTACTTCGTATGATGTCTATTTTGGTCCCGGAACGAATCCCGCTTTTTACTCCAGTGTCACCACAGCACAACTGAATGTAGCGGTGGATCCAGGATCCGAATTCTTCTGGCATGTCGATGCCGTGAATGCTTCGGGAACGACTGCCGGGCCGACGTGGAGCTTCCGTACCGCTCCGGCCACGGACTGCGTTGCACCATCCGCTCCGATTCTGAGCGGTCCGGTGAGTTCTGTGTCGGGGACGGCTTATCAGATCTCGTGGAATAGCGTTCCTGGTTCGACCGGGTACGTCTTGCAGGAATCGGCTGACCAGTCTTTCGGCGCGGCCACCTCCACGACCCTGGGCGCAACGGTGAATTCTCTGACAGTCCTCAGGAGCGTGGCCACCACTACAAGTTTCTATTACCGGATTCTGGCTCGGATCAGTCGCCCCGGCTGTGACGTGTCCAGTGCTGTTTCCAATGTTGTGGTCGTGCGCGTGGAGCCGTCACCGTCAGCGACTCGCGAGATCCGGATCATTCCGGTCATTGCTTCCACCCCCGGTTCCTTCGGTTCGTTCTTCAGGACTGCTGTTCAGCTCCACAACGCTTCGGCAGAGCCCTCCAGCGGGCGAATTCAGTTCCACGTCCAGGGCGTGAGCGGATCCAGCGATGACCCGTTTGTTCCCTATTCTCTGGAACCTGGTCAGACGCTCTATATTGCCGATGTGGTTGCCGCGATGGGCCAGAGCGGACTTGGATCGGCCGATCTGGTGATCGAAACTGGCGCGCCGCCACTTGTGGTCACCCGAATATTCAATGATGCCGGAGAGTCCGGTACGACCGGAATGAACGAGTCAACCTTCCGAGTGGAAGAGGCCATTCAGTCCGGGCAGACGGTGGTGCTCATCGGACCTCCGGACCTTTCAAAGGCACGGTTCAATCTGGGGGTACGAAGTCTGGTCGATGGAATCGAATTCGATGCGGTGGTTCTTAATGAGAGCGGGCAGCAAGTGGGAACTGTGACCAGGAACTTTCCATCGAACTATTTTCTTCAGCAGAGTGCGGGTGACCTGCTTGGGTTCGTGATCCCTGAGAACGCATCGATCCTGCTCACCCTGAGATCGGGCAGCGGATTCATCTACGGAGCGACGACCGACAACACCACGCAGGATCCGAGCATGCAGATTCCTCAGCCACCCAGCAACTGACCAGATCGCCGCCAACCGTATTCCCGGCCGGAATGGCCCGGGGGTCTGGAGACCCCTGGCCATGAATGTCAGAGCTTTGCCGCTGTCGGCTGAACGGGAGAAACCTTTCATGCACTGGCGGCATCGCATCCTCGTTGGGGGACGACGATCCAGCTCTCCGGAGTCACGGGCGCGCTGATCGCCAGCTCGAAGGATCCGGAGGCGGGACTTCCAGGGCGTAACGAGGGCATCTCGCGCCGCCCGGGAGAAAGCGGCCCCCATTGAAGCCGGCGTTTCAGTTGCATCTCATGGGTCATACCGATGAATGAAAGGCAGCTCGTCTTTCGGGACGAACAATCCATGTATCGATGCGGCGGCTCCAGCCCGCCGTAAAGGGGTTCGCCCCCCCGTCCCACCTGACAGACGACTGGAGAAAAAATCATGAAATCAATATTTTCGGCGACGCTTTTTGTTTTCGCTCTGTTCGCCGCAGGCTGCGCTTCCCATCAAATGATGATGAGCGATCACTCCACCATGTCCAGCGATGGATCCATGATGATTATGAATTCCGACGGCACCACGCGAGCCATGACCGAGCAAGAAATGAACGATCACATGATGATGGTGCAGCATGATTCCCGGTTCTCGAAAATGATGATGGACGAGTGCAAGTCCATGGGGAGTATGAACAGCGGCTCATCGATGCCCAGCTCTACCTCCATGCCGGAGAGCATGCCCATGTCCGGCGACATGTCCGGAGAGGGAATGATGGTTATGAATGCCGACGGAACGACGCGGGCCATGACCGACGCGGAATACAAGGCTCACGTACAGATGATGATGAAGAATGCCGACATGAAGCAGATGATGATGTCCAAATGTAGCGGGATGTAAGGCCGAACGATCGGAGGGGCGTCGTCCGGCGCCCCTCCCGGCCACGTAAATCCTCGGGTACACGGACGAACACGATGGCCATGACTGGTCAGGGTTGCGTTCGTTCCGCCGTCCTCACTCAATTATTGGGCCGTGTCGTTCCTGTAAATCCGGCCGCCTTTCATCACGAAGTTCACACGCTCCATCGCTCTGATGTCGCTCAGCGGATCTCCGGGAACGGCGATTACGTCCGCAGCTTTTCCCTGCTCCAGAGTGCCGATCGTTTTCGATAAGCCGAGAAGTTCCGCCGCGGACCAGGTCGCCGCTCGCAGTGCGTTGGCCGGGGTCATGCCCAGACTGACCAGAAGTGCAAATTCCTGGGCGTTCAGGCCGTGCGGACTCACCGCGGAATCGGTACCGAAGGCAATTTTCACTCCGATCTTCAGCGCCTTGCGAAAGGTGTCGGAGCGTGCGGCCACGGCCGCCTTCGCCTTCGTTTCGATCTCGGGAGGATAGTGGCGGATGGCCGCACGACCGGCCACGTATTCGCCGGCAAGCAGCGTAGGCACGAGATACGTCCCGTGTTCTTTCATCATCTCCAGCGCCTCTTCGTCGAGAAACGAGCCATGCTCGATGGAATCCACGCCGGCCCGGATGGCCACCTTCGCCCCCTCTGCTCCGTGGGCATGGCTGGCAACTTTTTTCCGCAGGCGGTGCGCTTCGTCGACGATGGCGTTCATCTCTTCCTGAGTGAGTTGAGGCGTGTCCACTTCGTCGGCCAGGGAGAGCACGCCGCCGGTGGCGCAGGTCTTGATCACATCGGCGCCGTACTTGATCTGGAGACGAACCGCATCCCGGAACTGATCCGCTCCGCTGGCGATCCCTTTCTCGATTCCAGGTTCCGGACCAAAGCGGCCGTAAGGAAAGCCTGTGTCGTCGCAGTGTCCGCCGCGTGCGCCGAGGGCGTACACCGCCACCAGCATGCGCGGTCCGGGGATGACGCCGTCGCGAATGCTGTTTCGCAGTCCGACGTCGATGTAGTCACTGGAGCCGACGTCCCGGACCGTGGTGAATCCGGCCATGAGAGTGTTGCGAGCGTAGACCGTGGCCCGGATAGCCGATTCCGCGACGTCCCGTCGAAGATCGTCCATCGTTCCCTGGAGCCAGTTGTCGGTCGACTGGCCGGAGAGGTGTGTGTGGGCATCGATCAGTCCCGGGAGCAGCGTGCTGTCGCCGAGATCGATGACCCGGGCGCCGGATGGGATGGTCAGCCCGGAGCCGGCAGAGCGAATACGATTCCCCTCCACGATCACCACGCCGTTGGGAATGGTGCTGTTGCTGCGGCCATCGAAAATGCGCGCGGCCCGTATGGCCACGACCTCAGTTGGTGGCGGGGACGCCGGCTGGGCGCCCAGCGGGATTGCCGGAAGCAGCGGTAGGAGTGCAGCCAGGAAACGCAGTTTCATTCTCATCTCCTCGTTGGGGATTGTGCATCGTATCGTGTCCACGAGCATGGTTGCCGTTTCCATCACGCTCATCTTCGTGAAGAGCGTGTCATCCCGTCAGGCTGCGTGTCATCCCGAAGCCGAAGGCGAGGGATCTCCGGCGGAACTCGCAGTGTCGTGCAACAGCCGAAGATCCCTCCTCGCTTCGCGCTCGTGAGACGGTGTCAAAACTATCTTGAAATCACAAACGGCGCTGCTGTCGCTCGT
>JBDTRY010000033.1:0-26365 GCA_039931435.1 Acidobacteriota bacterium | reverse complement strand
GTGATGTGGAGAAAACGGTAGACGTCGCGTTTTTCCTTCATCGAAGGAGGCCCTCTGAAAAGTATAGCACCGCTGATCGACCTGATTCCGCAGGCGCATTCTCATGACAAGCGGCCCTCCGCTCGTTGCGGAATCGCGTCACTCCGAGCGTGAGCGAGGAGCCCCAGAGGGGTGGGTGGTAGCCCCATGGATCGTGCCCCCGGCCACTGGGGTTCCTCGCTATCGCTCGGAATGCGTGCTCCTGGAGTTTTCTTCACCCTGGTTCAGCGGTCCCCCGCTGGTCCGCTTCGCATGAAAGGCGTACATGCACCAGAGCCCGCGTAGCGGGCAACACAACCGTAGCCCCCGGCTTCAGCCGGGGGTGCCATCGCACCCGATACCGAGCCCGCGTAGCGGGCGACACAACCGCAATATCGGCTTCAACCAGGGAGAAACAGTTCATTCGGCTTCGTTGTCGTCACGACATAACCGGTTCGACGAAGCCATTTGGACGTGATCCGAAGTATCGCCCGCTACGCGGGCTCTACATTCAAATTGTTCGGCGGCATGACCCCCGGCTGAAGCCGGGGGCTTCCAGTCTCTTGCCCGCTACGCGGGCTTACGACACTCACATAGGGATCGAGTTTCTTCACTCCGGGTTCAGCGCCTCGTTGTGGATTCGCTTGTAAAAAACGTACGCCAGGATCGTGGCGCGCCTCTCATCCGGCTCGCTTCGCTCGCAACCTTCTCCCCGCAGGCGGGGCGAAGGACTGTCGTGGATATTTCTCGCCGTTGCCGCCCTTCTCCAGCGAGGGAGAGCCGGGTCCCATTGAACGCCATCGGTCCTTTGTCAAAATCTTTTTCACCGCCCCCTCTGTGCGCAGGATTTCTTGACACGCGCGAATTCACCGTTTCCGCGTAAGTCTTTTCCCCTCAGCGACTTCCACTCTTTGTGCCACACGGCCGGCCGCTTGCGATGTACCGCCAGCGAAAGGAGGTGGTGCAGGAGAGAGAGAAAACAGAAAGAGCCGACAGGTCAGTGTGGGTAGTACGCGGCTTCACCAAAACCGAAACAGAAATCAACCGCAATAACGACACGAAAGGAGATAGACCCTCATGCGGAAATCCCTCACTGCAATCGCAACATCGATGCTTATTCTCTTCGCTCTCACCGGAGCGGCCATGGCTGACGACGGAGTGTCCAACGCCTCCGGCGCCGGCGTGGTGAACATCAACACCGCCGACGCCTCGCAGCTGGCCCTTCTACCCCGAGTGGGTCCGAAGGCCGCGGAACGCATCATCGAATACCGCAAAGCGAACGGCGGCTTCAAGAAGGCCACCGATCTGATGCAGGTCAAGGGAGTGGGCGACAAGACATTCGCCATGCTCAGCCCTTACCTCGTCGTCGAAGGGAAGACCACGCTCTCCGAGAAGCAGCATGGACCGCGCAAAGCGCGCGGTACGAAGGGAGCCTCCCGCTCCTCGAAATCTCAGCCCGCCACCGCGGCGCAGTAGCGCCGTCCCTCCACCCGGGGCTGCCTTCGGGCAGCCCCCCTCCGTTCCTCGCGCTCTCTGCGGAGCGGAGCACAGTCGCTGAAAGGATGTGACCACCGTGCGCAATCGACAGGCAGGCTATTCGCTCGTCGAAATTCTCTCAGTCGTGGCAATCATCGGAACTCTCAGCGTCATTGCCATGCCCGCCTTTTTCAACCTTCGAAAGCAACAGGCAGTGAATGCGGCAACGAGCGAGATCAGGGGAATCCTGCATCGCGTTCGATCGCGTGCCATCGCCAGAGGCAGTAACAGCGCAGTGAAGTTTGTCGTACTCGGTGGCACCTGGCATTACGCTATCTACGATGATGGTGACGGCGACGGCGTTCGAAATGCGGACATCACTTCCGGAGTCGATCGCCTTGTAGCGCCGCCACAACCGGTGCTGCACGCCATCGGGTTCGCCCGCATCGGCATTCCCGTCCGCGGTGTGAAGGATGTGGACAGCGCAACGATCCTACATTCCACGGACTCACCGGTTCGTTTCGGAGTGTCGACGCTCTGCTCATTCTCTTCGATGGGTTCGGGCACTCCCGGCTCGGTGTTCCTCACGGACGGCGACGAGCGCGGAACGATCGTCAGGGTCTTCGGCGCTTCCGGACGCATCCGCGTCATGCGCTTCAACCGCGGCACGAATCAATGGGAAGACCGCTGATGCGCGACGCGCCGGAATTTTCAGTCCGATGCCGGACGGTGTACGACCAGCTTCTCCGCGGCGTAGGTCTGGATGATGGACAGACTATTGTCGCGCAGGAACTGATCGCCGAAGGCTTCGGTCGTGACCCGTCCATCGAGGTCGCGGGCGATGGGCAGCCCGGCGGCAAAAAGTGCAGTGGCTCCGATGTCGACTACCTGGGCCGATTGGGCGTTCGCTCTGTTCACGATTCCCTCGCCGGTGATGATCAGGAATCCGTCATCCCGGCCCGGGTCCTGATTTGCCACTACGCTTTCGAACAACGCCACCGCGTCGGCCGGGACCGTAGGTGCCTGCGGCCCCGACGGCGAGACGATGAGGATGATCGCTCCCGGCGCGGAACGCTGCAATTCGGCCAGAGCACGATCGAGCTGTTCCAGGTAGACGCGCACAGCCTCGCCGCTGGCCGACGTTCGACCGGGGAGGACGTTGCTATCAAGGCGAAGCACCCGCAGCGCGTCGGCCAGTCCCTCCAGGGCCACAACGTTCAGGGCGAAATCTTCGGCGCCCAGCGAACGGTCCGTCAGTCGCAGGGCGGTGAGGTCCTCGGCGAGGTTGTGCAGGATTCCGTCACGGGTCGCGCGCGAGACTCCGTCGAATCGCGTGCGGACCGAATCCGGAAACTGTTTCGGCGAGAGACGCTGTCTCGCCGTGTCCGCGGCCAGAGAGGGAGGAAAGATCGTGGCTGGATCTCGCGGGTGATCGAAAAAGCTGTCGCCGATCATTCGCGTGGCCCCGCCTCGGGACGGAAGGGCCGAGGGCCAGTTCACGACCGAGCTCTGAAATCCGAGGCGTTCGAACATCGTCCAGAACGGGATGCCCTGTCCCGCGGGCAGCTGCGCGGAGATCCGGCGAACGGGAGGGATCAATCCCCAGGCGCGGAATCCGATCCCGCTGGGAAGAATGAGAAAACGCTCGCCGGGCGCATTGAGCAGAGTCTCGTAGGAAAAGCGTCCGGTCACGCCGTGACGGTTGGGAAGCTGGCCGGTTGCCAGCGAGGCCCAGATGGCCTTGGGGCTCGTGGTTGTGAATGGCTCGACGCGCGTCATGAAGGCGTTCCTGCTCATCCGTTCGAAGAAGGGGAGATTGCCTTCTCCGACCAGCGTCACCAGCCAGTCGAAGGGAAGATTGCGGATGGCCACGACGACCACCGGCCGTTCGCCGGCCACGATTCCCACATTGGCCACCACCACGGTACGGGTGTCCGTGCGGTAGTTCTCCCGCCGCTGATAGAGAAAGAACGAGGAGACGGCGATGAGAATCACTCCCACGAGAAAAATGCCGCGGGAGACGTTGCGCCGGGCGCTGCGCTCGAAGATCCAGAGGATGAGCAGAGCGAAGGCCGTTCCCACGATGATGTTGCTGGCCTTGGAGAGAACGCGCACCGCGCCGATGGGCAGATAGATGCGGAAGGCCACCAGGTGCATCCAGTACACCGCCGCGGAGACGAAGGCTGCAGCCACGACCCAACCGAATCCGTGACGGCGATAGTCGGCGATGTCCGGCCGCCCGAAGAGCCGCACGCGGATGAGCCGCGCCGCCCAGAGAGCGGTACCGAAGAGCAGGCCGCAGATCAGGGCGTAGGCGATGGTCACCGTGCCCAGTCGCGCCGGGGTGATGTCGATCTGCGGATTGAGAAAGTACAGGAGGTGGGACATGTACATCCCGAAGATGGCTCCGGCCAGAACGCGCTTCAGATAGCCCCAGGGCACTCTCATGGAACGGCCGGTAGTCTACCAAGTGTGCCCTTCCGGGGCGGGCGGCCATGATCACCGGCGGCCAACTTCGCGCCTGTACGGCGCTGGAATCGGTAGGCAGCCTGCTCTCCGCGCTCGGATATTCGGCAGTGGCGGAGACCCTCGATGGAGACGAACTGCGCCGGCTGACGGGGATTCTCATTCCGGAACGAGTACGCCTGTGCCACTTCGGCAGGTACGGCAACGTCGACTTCATCGGACTGCAGGCGGGCACCGTGCCCGGGTCGCTCAGCGCCGATCTGATCCTGGAAATGAGGCGACGAAATTCGTTCCGTAGACAGGTCGTCTTCGCGCTGTCGACCGATCTGCACGAGCTGTCGATTGTCGACGTGTCTGCCGACCGCCGCGTCAGAAGATTGACGGTTTCGACTGTCAGTCCCAAAGCCCAGGACATCGATCGACTGAACGCCATGGAGGTCTTCGACTACCAGGCAGATTCGACCGTCGAGACACTGATCGACCGGGCTCTCGATCGCGAGACCGTCACCAGGCAATTCTTCCTCAGTTTCAAGGAGGCTGTGAGTTCGGTCGATGATGTGCTCCGCGTTCTCTGCAAGAAAGAGTCATCCGATTCCACGAGCACGCAGGCGTTGTTGTTCCTCTCCCGGATTCTCTTTCTGTACTTCATTCAGGAGAAGGGATGGTTGGATCGCAACCGCCACTTTCTCATCGACCGTGTTCTCGCCGCCGAGGATCGTGGTCAGTGCGCGTTCACGTCCACGCTCCGTCCCCTCTTCTTCGGCTGCCTGAATACGCCCGCCGGCAAGCGCACGGTTCGAGCCAGAAAGCTGGGGACCATTCCTTACCTGAATGGCGGACTCTTCGAGCCTTCCGCATTCGAGTTGCGCCATCCGGCCATCTCGCTGCCAAATGAAGTCGTACGCCGCATCCTGGAGTCTGCGTTCGAGCGATTCTCCTTTTCGGTCGAGGAAAGCGAAAGCGAGCTGATTGGCGTCGACCCGGAAATGCTCGGGAAAGTCTTCGAGTCGCTGATGGAAGGAGAGGAACGGCTCAGGAGCGGAAGCTATTACACTCCGCGTCCGATTGTCGATGCGCTGACATCCGAGGCGCTCATTCACTGGTGCTCCGCGGGGGACCAGAAAATGAGCGAAGTCCTGCGGACGGTCGTCCGCGGTGAACAGGTTGCGATCCCGGTAGCGCGGGCCCGGGAGATCCTCGCTCGTGTGGGTGCGGTGAGAATCCTGGATCCGGCCTGTGGATCGGGAGCGTTCCTGCTGTCGGCACTGAAGTGCGTAGAGCGTCTGACCGTCCGGCTGTCGAGGGTTGCGGGCATCGAAGTTCCCCATGATCTTCGACAAAGGATCGTGGAGAGGTCGTTGTTCGGAGTGGACATCAAACCCCAGGCCGTGCGTCTCTGCGAGCTTCGGCTGTGGCTGGCCATCGTTTCATCATCGACATCCGAGGCCGAGGACGTTCCGCCGTTGCCCAACCTCGATCGCAACATTCAGCAGGGCAACTCATTACTCGGGCCGCTGGATTTTCTCGGTGCTGGACGTCGAGAGATTTATCAGCAGTGGTCGATTGCGTTGCGAACCCGCGAGAGTCTGATCGCTGCATATCGTCACGCGCCCCGTCAGGCCCGGCCGGCCATCTGCCGGAAGCTGCGGCAATCGGATCTGGCACTGGCCCGCTCGCTTCTGGAGAAGACCATCGACTCGGATCGGGAGGAAGTTCGACTGCTCTCCGGACAGGGGCGCCTGAAGTTCATCGAGGGCGGCCAGAAGCACTCCCGATCGCAGTCAATCCGGGTTCTCGAGGCACGAATCACCGAAACAGAGCGAGTGCTCCAGAGGACTCGGCTGGGCGAGCTCGATTTCTTCTCCTACGAGACGAACTTCGCGGACGTGATTTCCCGCGGTGGTTTCGAGGTTGTGATCGGCAACCCACCATGGGTTCGAGGTATGCGCATGGAATCGTCGGTCCGGCAGATGTACGCCGCCCGCTATCCGTCGTTTTCCAACAACTCCACGAATGGAATTCCCCAGTCCGAGCTGGCAGTGGCCTTCGTGGAGAAATCGCTCTCGCTCACCCGCACAGGCGGTGTGGTTTCTCTGTTGATCCCTGCAAAGATCCTCACTTCCGGCTATGGCGCTGCTCTTCGCTCGTTGATCCTCAGAGAACACACACTTCTGGCCCTGCGTGACTGGAGTGATGAGGCCAGGCGGCTCTTTGCGGCCGACACGTTTCCTCTCGGTTTGACTGTGCAGAAGGGTCCCGGGAATCAGGATTCGATCAGAGTGGCCCGCAACGCCGAAACCTTCGAGGTGAAGACTGCAGGGCTATCCGTTGGTGACACCTGGTCCGAATGGTCGCTGGAGCCGGCCCATTGCCGCATCATTCTCAACCGTATCCGCCAGAGGTTTCGCTCGCTCCGTGAGGTCCTCGGCCGCTCGCCGGTCATGGGAGTGAAGACGGGCAACAACCGGCGCTTCTTCATCGATGAGGTGCAGGTGCGTGGCCGATCTGTTTACCTTCCTGGATTCGATCTCGAGCTTCCCTTCGAAGCCCTCTGCCGCTGTGTACGTGGACGCGACATTCGCCGCTGGAAGTCGGTGGACTCGATGTGGATGTTGTGGCCTCCGTCCTCCGGGTGGCATCCATCTCTCGGATGGCCGGCGAAGGTCGCTCAGGTCATGGGCGTTCCGCTGTCCGAGCTTCGCCTGGCGTATGTCCGTCCGGAACACCTCGGCGTAAAGGTGGCGTGGAAGGATGTATCGCGCGGGTTCAAGGCTGCCGTACTCCCCGCGGACGTGCAGATTGCAGGCAACACCTTTCAACTCGTACCGAACCAGACCGCATATTCGCTCGATGCCTCGTCTCTGGACGAGGCCTACATGATCGCCGCGGTGCTGAACTCCGTGATCGTCGACGCCCTGATGGTCTCGGTCGCCGACCGGGCCAAGGACTATCACTATCGATACTTCGGCACGACGGTGGCAGCCCTGCCATTTTGCGTGCCCGATCAAGCCAGTGAGGAGAGCCGGGACCTGGTGCGGCTATCCCGGCGCGCGCATTACGGAGAAGACGTTCAGCGGGAGATAGACTGCCTGGTTGGGGCACTCTTCGGACTGTCTGATGGCGAGCTGGAAATCCTTCGTGCTCATGTCCAGTCCCGGCTCGGCCTGTCATGAGCCATGGACCGGTGGTCCGATTGCGCGACTTCTTCGGCCCCGCCTGCAGTCACCCGCTGCTGGCACCTCATCAGAATGCCGCGCTCATCCAGATCCTGGCCCGCATCGCTGAGTTCGGGGGAACGATCCTCGCTGACGATGTGGGCATGGGAAAGTCTTGGGTGGCCGCTGCAGTGGCCGCCGAGTTTGCGCGCACGCAAATCGAGACAGAACTCTTCGTGCCCGCGGCATTGCAGGGGCAATGGAGGCTGCTTCTTCGAAGGTTCGATCTCCGAGCCGCGTTGCACTCGCATGATTTTCTCGTCCGTCACGTGCAACACGGTGATCCGTCCTCACCAAAGCTGATAGTCGTCGATGAGGCGCACCGTTTTCGAAATAGACTGACGCAGCGTTATCGTTCGCTGGCCCGAAGGGTGATCGGCCAGAAACTGCTCCTGGTGACAGCGACCCCGATCTGCAATTCGCCGGACGACCTGCTTGCTCTCCTGCAACTCTTCGCGCCGGACGACCTGCTTCGTTTGCACGGCCTCGTCTCTCTGAGAGCAGTGTTCGATGACGGGGAAACACACACTATGCAGGAAGTTGTTTCGCGCCTGCTCATCAGGAGAACGACGGAGGACCTGCTTCCCGGATTGCGGTTTGGTTCTGTCGAACGGCGTATCGTACGCTGCAGCGTTCTGCCAACGTCGGACGCCATTGCGGCGCTGATCGGGCAGCTCCGTTTTCCGGCGATCGTCGAACCCCAGCATCGCGCGCTCCTGCGATCGCTGCTCTGGTACCGGTGGCAGTCGAGTGTCGACGCGCTGCGGGATTCGCTCGTACGTCAACGGCGTTTCTATCGCGCGCTGGCCGAGAGCTCATTTCAGGGAGTGATCTTCTCGAAGCGTGACTACCGCCGTTTGTTTGCCGATTCCGACGAGGAGCTTCCCGTGCAGTCGCTGCTTTTTCCGGGGCTGTGGGTGGGTGCGCGTGGCGCGGCGGGGGCCGAGAGTGAAGAGATCTCGAGAGAGTGCGCGGTCCTCGACGATCTGCTCGTTGCCGTCAGATCAGCCGAGGATACGAAGCTGGTTGCTCTCCGCGAGGTTCTTACACGAGAGCACTGTCCTGCCGTGATTTTCACAGCGGCCTTTGCCACGGCCCGCGCCCTGTTCCGCTCTCTGAGTGCCGAACATCGCTGCGGGTTACTGACCTCGCACTCGTCGAGGCTGATCCGGCAAGGCCGTCTGCCCGCCTCGTCCGTGTTGTCCGCGTTCCGGCGCGGGGAGGTCGACGTACTCGTGGCCACAGACATCGGTGCCGAAGGATTGGATCTGCAGACGGCGCGAACAGTTGTGCATTACGACCTGCCCTGGAATCCTGTACGGCTCGATCAGCGCAACGGCAGAGTAAACAGGATCGGCCAGACCCGAGCGGTCGTTCCCGCGTTCTACTTCCTGCCACCACGAAACGGTGCCGGCGGGATCGATGTGATGCGTGTGCTGGCGCGAAAGAATCGGAACCGCCGCGCCATCCTCGTGCAATCCTCCGAACGAGCCGTTCCCACCGCGCTGCGATGGCAGCGGATTATCGATGAGGCCCTGTGCAGTGAGGATTTCAATGGCTTACCCTCTCCGCACCTCTGGGCAGTGGACGTGAGCGCCGGTTTCGAGAAATCGTCGCAGTTGGTGGCCGACCTTGGCGCTGGCTACGTCGATGCCGTTCAGGCTATCGAGCCGCTCTTCAACGATTCGTCAGCGAACGGCCGCACCTGCGAAGCCGGCGTCGGTGCTCAGCGGTCGTTCGATCCTGAAGCCTGGAAGTCGATTCTTCGAACGCGGCTCGTCGTTCCTCCTTCGATTCCTGAGGGGGGCGTTCGCCGAACGTGGCGTCGCTCTCTCGAGAATCTGAGAGCGTGGAATCGTGACTGGTCTGCGCTGCTGGCCAGCTCATTTCCTGCCGGTGCGGAATTGATCCTCGAACAATATTCGCAGTCTGCACTCGATTCTCAGAGCGCGGCGCGCATGGCCACACTTTTGAGCGGCATCCGCCGCTTCAGTGAATTATCGGTAGAGGTTGAGGTTCGCCCGTTCGAGTGAGGTTTTGATGCCGAAACTTCAGCGAACGAAATTGATGCGCCGTGCGCCGGTCCGCCGTGGCGGTCGAGTATTGATGACGAGGCCTGAGCCTTCCCGATTCCCAGCGCGTCGAACAGAGCGAGCCTGAGCATGATCTCTTCCGCTCCGATCGTGTAGTCCGGTTGGCCGTCGCCACGACGCCGACGGGCAGAGAGGGTTACGCGATCCCTCCGCAATGAAGCGCCGAGAAGCTCGGCTGGCAAGACCCTGGGCAACCGCCTCCACCGGTGGCGATCCGGCTAGATGGAGGTGTTGCCAGCGGCCTCACTGACCCATTGCGGCGCCTTCATGGACAGCGCTTGAAGGCTACTCCGTTGTAACTTGGTCTGGGGTCGTAGAACGAGCCATCAGGTTGCCTGGTAAACGGCCCCTCGGCGTTATTGATCTTGAATTGATCCGGATTCGTGAGATTGATTATTCCGTTTCTCGCAGATTGATAATTGCCGTCGGCAAGCAGTGTGAAAGTCGTTCTGTATTCGAACGTGCCGCCCCAATAGACGCACCAGTCACCGCTCAGCTCTCCAGTGGGAGGTGTCGGAGAAGGGTCTGGCGCTGGACTCGGCGGCGGGGAAGGATTGGGCGCGGGCGGCGCAGGCGGTGCCGCTGGTGGAGGGACCGGCACCGCGGCCACCGGCGGGGGAGCCGATCCGCAATTTCCAGGGTCCCCACCAATTGCAATGGTTACTTTGCAGATGAACCTGTTCACTGCCTCCCGATAGTCAATCAGGACGATGAGGATGAAGAGGATGATCAGGCCGATGAGCAGAATGTACTCGACCTGCGCCTGACCACGACGGCCGCGAGCTTTCGGCATGACACCACGACCTCGGGTCCCGCTGCTCACGTCAATCTTCATCAGTAGACCTCTCCCGAAGGGACGCCGCTGAGTGACACACAACCGGATGCGAGTGAGTATACCCCTCGGTGCGCCTTCGCTGCGTCAATACGCTTCGCCAGCAGCGTGAAGCTCCCAGTCCGCGGCCGTGACGGCATGTCTCGGCTGAGAATTCACGAGAGTGGGGAGAAGGTGGATCGCCGAAGGGGAGCCGGGTGAAGGGCCTGAATCATTGGCAACGCAATCAGCGGACGAAGTCGAAGAGCCGCGCGCCGGTGCGGTTGTCGGTTGCGGTGCGCCAGGCGACGAAGACGCTGTCCGGCGTCGCTGTGGAGAATTCGATGACCAGGTTTGAGGCCTCCCCGATTCCCAGTGCGTCGAACAGATCGAGCCGGCTCATGATCTCTTCCGCTCCAACCGCGTAATCGCGCTCGCCGGCGAGGCTGCCGTCACCGCGAAGGACGCGGGCATGAATCACGGCCTGATGCTCTGACAGATTCATCAGCGCCACGGACGATCCGTCTGCCGCAGATCGGCCCACTCCGATCAACCTCCCCGTCTGCCCCGTCGTCAGCAGCTCGCTCCAGCGCAGCACCGGAATGCTCTGTCCCATCCGTCCGCCGGAGGCCGGGAGCGTCCAGGCCGTGCTCCGTGCGATGAGGCCCGGCCCGGATGGCTCGATGACCACGGCGCCACTTCCTTCGATATCGCCGAAGAGAGACTGCACGACATCGTCAAAGTGCTCGGAGTGGCCGGGCGCCACGTCGATGGTCCGCCTCAGTAAGGCAATCGCGCCTGGTTGATGAAGGGCGAGGCGCACGGACAGCGCTTCGTCGCCGGCGTTGAAGAGCGTGAGACTGCTAAGCGATCCGTCGCCTGGGGATGACACGGCGCGGAAGACCATCGGCACGACGAGCTTCCCGGCCGAGCCCACGGCCTCCGCCGGCACCGCCGAAGCAGCCAGCGGCACGCGGGCCTGCTCGCCGTTCGTGTCGATGATCAGCACATCCTGAAAATCGCCCACAGTCTCCGGCGAGAAGGACAGGCGCAGAACCATGCTCGATCCACCGTCCAGAGGATCGGGAAGCGCCGGCGTGCTGACGATGGCGAAGGGTGAGGTTCCTCCGGCGAGATGAATCTGCTGGAGATCGAGCGGTGCGCTGCCGGTGTTGCTCACGATGAGCTCACGCGTGAGCGTCCCTCCCACGGGCACGGATCCGAAGACGATCTGCTGCGGCGCCAGCTGGAGCAATGGATTGGCCGAAGCCACGCTCACGCCGCTCTGGCTGGACTGCACGCCGAGGGCGACGCTCTCACCGAGTACGCTGGCGGCGTCGGGCGCGGGTGAAGGATCGAGCCGCACGAATGCGAATCCGGAGACGTCGTTCTTCACCGTGAAGTGGATCCGGGCCAGAAGTCCCTCCGGGATGGGAGTGACCGGAATGTTGGCGCTGTAGACGGAGATTCCCACGCGCGACTGATCGGGGAAATAGAAGGACGAAGCGCGCAGGGGTTTGGGAAGACTGGTCTCAACCGCGGTGAGCTGCCCGTCCGCGCCGCCGCCGTCGAAGGCCAGCCGCGAGGAATCGAACTCGATGGAGAAGGTGATGGCCGCCACCTGCTGCTCGGGATTGACCAGCCGCACTTCCACCGCGGTCGCTTCGCCGGGAAGCGAGGAGGTCGTAGTGATGATCAGTTGCGGCGCACCATTCTGAGCATCAGCGGGCAGGGCAAAGACCAGGATCGCTCCGCACACGAGTACGCTAAGCCGGCGAGACAGCGCGGCCAGGAGTGTGTGCTTCGGTCGGGATGGTTCCATCGGAGTTACCGCGGGGGTGGCGAGTTCGGTCCGGCTTCGGCGCGCTTCGCCGCGGGACCAGAATCATAAGCAAGACCTGTTCCCTCCGCCAGAAAATTGCGATTCGCTATAATCCGGCGCGGGAGTTGCCTCAGATTGCGCCTTCTCATCGTCGACGACGAATCATCCCTACGCGACTTCCTGACCATCGTCTTCGAGGGAGAGGGCTGGGAAGTGAGCAGCGCCGGCTCGGTGGGGGAGGCTCGTGCCGCCCTGAGCAGATCCGATCCGGACGTGGTGCTTTGCGACCTGATCATGCCCGACGGCTCGGGGATCGACCTTCTCCGGGATATCAGGCAGCGCAATGCTGCGACCCCGGTGGTCATGATCACGGCCCACACGTCCACCAGTTCGGCCATCGAAGCGCTGAAGGCTGGTGCTTACGACTACATCGGTAAGCCCTTCGACATCGAAGAGCTGAAGATCATCGTTAACAAGGCCGTCGAGCGCCGCGACCTGGAGGAAGAAAACGTCCATCTCCGGGGCGAACTGGCCGATCGATTCACCTTCTCGAACATCATCGGTCGCAGCCGGAAGATGCAGGAGATCTTCTCCATCATCGCGCGCATCGCCTCCACCGGGTCGACCGTGATGATCTCAGGGGACAGCGGAACCGGGAAGGAGCTGATCGCCCGCGCCATTCATTACAACTCCGGACGCCGCGGTAAGTTCGTCTCCATCAACTGCGGCGCCCTCCCGGAGAACCTGCTGGAATCGGAGCTGTTCGGTCACGAGCGGGGCGCGTTCACCGGCGCCATCCGCGAAAAGAAGGGCCTCTTTCAGGAAGCTGACCGGGGGACGATCTTTCTCGATGAGATCGGAGAGATGTCCACGGCCATGCAGATCAAACTTCTTCGTGTTCTTCAGGAGCGCACGGTGCGCCGCGTGGGAGGGAACGACGAGGTCTCCGTGGACAGCAGGGTCATCACCGCCACGAACCGCGATCTCCGTGAGTCCATTATCCAGGGCTCGTTCCGCGAGGATCTGTTCTACCGCATCAACGTCATCCCCATCGAACTTCCCTCGCTGCGCAATCGCAAGGAAGACATCCCTCTTCTCACCGAGCATTTCATCGCCAAGTACTGCAATACGATGGAAGTCCCGCTGAAGAAGATTTCCGTCGACGCCATGAAAGCGCTGGAGCGCTATCACTGGCCGGGAAATGTCCGGGAACTGGAGAATGTCATCGAGCGTTCCATCGCCCTGGAATCCTCGGACGTCCTCACCACGCGATCTCTCCCGGAGAGCGTGATCTTCGGCGTGCACCTCCAGGAAGACCGCGTCGAATTGCCGGACGATGGGATCGATCTGGAGAAACATCTCGAGGAGATCGGCAAAACGTTCATGCTCAAAGCGCTCAACCGCACCAACGGCGTTCAGACCCAGGCAGCTGAACTCCTGCGGATGTCCTTTCGTTCCTTCCGGTACTACGCGAAAAAGTACGAACTTCTCCCGAAGGAGAGCCGGGACGTCGAATCAGGGGAAGAGACTTGAGCACCCTCCGTCCGGGCCTCGTCGCCGCGCTGATCCTTGTCCTGGGAGTGTCCGGAGCCTGCGCCCGGCAGAATCAGACGGCCAGCCCCGAAGTTCCTCCTGCCACTCCGATAACGGCCGACGGCGCAGCGGTGGTCCTGCCTGACGGAGCAGCCATCGCTGTAGAACTGGCCATCGACGACGAGACCCGAGCCCAGGGGCTGATGTACCGCGAAAACCTCGCCAGTGATCGGGGCATGCTCTTTCTTTTCACCAACGACGACGTTTATCCCTTCTGGATGAAGAACACGCTCATCCCGCTGGACATGGTCTGGATCGACCGGAACCAGACGATCGCCGGGATCAAGTCCGACGTTCCTCCCTGCCGGCGCGACCCCTGCCCGAGTTACGATCCGCAGGTTCAGGCCAGGTATGTGCTGGAGCTGGCGGCGGGGGTTGCGGCGAAGCACCGCCTCGCACCCGGGCAGAAGGTTCGTTTCAGAAACGTCGACCGCTATCCGGCCCGCTGACGAAATCGCCTCGGTTTATCGGCTGTTGTCAGAGGGCAGCGGCCTGCGAGAACGAATCCGTGATTTAGTGGGGCGAGGCGGCGGTCCGAGTTACTGCCCACCGCGCTACCGGGATATCGGGCACGGGCCCCTGGGTCACCGATTGCGAGAGTCCCACTACCGCTTACAAAGGAAACTCCGGTTGCGACGCAAAGGCGAAAATCTCCACTCGATCTACATCCTGCTTTTTCTGAATATCGCGTTCTTTTTTCTGCAGCTGCAGGATGTGAAGCACTACCTCGAACTCTTCGCGTTCGATCGCGCCGCCGTGCTTCACGGGCAGATCTGGCGGCTCGTTACGTACCAGTTCATCCAGGGAACCTTCTTCGGAAGCAGTGCCATCTCGCTTTTTTTCACCCTGATCATTCTCTACATCATGGGGTCGGCAGCCGAAGAGGAATGGGGCACTTTCGATTTCATCACCTTCGTTCTGGTCAGTACGCTGGCCTCGGCTGGAATGGCCTTCATTTTCGGATTCTGGATGATCGGTTCCTTCGTCGTCAGTTACTCACTGCTCTTCGCCTACGCCACGATGTTTCCGGAGCAGACCTTTCTTCTTCTGGTCTTTCCGGTGAAGGCGAAGTGGCTGGGATGGATCGCACTGGCGATGTTGCTCATCGGAGTGGTGAGACTGGATGGGCCCTCGCTCGCGGCGGCGGTCGGTGCGGCGGCCAGCTATCTCTTTTTTCTACTTCGCAATTCGCGCTACCGGCCGCGCCGATTTGTGCGGCCGGCAGTCAATGTTCCGCTGGTGCCAGCGGAGCGGCCACCGGTGATCCCCGGAGCTGACGCAAACAGGAATCTGTTGCGCTTCCGTTCCATGAATTCGATTCTGGCCACGAAAGACCTGGGGAAAATCGAGGGGTTGGCCAGTTCGTTGTCGGCCGATATCGTCCCCGGCGTGAACATCTGCCAGCCAGCCGATTACAAACCGGAACATCCGGACCGCTACTGCATCCGTTGCGAGGGTTTTGCCGAGTGTGGCGCCCGATATCTGCGATTGAGCGCTCCCGGAGCAGATGTTCAGACAGTGAAGAAGGATGCGGCACCGCTGATGGCACCAGCCCGGGCCGAGGATCAGACCTGACCGTTTGACGGCGGTGTTGACGCGCCCGGAGTCCCGGGGCCCCCACTCCGACGGCGGCGGAACCTGCGGCGCCGGCGCGAACCTGGTTTCTGTTCGCCTGCAGCGGGTGAACCCTCTGTGGCCGCCGCCGGCTGCGCTTGAGATGGCTGCTCGGATGAGGGCGATTCGGTGGAACGCTCGCCTGTTGTCCCCGGTCCGGCCTCGCGCCCGCGGCCGCGTTTCCGCGAACGCCTGCGGGAACGCTTTGCGGCTGGATTTGTCGGTTCCTGCGCTTCGGTGGCAGTGCCTGCTCGCTCGGCGGCGGGAGCGGCATTGCGTCCGAGCGCCGAGTTGACGGCGGCCATGGAGTGCTGACCCACGGTCGGATCGGCGGCGGATGCGCCCGTTTGAGGATTCCTTGGTCGTTGCGGTCTCGGGGAGCGCCGAGGCGTCGTCCCGGACGGTCGCTCGGGAGCTCGTGAGCTCGCCGCCGGTCGTGGTGCGCGTGAACCCTGAGGAGACTCCTGCGCTGGTGTGCCGTCGGAACGGCGGGGAGCCCGTCCCCGGTCCCGCTGATTCTGAGGGCGGGACTGCCCCCGCGCGGTCCGAGCAGCCTCAGCTTCCTTCCGGGCTCTTTTTTCGTCGTAGCCGCAGTACGGACAGCGCCGCCAACCGTCCGGATAGGTGTGTTTGCAACTGGCGCAGAGAAGACTCTTGGGCAGGGGCATGACGGGCCGATTCTACACGACGGAGGCTGCGGTCAACTCTGACCCTCGGAATGGGGGTGGAGGTTGCTCAGCGCGGAACATCGTCCGGCGTATAGGTGACGTGGTTCGTCGGGCCTTCCCAGAGCGTGACGCTGCGTACGATGGCGTCCTCATGCTCGAGGCTCTGCGAAAGTTCCCGGTGAAACCACGCGGCGATATTTTCCGCGGAGGGATTGATTCCGGTGAACGGCTCGACGTCGTTGATGTAGCCGTAGTCGAGTTTCTTCGCCAGGCTTTCCAGGTGAGATTTCGCGCTCACGAAATCCACTGCGATGGAATCCGAGTCCAGACCACCCGACTTCGATGTCAGTTCCACGACCACGCGGTAGGAGTGGCCGTGAAGGGGTTCGGCCGTTCCGCGGTAGCTTCGCAGATTGTGAGCGGCCTCGAACCGCGCCTCGATGTGGACGGAATATTGCGACATTCGCGGAGATGATCTCACGCGCGACGCTTCCAATGAAGCCCGGCTGCTGGAGGGGCCGAAGGCGTGTCATCCCGACGAAACATCGTAGCGCCGGCCAGCCGTGCGGCCGGTATTCTTCGGGAATGGTGCATTCGTCAGCTGATTCGGCCGTAGGAAATGGCAAAGGGTGCCGGCCGCACGCCGTGCGGCCCTACGATGTCGCTTCGGATACCTCGCTGATTATTCCGATGTTCTGCGGTCCTTTTGAGCGGCCGGGAGGGTAGAAGAGATCCTTCGCTCGACGCTTCAGGATGACGCGCCGCGGTTGTCGTCGGCATGACATCCCCGCCGTCTCAGCCCGCTGGACCCTGCTTCGGGAGCACGGAGGTCGTCAGGACGTATTCGCAGGTGACGAGCGCGCATAGTCGGTTGTCCACATCGCGGATCTCGACGGTGGAGACGCAGGTGTTTGCTCCCTTTTTGATCACCTGGGCCAACGCCCGCACGTCAGTCCTGGCTCTCCGCAGGTAGTGAATCTGCAGATTGGAGGTTGCAAATCCCATCTTTCCGTCGAAATTCGTGGCCAGGGCGCAGGCAACGGCAGTGTCGGCGAGCGCTGCCAGGAACCCGCCGTGCACGGTGCCCGACCCATTGTCGATGTCCGCGTGAAAAGGCATGAGGAGAACGGCGCGGTCCAAAGCTAGCTCGACGATGTCGAACCGCAGCAGCCTGTGGACCGTTTTTCCCTCGAACCGCTGCTTCAACCGTTCCAGCAGGTCCGGCTGGATGGAGGCCGCGGGCTGTTTTTCGACAATCTCGTTCAACGAATGATCCTTTCGATCGTATTCACGCTGCTCTGCACGTTCCTAAGGAGTCCGATCCCTTCCGTGCAACGTATTCATCGGGAATACCGGCTTGTGGCAGAAGAGGGAATACCACGCGAAACAGGTTGAACTCGCACAGAAAAGCTGGTACGATCAGTTTGGAATAGCGGCTGTTCACCGTTTGTTTACCGCCGCTCCACAAGCTGAACCCTCCCGCAATTCGTATACCACCGTAGCCTCATGGAGAGGACGACGTGTCCGAACTTGAGGACCTGGGAGTTGCCCCGACCGAAAGAGTTGCCCTTTGACCCCTAGCGCCGCGTATGCCGTGCAACCTCTCTTGAATCATGAGGTTCTGCGGGATTTCGGACGTTGAAATTAAGCGATCAGTAACTTATTACCAACCCACGCATCTAATTACGAAGCGGCACGACTTATGAAGCATATCCAGTCGAAAATGCACGCCGGAAACCCGACGGAGAGACGATGAAAAGCGCCGAGGTATACGACCAGGAGCAGGCTTGGGACTTCGAGAAGGCAGCGATGCCTTACGTGGATTCCCTTTACAACACCGCATATCGCATGACCCGGAACTCGGAGGATGCCGAGGACCTGGTTCAGGAGACGTACCTCAAGGCCTACAAGTATTACGACAAATTCGAGGAAGGTACGAACTTCAAGGCGTGGCTCTTCAAGATCATGAAGAACACGTTCATCAACAACTACCGGAAGAAGAAGCTCACCCCGCACAAGATCGACTTCTCCGAGATCGAAGAGTCGTACGAGCGGGTCATCCAGAAGAACGCGCCGGATCTGATCAAGGATCCGGAGAGCGAAATCTTCCAGGACATGATGGACGAGGACGTCAAGCGCGCTCTCGATTCGCTTCCTCATGACTACAAGATGGTGGTGTTGCTTGCCGACATCGAGGGCTTCTCCTACAAGGAGATCGCCGAAATTCTCGATTGCCCGGTGGGCACGGTCATGTCGCGTCTCTATCGTGGACGGAAGATGCTCGAGCGTACTCTGCTCGAATATGCGAAGAAGTACGGGTACATCCGCGGCGGCGAGCCTGCCAAGATGCGCTCCCGCAAGGATGAAGTGAAGCCGAAGAAAAAATCGGGCGCTGGCGACGACGTCGAAGAGCCTGCTGAAGAGGCTCCAGACGACGACCTTTTCGTCGTAGCCGGTCCGGAAGAGGAAGACTTCGACTTCGAAGTCGAAGAAGAGCCGGAAGAGGAATTCCAACTCGAGTAGTGCAGTTTCGACCCGCAGAGTGTCGTCACCCGGCAAGAGAGGAGACCTCAATGGTCTGTGACGATGTGAAGCGGGTCGTATACTTCTATCTCGACGGCGTTCTCGGCGAGAAGAAACATTCCGACCTCACGTCGCATTTGAAAGAATGTCCCGATTGTGATGATCGCGTACTGATCCACACGCGGCTGAGAAATTTCATCCGCAGGCGCCTGGGAAGACTGACCGCGCCACAGACTCTTCAGGTGAAGCTGCGCGACCAGCGCGGTTCTGGTGGAGAGGCATCGAGAGTTGTCTGACGCGCAGCGATGGCCGCAGATCACCCTCTGATCCTCGTCTCCTCGAATCCCCGAAAAGCTATCGAAGCGGAACGCATCCTCGGCATGCCTTTGCTGAGGGTTTCGTTGCCGTTGCCCGAGATCCAGGCGGCAACCGTCGAGGAGATCACCCGCTGGAAACTGGATGCTGCCCGGGCCCGCCATTACGGCCAGCTGGTCGTCGAGGATGTCTCCCTTGGATTCTCCGAGCTGGGTAATTTCCCCGGACCCTATGTGCGCTGGCTTCTGGAATGGGGCGGTGGGCAATCCCTGAGCGCTCTGGCCTACGCTCTTCGCGACCGCAGCGCCGTTGCCCAATGCTGCGTCGGCTACTGGGACGGCGAGAACGCCACGATTTTCCGTGGGGAGACGCACGGAGAAATCCTCGTAGAACCGCGAGGCGAGGCCACATTCGGCTGGGATCCATGGTTCCTGCCCGCGGGTGAGGGAAAGACCTTCGCCGAGATGAGCGATGAGGAAAAGGATCTCTGTTCGCATCGAGGACAGGCCTACCGGCTTTTGCGCTCCCACCTCGACGGGCATGACCACAAATCGTGACGTTGCCACCTGTGCAGGTGACAATCGTTTGTCCTTCCGTGAGTGATGCGAATCACTCTGTTTCCGTCTCGCGCTCTAAATTCAACAGATAGAGACCTTTCGCGTGACATGGCCGCGGAGGCCATGATGGCGCGCCGCTTGAAGTTGATGGTGGAACAGCCGGGCGGCCGGCTCACAGAAGAAAGGATCAGCCATGTGGGTTTTCGACGGAGAAGAATGGAGAAGGGAAGGCGAACCGGAAGAGAGTCAGAAAGTGTCGACCATACAGCTTCCGCGTCACGAAGAAATGGGCCCGGCGCTTCAGATTCTCGAGATCACTCCCATTCCCAGAATGCCGGAACCGATCGTCGTCCCGGTACCGGTCCCTCGACCAGATCGTAAACCGCGGTGAACTCCCCGCGGTTTTTCTGTTTCAGAGCGGTTGCCCGTTCCCTTCCTTCCTGATCGTCCTCCCCAGAAAATCCAGCATGCGCGGTTCGATCTTCTCCGCCGCCACTCCGAAGATGCGGTCGGCGTGATAGTTCCCCTCGATGTCGAAAATCTCGATTTCCTTCGGCTCGTTGGCCCGTTCGTATAGTTCCTGCGAATGCCTGTGGCTGATCAGCCAGTCGTTGCGTACATGAAGGAGTGAGACCGGCACGTGCACGTCGGCAATGTCCTCACAGGCGTTCAGCTTCTCGCTCTTCGCGAAACGCCAGTCAAAGCGGGGTCGGTGCATGGCCTGCGAAATGGCAATGTGCCGGTGAAGGTGAAGAAGATTGATCTTGGGAACGATCCGGGCAAAATCGCCGACCGACGAGATGAGCAGCAGGGAGCGGATGGGCAGGTAGGTGTGGCGGGCGGCGGTGGAAACGGCAATGGCCCCGCCGACTGAAAACCCGATCAGAGCGATCGACGATACCGTTCCCAATGCCAGGATGTCGTCGGCCACGGCGCGTACGTCGTAGTGTTCGAGGAAGTTGAAACCGTAGACACCACCGCTGTCACCGTGTCCTCTCACATCGATGATCGCTGCGCGATAGCCCGCCCTGGTCAGGAACCTTCCGAGGCGTCCCATGGAGGGATAGCTGCGATCCCGCCAGAATCCGGGAACGACGACAACGACGGCGTCGGAATCGGCATCGTAGAGATCGTAGTGAATCTCGGTCCCGTCGAAGGACTGGACGATGCGGGAGGTGACCCCGGGATTCGGCTTCTGGGTTGAATTCGTGTCCATGAACGTTTGGCGTCGATTGAGAGGTTCTTCCCCGAGGCGAAATTGCTGCTGTTCTGAGCGACGAAACTGAAGCATCAGGCCGGGCATTTCACACCGGGGACGATGAAACGCGCATACAACTCGGAATGCGCAAGCTCCGGGAGCTGCTCGGCGGATCTTCTTCCGCAACAGTGCAAAACCCTGGTGATCCACGAACCCTATGCCCTGCCAATCGCCGCTGCAGCCGCTCCTCGTAGGGCCGCACGGCGTGCGGCCGGTATTCTTTGCGGTTTCCGCAAGGCCGTTCCGACCTGGTACCGGCCGCATGGCATGCGGCCCTACGAATATGGATTGCGGGGCATGCTTCCAGTCCAGGGATGGTTGCGATGGCATGCCCATCGCCTCGGCCGCGCGAGAGAGATCAGAAGCGGGAAATGGGATCGCATTCAATTGGTCAGTGACAGCGTCCCCTCCCGTTTCAGGACCTCCAGGTCGTGCAGAAGCAGCTCGTACACCCGCCTCACCTCGGCCTCGGTCTTTCGGGAGTCGCCTGAGTTGTCGATCACGTAGTCCGCGTGGCTGAGCCGCTCTTCCCGGTCCATCTGGTGGGCCATTCGTCCGCGAACCTCGGAAGGCTGCATGCCCCGCCCGGCTGCTCGCGCAATCTGCAGCTCCGGAGCGAGATCCACGACGACGATGCGATGGTACCGATCCCCTCCTCCCGACTCGAGGAGAAGCGTTGCTTCGACAATGGCGATACGGTCCCGTTGCGGAAATCGTTCTTCCTCATCATTGAACATTGTCTCCTCGCGGGCGATCACCAGCGGGTGAATGAGCGAGTTGAGCTCGCTGACACCCTCGGCCGTGGCGAAGGCCGTGACGGAAAGTCTGCCGCGATCAATTTCCCCGCTGGCCGTCAGGACTTCTGAACCGTACCGGTTGACGATGGCTGTGTAGCCCGGCTCGCCCTGGCGATAAAGATTGCGGACGACCGCGTCTGCGTCGATCACCAGACAGCCGAGGCCCCCGAAGGTTTGTAGCACGGTCGACTTGCCTGAAGCGATTCCGCCGGTCAGCCCGACTCTGAGGATCATCGACGGCGCTCCGTCGCTGCCTCGACCGTGTTTTTCATGAGCATGACGATGGTCATCGGGCCCACTCCGCCGGGCACGGGGGTGATCCACGAGGCCACCTCCCGGGCGGGCTCGAAATCGACGTCGCCGACGATCACCGACCCCTTCTCCTCCAGCGCGCGGCCTTTTCGAGAATCGGGATCGATTCGCGCTGCAGCCGGAGAGGAGCCATCGATGCGGTTGATACCGACGTCGATGACAACCGCACCGGGCTTGATCATGTCCGCCGTGACGAACATGGGCCGTCCCACCGCCGCCACGATAATGTCCGCGTTGCGGCAGATGGCAGCGAGATCCTTCGTGCCAGAGTGAGTAATAGTCACAGTGGCGTCGCGCTGCAGGAGCAGAGCGGCGACGGGCCTGCCCACGATCTGGCTGCGGCCGATAACCACGGCGTTGCTGCCACGAATGGCCGTGCCCGTGGACTCGATGAGCCTGATCACGCCCGCGGGAGTACAGGGAATGAGCGTTTTCCGTCCGAGGTGAAGGCGTCCAACGCTGATCGGATGAAACCCGTCTACGTCTTTGGCGGGATCGATCGATTCGATGATGAGGTCGGCGTTGATCCGGGAGGGCAGAGGAAGCTGCACGAGAATGCCGTCCACGTCTGGATCGGAGTTCAGCCGTTGGACAATGGCCAGCAGGTCATCCTGGGAGATGGAGTCGGGGTAATGCTCCTGAGTGCCGTTCAGCCCCAGCTCTTCCGCTTTTCTGGCCTTGCTGCGAACGTAAACCTCGGACGCCGGGTCATTTCCCACCCGGACGGCGACGAGCCCCGGACGGATTCCCCGGGCGGAAAGTGCGGCGATCTGACCGCGCAACTCGCCCTCCAGCCGGGCGGCTACCGCCTTTCCGTCGATGATGGTTGCTGTCATAGCGAGCGCTCGGGCGAGCTAATCATAATCGCTCCGGCCGTGCGGCCTGGAGATGAGGTGGCAGCGCCTGCGCCGTCCCCCCGGGTTGTTAGAAACTAACATGGGGCGCTTGTCATCTTGAGGGTGCGCAGCGAGCGAAGGATCTCTTCAACGAGGAATTAGCTGGCAAGAGGGAAGGTGGAGGAGATCCTTCGCTCGACGCTCAGGATGACAGCCGGCTATAGTGTTTCTTCTCTCTTTCAGCGCCCCCGCGATGCCTTGCAAACGCGTCACCCCGAGCGGGAGCGAGGGGCCCCAGAGGGGTGGGTGGTAAGCGCCCCAGGGATCGTGCCCCCCGTCCACTGGGGTCCCTCGCTCACCGCTCGGGATGACGGCGCTCATAGTTTCTTCACTCTGGTTCAGCGCCCCCCGCCCTTCCCCCGCTTGTAAGAGGGAACCCACCGAGCGGGGTCCCGCGGGAATGAACTGATTGACTCCTTCTGTTCGGACCGTTACCATTTCACCCCCTCGTCGAGGGCGTGGCGGGTTTGTGTTCTTTCGAAGGTTGTTGCTGTCCGCCGGCCGTGAATGGTCACCGGCCAGAATCTTCCGAAGATTTGAAAAGATCCTGGAGAGCGCAGACGCACCCCGTGTCTGTGGCCGTATCGCGTCCCTTTCGGGCCGCGCTCCAATAGTTCCGTAGCAGTCAGGAGAGTCATGCGTACGTATTTCCCGAAAGAGGGAGACATCAAGCCGAGGTGGTTCGTCATCGACGCCGAGGGCCAGGTTCTGGGTCGTCTGTCCACACGCATTGCCAACATTATTTCCGGCAAGGCCAAACCGACGTACACACCATTTCTCGACACGGGCGATCATGTGATCGTCATCAACGCCGAGAAGGTTGTACTGACGGGGAAGAAGGAAACGGACAAGCTTTATCGGAAGCACTCCGGATACCCGGGTGGGCTGACTGAGCGCGCGGCCCGTTTCGTCCGTGTTGAAAAACCGGAGTCGATGATCGAGGAAGCGGTCTGGGGAATGCTTCCCAAGAGCAAACTCGGACGGAAGATGCTCAAGAAACTTAAGGTCTATCGCGGAACACAGCATCCGCATGAGGCGCAGCAGCCCGAGTCCCTCGAGCTGCAGGGTTAAGGCACGGAGGCGATTTTGGCTTTGGTTGAATATTACGGAACCGGAAGAAGAAAAACGTCGACGGCGCGGGTCCATCTGCGCCAGGGCAGTGGGCTGATCAAGATCAATGGACGCGAGTTCGATGACTATTTCCCCAACGAAGTGCTGAAGATGATCATCAAGCAGCCCTTCGCCAACACGGAGACCGTCGATCGCTTTGACATCGTTGTCACCGTGGACGGTGGCGGACCCAGCGGACAGGCTGGTGCCATCCGTCATGGAATCTCGCGCGCGCTGCTGGTCTACAACGTGGAGCTGCGCAAGCGGTTGAAGAAGGCCGGCCTGCTCACCCGCGACCCGCGCATGAAAGAACGGAAGAAGTACGGACAGAAGGGCGCCCGGGCGCGCTTCCAGTTCTCCAAACGCTAGGTCCTGGCGGTCCCATGGCTTGGCTTTTCATTCGTTGGACATAAGTTTGTGGGGACAGGAGCGTTGCTCCTGTCCTTTTTATTGAAGCGCAGGTAGTTCACTGCGCTTGACTCCGCTCGTTGAGGCGAGCGTTACAAGGGTGTCAGTCCGTTGGGCTGCCCCTGCGAACAATCCGGTTAGGAGGATCAGCTTGGCGGTATCCATTACGATGAAAGAGCTTCTGGAAGCTGGCGTTCACTTCGGTCATCAGACCAAGCGCTGGAATCCGAAAATGAAAAAGTACATTTTCGGCAAGCGCAACGGTATCTACATCATTGACCTGCAGAAGACGCTTAAGCTCTTCAAGGAAGCTTCCAGTTTCATTACTGAGCTGGCTTCACAGGGCAAACGAATTCTTTTTGTCGGCACCAAGCGTCAGGCGCAGGACGCAATTCTCGAAGAGGCCAACCGTTGCGGCATGTTCTACGTCAACAACCGATGGCTGGGTGGCACTCTCACGAACTTCACCACGGTGCGGAAATCGATCGAAAGACTGAAGGAACTGGAACTGGTTCTGAACGATGCGGAAAAAGAGCTCTCCAAGAAAGAGCGCGCCTCGATCGAACGGGAACGCGACAAGCTCCATAAGAATCTCGTCGGCATTCGCGAGATGGACTCCCTTCCCGACGCCCTCTTTATCATCGATCCGAAGAAGGAATACATCGCCATCATGGAGGCGAAGAAGCTCGGAATCCCGGTGGTTTCCATCGTGGATACGAACTGCGATCCCGATCCCATCGACCACGTCATCCCCGGCAATGACGACGCCATCCGCGCCATCCGCCTCTTCACTCAGAAGATCGCCGACTCGGTGCTGGAAGGCTACTCAATCGCCGAGGAGCGGTACATGGGTGTCGAGGACAAGGAAGACCTTGAGAGCGGCATTGAGCCACCTGTGAGCAGCGAACCGGCGCAAGCCGAGGCAGTCGAAGCTTCCACAGCCTCCTGAATTCCGGCTGATTCCTGATTTCCGGTCCGCCCTTCGGGGGCGGGCCGTGATTTCTCTCGCATCACGACAGCGACCCGCGCTGTCTATCTATGCATCCTGATCGGTGAGTCGAGGCTCGTTCTCGATTCACGCATTGCAGCGGCGGAGCACTACCGGCTCGTACGGCCGTGCTCCCGCCATGATTGGAGAAACGACAATGGCTCAGATTTCAGCAGCTCAGGTCAAAGAGCTTCGGGAACGTACCGGAGCAGGAATGATGAACTGCAAGTCCGCGCTGACGGAAGCGAACGGTGACTTCGACGAAGCGGTGAAGGTGCTTCGTAAGAAGGGTCTGGCCGCCGCCGGAAAGAAGGCGGGACGGATCACGTCCGAAGGGCTTGTGGTCACCTACATCTCCGCATCCACCGGCGTCCTGGTCGAGGTCAACTGCGAAACGGATTTCGTAGCCAAGACCGACGAGTTCAAGAAGTTCGTCGATACCATCGGCAATCTCATTCTCTCCAGCGGGGTCAAGGACGTGGAGAGTCTGATGCGCCAGAAGTTCCCGAACGATCCCGACGATCACACCGTCGAACAGGCGCTTTCCGGCCGCATCGCCACGGTAGGGGAAAACATCGCCATCCGCCGCTTCGTCAGCTACCGCGCCGGAGATCATGGGCTTCTGGCCTCCTACGTCCACGCCGGCGGAAAGATCGGCGTCCTCGTCGAGATCGGCGCTGAAAACGCCGCTGGCAAGCCGCAGGTGGAAACCATCGCCCGCGAGATCGCCATGCACATCGCCGCCGCAGAGCCACGCTTCGTCAGCCGCGAAGAGGTCACTGCCCGCGATCTGGAAACCGAGCGAGAAGTAGCGCGGGACCAGGCGCTGAAGTCCGGCAAACCGGAAGCTGTGGTCGATAAGATCGTCAAGGGCAAGATCGACAAGTTCTTCGGGGAAACAGTCCTCGGGGAGCAGGCTTACGTCAAGGACGACAAGCTCACCGTGAGCCAGTACCTCCAGAAAGTGGCAACGGATTCCGACACGAAACTGGAGATCCGCCGCTTTGCCCGCTACAAACTGGGTGAAGGCATTCAGCCGAAGATCGAGGATTTTGCCGCCGAAGTGGCGGCACAGATCAAGTAAAAAAGGGGCGCCACGGCGCCCCTTTCCACTGGTAGAGCGGCCTCGCGCGGCTGTGACGTCGATTCCAACCCGGCTCAATGGGTGTCATCCCGAACGAGAGACTGTGTCAAAAGTATCTTGAAATCACAACCGGCGCTGCGGCCCTACGAGTTCGTGCTTCTCTGAGGTTCCCCTGGTTTTGACACAGCCTCACGAGCGAAGCGAGGAGGGATCTCCGGCTGGGTTCAACGAAATCGCTCCGAGTCTCCCGGAGCTTTCTCGCGCATCGTCCATCCCAACATTTTCCCCGGTGTTATAAACTTCGCCCGCCTGGAGCCCGCATGCCTGAAGCGAAACCAAAG
>JBDTRY010000032.1:0-26558 GCA_039931435.1 Acidobacteriota bacterium | reverse complement strand
GCATCATCGATGTCTTTCCGCCCGTTCAGCAGGGCCAGATCCGTCATCAGCTCGCACTCAGTCTAAATGCGGTCATCTGCCAGCAACTGGTCCCGAGGTCCGACGGCACGGGAAGGGTGCCGGCCGTGGAGGTGCTCATCGCCAACCAGGCTGTGCGCAGTCACATCCGTAACGAGAAACCACAGAATCTCGTCCAGGAACTGACCCTCGGACGCCGACAGGGAATGATCTCTCTCGAGGACTCCCTGGCCAGGCTCGTTTCGAACGGTGTGATCTCGCTCGATAACGCCCGCGCCAGAGCCCGCCGGGGCGAGGAACTGGAGAGCTACCTGCGCAGCGGTGGTGAACGATGACCGCCGTTTCAGTTGCCCTCGACCGGGTAGCCTGCACGCCTCCAGGCATCAAAGCCGCCAAGCAGCGGCCGCACCCTCACCAGGCCTCTGTCCATAAGCATGCGAGCCACACGGGCCGCTGAGGCTTCGTTCGGTCACGTGCAGTAGAGGATGATGTCGCGGTTTACCGGCAGCTCGTCGAGAATGCTCTCAATCTCGTCGGTATGGATTTTTCGTGCACCGGGAATGCGTACGGTATCGCCCATCCGTCCTGTGCGAACGTCGAGAATGAGTGGCTCCTGGCCCCCTTCGATCATGGCTTGAAGTTCTCCGGCAGTCACCCGGGCCATACGCAGGACGCGGAAGAAGCGCCGGCGCTGATACCACTTGATGAGGATGAACAGGCCGAGTGCGCAGCCCAGAAGAATCAGAGCCCAGAAGCCGAGGTCTTCCAACCGCTCCAGGAGCCGATCGATGACGTTGCGGAAAAGGAATCCAACGAACAGCCCTGCTCCGGCCCAGAGCAGCGATCCGATCCCGTCGTAGAGCAGAAATGTGCCGAAGCGAACGCCGGTCGCGCCGGACATCGGCGGAGCCACGGTCGAAAATCCCGGGATGAACTTGGCGAAGATGAGCGAAGCATTACCGTAGCGGATAAAAAAAGCTTCCGTCTGCCGGACGCACGAATCCGGTGAGAGCGAGATCCGGCAGAGGGTCTTCAACACGCCGAAACCGCGACTCATCCCCAGGAAGAACCAGACGGAATCCGCCAGCACCGACGCGATCACGGCGGCGAGGAGAACGAAAGTTCCCGAGAGCTGTCCGTTGCCTGCGAGGGCGCCGGCAACGGCGATCGATGGCAGCGCGGGAACGGGAAGGCCGAGCTGTTCGAGGAGCACGTTCACGAAAACGAATCCTTCGCCGTAGCGCTGGAAATAGTCGAGCAGCTCTTTCATGAGTGAAGGCTACGCTGCGGCCGGGCAAAGTGAGAAGGAAAAGATGGCTGGACCCGGAGGGTGCTCGGGCGCGCTGGCCAGCTTTGTGCAAATTCTGAGGCGAGCGGTGAGAGATCTCCCGCTCGTGCATCGCAGCTGTTTAGGATCCTTACTTATGTAATATTAGATCTATCCAAAATAGGTTGTAATTAACACAATCATATAATCACAGAATTAACCATTCAGGAGCAGAGTCCATGCCCGAATATGATGTCGAACCCGGCCACGAACCGGCTGGCCGGCCCGAGGTTGTAGTGATCACCGGAGCTTCCGCTGGCGTGGGGCGGGCCACCGTACGCGAGTTCGCCAGGCGAGGCGCTCACATCGGACTGATCGCCAGGGGAATCGATGGGCTCGAGGCGGCAAAGAGGGAGGCGGAGTATCTCGGTGGGAAGGCTGTGATCGTTGTCGCCGACGTGGCCGATGCCGATGCGGTTGAAAACGCAGCCCGCATCATTGAGGAAGAGTTCGGCCCCATCGACATCTGGATCAACAACGCCATGGCTTCTGTGTTTGCCCCGGTCAGACTGACCACCCCCGACGAGTTCAAACGGGTAACCGAGGTTACCTATCTGGGCGTGGTGTACGGTACGTTGGCGGCGCTGAAGCGCATGCTGCCGCGTGATGTGGGCAGGATCGTGGAGGTCGGTTCCGCGCTGGCGTACCGCGGCATCCCGCTCCAGGCGGCGTACTGCGCGGCCAAACATGCAATTCAGGGGTTCACCGATTCCCTGCACTCGGAGCTGATCCACGACGGAAGCAACGTGAAGCTGACCATGGTGCAGATGCCGGCGTTGAACACGCCGCAGTTCGGTTGGGTTCGTAGCAAACTTCCCAACAAGGCCCAGCCTGTTCCGCCGATCTTTCAGCCTGAGGTAGCCGCCCGCGCTATTTACTGGGCCGCGCATCACGATCGGCGTGAAGTCAACGTCGGCTGGCCCACTGTGAAAGCTGTATGGGGAAACAACGTCGTTCCAGGTCTGGCTGATTACTACCTCGGGAAAACCGGATACGAGGCACAGCAGACGGATGAACCGGAAGACCCGGCCAGGCCCGACAATCTGTACGAGCCGATCCCTGGGGATCATGGTGCCCATGGGACATTCGACTCGAAAGCTCAGCCAGCGAGTCTGAATTTCTGGGCCAATCGTCACCGCGGCTGGATCGCTGCTGCCGCAGCGGTAATCGTCGGAGGCGTGGCCGTGGCCACATCAGGGCGGGATGGACACTGACCACCGCGATTTTTGTGTTCTCAATCAGGGAGTGTTCAGCGGATAAAGGAAGTGGGACAGGGCAGGATGCTCCCGCCGGGAGCTATCCGAACGCCGTGGCAGGACAGCGACGATGCAGTTGTCACCGGATTTCGCCCTGCACGGCGGCGGACGTCAATCAGCCCTCGCAGAGCGGGATCAGTTTCGCTCGAACTCGCGAATTTCCTGGAAAATCGGTTCGACCTGCGCATTCTCGTTCTTCTCGCGGTTCTCGCGATTTCGCCCACGGCTATGGCCGCCTTCACGACCGATGGCCGCCATGTGATCGCGGTTGCGGCTGACGGTCTGTCCGCCCTTGCGACCGGCTTCGCGAGCTTCATCCGGAGTGAACTGGTGGGCGGTACCTTTGGCGTGTGCTGCCCGACCGCCCTTGCTGGCGATCTCTTTCTGTCGTGATGGGTCCATCGATGCAAAGCCTCGATTGCTGGTGTTTCCCATGACCGGGATCCCTCCTTTGGGTGAATCTGCTTATCGGTGCGAGCTGGCTTCCCTGGCTCAACAGCTCTCTATCGAGCAACATGTGTGCCCGAATCAACAATAAGAGTTCCCGAGCTTGTCACGATCCCGAAGGCTGGTGCCGGAGCGGATTCGGCACGTCCTCGATCGTGTCATCCCAGTGCAGAGAATGGAGCAAGGGTTGTGGCGGAATTGGCACGGCTACCACGGCGCGTTCCCGAAGCGAAGCGAGGGATCTCCCCGCCGTGAAACGACGACCGGCTTGCACGAGCCGGAGATCCCTCCTCGCTGCGCTGGATCGGGATGGCATGATCGCTGATGAAGCGCGCTCGGAATGACCGCGATTGGATCGTCGTGTCATTCAAGCGACACCGGCGCCGTTCCCTCGCTCCAGAATGAAAGTCGGGATTACATCGCGGGGAGGCGATCGCCCGCGGCCTTTCAGAGGGGCAGAAGTGGCGGAGAGAGAGGGATTCGAACCCTCGGTACCGGTTTCCCAGTACGACGGTTTAGCAAACCGTTGGATTAAGCCACTCTCCCATCTCTCCGGAGGACGAACTTCTGGCTGATCGGACTGCGCAACGCGGTTGCGCAGGCGCTTATTCTACCCGGAAGCGGATATCGTTCGCGGCAGTTTTTGCTGGCGGAGGAGGTGGGATTCGAACCCACGGTACCGTTCCCGGTACGGCGGTTTTCAAGACCGCTGCCTTAAACCACTCGACCACTCCTCCGGAGAGTGCGGCAACGCGGGGGCCTCAGGAAGAATTTCGGTCCGCGCACATACCGATGGCACCGGCGGAGCGTGAAATCACTTCAGGAGGTTGACGTCCAGGGTGATCCGGATCTTCAGCTTGCGGAAACGCTGGATCTCATCCAGGGTCAGGTTCAGCGGAAGCGTCACTTCCTTCACCAGACTTTCCGCGGATCGATCAGGCATTGCCACGGCAACGTTTCCTGCCGGTGGAGGAGGAGGTGGAGCCGGGTCGGGAAGGGAAGATTCAAGAGCTCTGGCGGTCATCGGTCCATCGACTTCCTCCCATTCGAGATCGACCGCTGTCTCCGGAATGTCGTCCAGATCGGGGGTGTCGTCGAAATTCAGCGAGTCCGATTGCGGTGAATCGATGATGGAGGGGCCGTCGAATGCGGACGCCGGTTCGGGCAGTGCGCTGCGCACCTGCGCCGGAACCTCGATGGGTATTGCAGACTCTGTGGGATCGGGTACGGCCTGCTCGACCCAGAGGGATTCTTCGGGAGACGAGGGTGCCGATGCAGGGCCGAGCACGTCGCGTTGCATCGGCTCTCCGTCATCAAGGCCGTACCGTTGGATGAGGTTCTCGAGAACGGTTCGCGAGATGCCGTTCAGCGTTTCCTCGATTCCCGATCCCGTCGTGGCGATGGATTCGAACGAAGGAAACCCGAAGTGATTCAACTCCGCCTCGAGAACCGGGACGGGAAGCGCACTGGGAAGGTCGCGTTTGTTGTACTGAATGACCAGGGGGATTTCGGCGATACGGATGCTCTGCTTTTTCAGGTTCTCTTCCAGGTTGAGGAGACTCTCGCGGTTGGCGTCGAGCGCTGACTGCTGGCTGTCGGCGACGAAAACGACGCCGTCGGCACCTCTCAGAACAAGCTGTCGGGTGGAGTTGTAGAAGACCTGGCCGGGAACGGTGTAGAGCTGCAGGCGCGTACGCATTCCGCGAATGCGACCGAGTTCGATCGGCAGAAAATCAAAGAAGAGAGTGCGATCGGTCTCGGTGGCCAACGAGAGCATCTTGCTGCGGCTGGAGCTGGGGAGTGACTCGTAGATGAACTGGAGATTAGTGGTTTTTCCACAGAGACCGGGACCGTAATAGACGACCTTTGCGGTGATCTCTTTCGTGGCGTAATTGAAAAGGACCATCGCTCAAGCGAGGTTAAGCGGATGAGCACGTCACTGTCAACGAAGACGGCACTCAAGTTTCACTTCCGTCTCTGAGCGACCTGCTACAATCGCCCGCAGTTCTTTATCAACTTTTCGGAACGGTGAGCGCTCAGAACGCGCTCAAGGGAAGTCGGTGAGACACCGACGCGGCCCCCGCCACTGTAACCGACGACGACTCGCGCAACGGCCATGCGGCCCCCACTGTGAAAGCGGGAAGGGAGTGCGAGAAGGACGACTCGGAAGCCAGGAGACCGACCGCTTCGAATCTACAGTTCCTCCGGGGTGTGAGGAGTGCTCGATGACTCCTCGCCCCATCGACCGCTTCGGAGGGAAGCGAAAGGAGTCGTCTCATGCAGTTCGGTTTGCACCCCGCCATCGTCTCTTTGCTGGCTGTCCTCACCTCTCCGCTCCTGGCTCAGGCGCCGCAAGTTCCCTCGCCGTCACCTACGCCGATTGGCGAAGAAATCGTCGTTACCGCATCGACCCTGCCGGAGTCCATCGAGAGCACCCCCTCATCGGTCACGGTCATCACCCGTGCTCAGATTGAGAAACGGGAGGCTCGCGATGTTGCTGACGTGCTTCGGGACGTACCGGGACTGGTCGTGGCCCGATCAGGAACACCGGGAAAAGTGGCCTCGCTCTTCACCAGAGGCGGAAACTCCACGCAGACGCTCGTCCTCTGGAATGGCATCGAATTGAACAACCCCTACTTCTCCGGATATGACTGGGGAAGGTTCTCTACAGCAGGCGTTCAGCAGATCGAAGTTGCCCGGGGCCCGTTCTCCGCACTGTACGGATCGGAGGCCATGACCGGGGTCGTGAATGTCCTCACCGGCGGCCGTACCTATGGAGCGCTCGATCTGGAAGGCGGCCAGAATGGATTTTTCAACGGCGCCGCGTCCGGGGCGTTCTCGGGCGATCACTTCGCAACGAACGCCGCGCTGGAGCGCCGCAACGACGACGGGTTTGCAGCGAACGACGATTTCTCTCAAACGACTGCCCTCGGTGGTTTCACCTGGAAGCAAAGTCCCGAATTCACGGTAGGCCTGGAGGGACGCTATACCTCCTACGACCTCGGCATTCCTTTCATCGCCAACGGAGCGGGAAGCGCAATCGTGGCCAGTCCTTTCCGCCGTCAGAACGGAAACGAACTGCAACTGGCTCTGCCTCTTCACCTGCGGCGAACGGGAATCGATTACGACGTAACCGTCTCTCGCGCTGCGCGAGACGATGAGTTCTCCGATCCCGACGATCCGTACTTTCTGACCGAGAGCTCAACGCAATCGACGACGGATCGGGCACGGGCGGCGATGACGCTACGCACCGCGGCGGGCAGCATCACCGTCGGCGGAGAGTACGAGAATGCGCGCGTCCGGGATGTGAGCAGCTATGGAACGAACCTGGACGACAACCGCCGCACCAGCCGGTCGCTGTTCGCGGAAGACCGAGGTGCCGTCCGGCTCTCGGCAGGTAGCACGATCGAAATTTCCGCAGGGTTGCGCTGGGATGATTTCGACACGTTCGGCAGCCAGCTCTCGCCTCGTGTGGCGGCCGCCTGGGTGAGCGGATCAGAAAAGATTCGGGCCGCCTGGGGCCGCTCGTTCCGGGCTCCATCCGTCGGTGAGCTTTACTATCCGTTCTTCGGAAATGAAAACCTGCAACCGGAGAAAGGCAGCAGCGCTGAAGTCGGCTATGACCACTTTTTCAGCCAGAACGGGCTCTTCTCCGTGAGCGCCTTCGACAATCACTTCACAGACCTGATTACCTTCAATCCTCAAACGGGGACGACAGCGAACATCGGAGCCGCTACGTCACGAGGATTGGAAGTCAGCGTCCAGGGCCCGATTCGCGGCCCCTTCTCCGCAGCGCTGAGTTACACCCTGCTCCGCACGCGTGAAGAGGCGACCGATTCCCCGCTGTTGCGCCGGCCTCGGAATTCCGGGTCTCTGGCCTTCAACTACGGCGACGACCCCTGGAGCGCGGTTCTTTCGTTGCAGCACAACGGCAGGCGGACCGATTTCGCCGCCCTCGCTCCCTTTGGCACCGTTGTCAATTCTCCTTATACCGTAGGCGATCTCACGATTCAGTACCATACCGGAATCCTGCGGCCCTACCTGCGTGTGGAAAACGTCGGCGATGCCCGCTACGAGGAAGTCGTGGGATTTCCGGCGGCGCGGAGAAGGGCCAGTGCCGGAGTGCGTATCAGCCTTCGGTAGGGAAGATGGCGGCGATCGCGTGGAACCAGCTGTTCGGGGTCTGAACCTGCCTGCGTCGCTCCTCGGCTGACGCTCGGGATGACCGGTTTCCTGAGACGGGAACACGCCCGGTATTCTTGCGGGCTGTGGGGAGCTTGTCATCCTTGAGGGAGCGCTGCGACCGAAGGATCTCTCTTCAACGGGAATGGTGCCGTTCGATTAATGGCAGCGGGGAAGATAGAAGAGATCCTTCGCTCGACGCTTCAGGATGACAGGCCATGGTAATCGTGTCATTCCCGCATCCCTGGCTGTTTGCGACGTTTTCACGCTCGGCATGACCGCGATGGGATCGTCGTGTCATTGGATAGAATGCCGCTGAGAACAGAACGGCACAGCACAGTCAGCGGAAGGAGCGAACGATGAACCCTGAGAAACCAAGCAAGAACGAAGACGAGTATTTCGTCCGGCGGGATCTGGAGAAGAAGAAACAATGGGAATCGGAGCGTCTGGCGCGTATGGCGGACGAGGAACGGAAACAGCTCAGGGAAACGCACTACATGAAGTGTCCGAAGTGCGGAATGGATCTTCACGAGTTCGAACTGGAAGACGTGAAGATCGACCGCTGTGTTTCCTGCGGCGGAACCTGGCTGGACGAGAGTGAAATGGAGGAGATTCTGAAACACCACTCGCAGGGACCGCTGGCGAGGGTGATGTCGATCTTCAAGTAGAAGCGGCAACCCGCGGAAGGACCGTTGAAAACCGCGAAGCCGTGAACGCCATTCAGGCGCCGACGATGCGGGTCACTGTCCAGTAAAGGCCGGTGATGGCAATCACCAGCGAGGCGGGAATGACGATGTGCCTGCGGTACCAGACCCGGTCGTTGAACCAGCGGGCCACAAGCAGCGAAGCAACGGCGATGACGCTCAGCTGGCCCGCTTCGACGCCGATGTTGAAAGTGACCAGCGCAGTGAGAAACTCGGATCGGGGCAGGCCGAGATCTCTGAGAACTCCGGCGAAGCCCATGCCGTGGAGAAGTCCGAAAACGAACACGATGGCGATGCGCCACGGTTTCAGTTCCGAGGTCGTCAGATTCTCGATGGCCACATAGGCGATCGACAGCGCGATCAGCGGTTCTACGATTCGCGGAGACAGCGAAACTACGCCGTAGATCGTCAGCCCCAGCGTGATCGAGTGAGCCACGGTGAATGCAGTTACCTGCGCCAGAATCGATCGGATGCGCGTGTTCAGTAGGAAGATGCCAAGGACAAACAGAATGTGGTCCAGACCCTTGGGGACGATATGCGTATATCCCAGCACAAGGTACTGGCGGGCCACCTGCAGCCGTGTCGGTGGAACGGAGGCCTTGTTCAGTAGAACCGGTTTGCTCTCCTGCTCCCCTTCCAGCCACTGTTGGGCTGGCTCCGACTGACCCGGCTGTCGCGTGAGCAGCGCGTATGTGCTGTAGATCAGCGAGTAGGACCAGGTGAAGGACGTGGCCTTCCTGGGAACATCGCCCGTCAACCGGATCGTCGCTGCCTGGCCGCTCGTGGAGTAAGCCGCTCCATTGAGCAGCGGGGCATACTGGAACTTCGGGGTTACCTGGACGCCGTTGAACCTGATCGTCACGTGGTCGAGAAAAGTCTGCTGCAGAGCTTCGATCTTCTGCTGATTTACCGGCGCCGGATGCGACCCCGAGAGCGGCTGATTGGCAGCCAGTTCCAATCGCGGCAGCAGCGTTTCCGGATCGGCAACCATGGAAATGCTGTAGGTGCCGCCCTTCTGAAACTCGGCCCGGACACGGATGGTTCCGATCTCGTGAGCAGAAAGCGGAGCGGCGATCGACAGCAGCAGGAGCGAGGCGGAAAGGGTCGCCCGAGCCGCCGGAAGAGTACGCCCGGCGCTCATGGGGATCGATGCAGGTTGAAGGTCAGAGATGCCCAGAGGCTTTCCCACTGCGCGCCCGTGCCAGGTTGAGCTGGAATCATGTGCACTGACTTGATCTGCCAGTTGCCGTCCATGGGAAGAGTCATTGAGACGTGGCCTTTGCGATCGGTTCGTGCAGAAATCCTGTTTGTCGGCGCCTGCTGATTGATGGCTACAACCAGCGCTCCCTCCAACGGTTTGCCCTGGTACAACAGTGTCACGGGAAGCGCTTCCTTCCTGCTGAGCAGGTAGGGATTTTTCTGGGGGATTAGTTCCAGAGTGAATCCAAGAACGGCTTTATAGATCATGTCGTTCTTCGTTGCCGGACCGGCCAGTACGAGGGCCTTTGAGCACCGTGAGAAGACTTCGTGACTGTCCGCATTCTGCTGGCCGGTGCGGAGGCGTGCTCCGATGATTTTCTCGAGGCCTTCATCGCGGAGGTACTGCTCGAACTTCTCAGCGGGAAGGCTGAGCGGACTCGTCCTGCTTCGGTATCCGATCAGAGCCAGTCCGGGAACCGTGATCCGCCCGATTCCGGCCGGATCGCGCCCGTCCAGTCCGGCAACCTCATGAGTCCCTTTGCTGTCTACCTGAATGAACTTTTCGAGCAGCTTCGGGTCGCGGGCCACCGGGTCGCCCATGTAGTTCTGACCGACGCGAAGGCGCAGCATCAGTGGCTGCCCAACCTCCGGAGTGAACGTCGAGGGCTCGATCCAGAAGTCATGAGCGAACGCCGGAAGCGCGGCGAACAGAAGGGCAACGAGAACGAGGTAGGCTCTGCCGCTGCGAGCATTGGTTGCGGTCGAATTCACGTCAGGCATACGAAATCGTGCAGGCATCGGATCTATTTCGCTCGGGAGCAGACCTGACATGGCCCGACGGGGCTCATCGTTTCCGCGAAACGTACTCATTTCCCCGGAGAAAGAAACGCAGCGGCCAGTGTGTCGCTTCTCCCGCATAGTCCACGCCCACCCGCGCGCTCACGGCGATGTCGGATTCGGAAACGGGGTTTTGACGTCCGGTGATGAACAGGTCACGCGAATCGAGCGGATTTCCGTCGAGCGAGCGATCGATTCCCATGGCCATGCAGAGTTTCCCCGGGCCGTTCGTCAGGTCCCGGTCACGGAGAGCTTTGGGTCGCCTGATCCGCATCATCTCGATTCCCTCGACCGGCTCGGCGGCTCTCAGGAGCACGGCTTCAGCAACATCGCTTTCCTGAGTGACGACGTTCATGCAGTAGTGCATTCCGTACGTGAAGTAGACATAGGCGTGACCGCCAGAACGATACATGGACTCATTCCGCCGGCTGCGATGTCCTCCCCGGGCGTGGCTGGCCGGGTCGTTTGCTCCGAGGTAAGCCTCGGTTTCCACGATGCGCGTTACGAGGAGGCGGCCATCCAGGCGCCGGCAGAGCAGACAGCCCAGAAGCGCACGGGCGATGAGAACGGTCTCGCCGCTATAAAACGATCGGGGAAGCGGCCGCAGGTTGCTTCTCAGGAAAGTCCTCGGGTGATCGTCATCGCGACAGGTTCGCCTCGTTCGTATAGCGGTTGACGACTTTCATCAGCTCCGCATGAATTCCTGGCGTTGCTCCAACGATATTGCCCTGCTCCCAGAAGAGATCCCCGCCTGAGAAATCGGAAACGACTCCCCCCGCTTCCCGGACCAGAAGCGCACCGGCGGCGACGTCCCAGGGAGCGAGATGCAGCTCGAAAAACCCGTCGAACACCCCCGCGGCGGTGTAGGCAAGATCCAGGGCTGCCGAGCCGGCCCGTCGTACCCCTTTGGCTTGCCGGATCACTTCTTCGAAGATCCGCACATAGGTGTGAACCTGTTTCTGAGCGCGGAACGGGAATCCCGTGGCCAGAAACGATCCATCAAGGCCGTCATGTCCGGAAACGCGCATGGGGAGCCCATTGCGGAAGGCCCCCGCGCCAAGCTCGGCTGAGAAAAATTGGGAACGCAGTGGTTCGTAAACCAGGCCAGCGACGGTTTCCTCTCCCTCGCGCAAGGCAATGGAAATGGACCAGAAAGGAAAATGCTGCAGGTAGTTGGACGTGCCGTCGAGCGGATCAATCACCCAGGTTCGCGGCGAGCCGGGATTCACACTGTGGATCGTTCCGCCCTCTTCTCCGAGGAACGAATCGTCCGGGCAATGGTTGCGGATGGCCGCGATGATCGCCAGTTCGCTCTCCCGGTCGGCGCGCGAAACCCAATCGTTCCGTCCTTTGAGCAAGGCATCCTCGCGGGTGAGATTCTCCCAGTGGTCGAGAAGGACCGTTGCTCCGGCGTGCGCTGCTTCTGTAGCGATCTCGATTGGCGTCACTCGTTCTCCTTTTCGCTGTTGGTACGCAGCGCATGTTCAGTACTAATTTCTGACGTGCTTCGGGGCGCAAGGACATGGGCCCGGCAGCCAGCGTCGCCCGGCCGCGCCAGACAGGTATACTAAAACCATCTGCCATTATTTCTGGGTTTGGTCCCTGTCCATGAATCAGAAAGGAGCAATGTTTGAGCGAGAACGAAGGGCTCGGTCTCGATAGGACGCTGAAGAAAGGGATCATGGCAGTCGAGCGCGAGGATTACACCTCCGGTATGGAGCTTCTCTCTACCGTTTACACTGAACTTTCCGAAGGCCCGGCCGACGGACTCTCCCATTACGGCGTCTGCCTGTCTCTGCTGGAGAAGAAGCACAAACCAGCCATCCGCCTCTGCCAGCGCGCCGTCGACGTGCAGTTCTACCAGCCCAGCCACTACGTGAACTTTGTGAAAGTCTATCTCGCCGCTGGCAGCCGCAGGAAAGCGGTGGAGATTCTCGAGCAGGGCATGCGCCGGCTTCCGAACGACGAAACCATCCTCGGACTACGACAGAAGATCGGCTATCGCCGCAGCCCGGTCATCCCCTTCCTTCACCGGGACAACCCGATGAATATCGCCTTTGGCAAGATGCGCAGCCGGCGCCAGTCGGCGGAAGTCGAGGTCACTCAGGACGAGAAAAACAGCCAGAAGAAGATCGCCTTCTGGGTGTCGATATCCATTGTTGCGATTGGTTACATCGCCTTCACGATCTGGCTTTTCTTCAACATCGTGAAGTAGGTTCCGGCGAGCCTCCTGCCGCTGAGATTTCCGTCTTTATCCACGCGGTTCCTCGTGGAAATCGATTCCGGTGACGCTTCTTCCATGCCTGAGGACCTGATCGGCGCGCACGTTTCGACGAAAGGCGGTCTGCACACGATCTTCGACCCTGAAGACTTTGAGATCGCGGCTCGCCGTCGAACCCACAGGGTGCAAACAGAGCCCGGCCCGAGTTAGTCCAGGCGGTTCCTTGCGTGCCACGCGGAGGAGGCCCGCGCGTAATCGGCGAAGGCTGATCCGTCCTTTCAGACCGGGCCGAACTGCTGGTGGTGCCTCCGTCGCCCTGGACGGCAAACGAGATCCCACTTCGTGGGAACTTTTCCTGAATTCGGGAGTAACTCACACCAGGAGCGCATGGTGATCGAGGCGAGCACTGTTCCGATGCTGATCGTTGAGGAAGTCGACGACCATGCCATGTTCGTGGCCTTCATGGCCTCGACCAAAGACGCCGTGGTGAATTACCTGACGCGTATGTGCGGTTCGCGCGAACACGGCGAGGAGCTGGCGCAGGAAGCATTCGTCCGAATCTATCAGCACCGTCGCCGGTACTTCGGCCGGGCCACGCTCACCCCGCTGCTCTTTCGGGTGGCGACGAATCTGCTGCGCAGCGAGTACAGGCTGGCCAGGCGCCGCGAAGTGCTGACGAAGATCTTTCGGCGGCCCGAGGAAGTGAATGGCGGCCGGCCGGACGCGGAGCTTTTACAGGATGAAACCCAACGCATCGTGACGGCGGCCATCTCTGCGCTGCCCCTGCACTATCGCGCTCCTCTCATCCTTCGCGAGATCGAAGGATGGTCGTACGAGGAGATCGCCCAAGCGCTGGCCTGCCGCAGCGGCACAATCAAGTCCCGCATCAGCCGTGGCCGGGAACTCCTGCGCGCGGCGCTCGCGCAGTACTGGAACGGAGGGATTGGTGATTGAAATCGATCTGAAGGAAGTTCTCGAGGCCTTACCGCGAGTGACGGCCTCCCCGGAGTTCGGGGAATCCGTAACCCGCCAGGCAGTCCTCCGGGCCACTCACCGGCAGTCGCACAATCGGGCCGGATTGATGTTTGTCCTGGCAGCCATACTCCTCGCTGGCGGAGTTTCAAACAGGATCGTTGCGCATCGTCATCAGGTGAGGATGCATCGGCTTCGGGCGGAGCACGCCGCTCTGGCCGGCGAGCTGGAGGAGTTGAAGAGCAGCACCCCGCGGAACGGTGTCGTTGCTCTGAGCGTGGACAACCGCGATGTTGTCATCGATCTCACAGCAGCGGAGAGCAGCAGCGCCCAGCGGGCCGCAACCTACGAATACTGAGTGTGACGTTCATGATCAAAAGGAGATCAATATGAAGTTTCGAATGGGAGTGGCGGTGATATTCCTGGCAACGGCAGTCTGCGCCGTTGCAGCCTCGTCCGACGACGTGAACGAGAAGAAGGTGGAACGCATCGTCGTGGCACCGCGCTTCACCGTGGTTTCCCCGACGTCCCTGGTCCGCGGCTACCTCGGCGTCAACCTCATGAATCTCACCCCTGAACTTCGCCAACACTTCGGAACCAAGGATTCCGGAGTGATGGTTTCGCGCGTCAGCCCTGACGGGCCCGCGGCAAAAGCAGGCCTCCAGGCCGGCGATGTGATCACGGGGATCGACGGCAACAGCGTCTACAGCGGAGGAGATATCGGCAAGGTGGTGGGCAAGAAAAAGGCCGGCGAAGTGATGCGGATCGACGCCATTCGTGATCGCGCACCGCGACAGTTCACCGCCACTATCGAGGAACATTCCTGGCCGGCGATCGCCATGCCCGAGAATTTCGACGGGCGCGTCTTCAGCCTCGGTGACTGGAACTCGAACCCTGAGAACAAGGCCGCCTTCGAGTCCCTGCAGACCTTCTTCAAGAGCCCGGAGTGGAAGACCAATGTTGAGGAACTGCGCGACTGCGCCAGGAACGAAGAAAAAATCAAACTCCTTGAGGAGCGCATGCAGGCCCTGGAGAGGCGACTCAAGGAGAAGTGACCGGGCCGCGGAATGAGAGGACTGGCCTGCGTGGTCAGCGGCGCTTCACGGTTTCGTCGTTCGCGTCAACGTCCGCGGCGGGTGCAATGTAGCCCAACTCCTCACGGCCGCGGCGACGGTTCCCCCAGAAGCCCCGGTCCGAGAAGCGCTCGTCATCGTAAAAATCTCCCGCTGTCTGCGGCACCGCCACTGCCGGGGATTCGCTCTGGCCTGTTTGTGGAGCGTCCGATTCGGATCCGAAAAGTCCGAGGAGATGGCTCTCGTAGTCGCGAATAATGGGGCGATGATCGTAGGCAGGAATGGAGACGATGTCGGTGCTGGCCAGCCTGGTAATGTAGACGCGATTGTCGTCGTCATCGAGGTTGGCGCCGGCGATGGGGACGAGCACATGGCTGCTCTTCTTGATTCCGAGAATTTTCGGATCGACCTCGATGTCCAGATAGCGAACCTTCATGGCGCTGGTGTCGATGATCAGCTCGTGCACTTCGCCGATACGTTTGTTGTCGGACGTCACCACATCCCAGCCACGGATGTCGGGTTCGCCTTTCGAGATTCTGAAATCCGACATTTCGGATAGAGAGATGAGGCGTCTTTCTGTTGTTTCTTCGAGGTCATCATGACTCATGGGGTTCTCCTGTGGCCGCACTTTGGCGGCAGTGGGACGATGTTGCGTCAGGAACGTCACGTGCAACCCGCGCGCCCGCCAGCGCTTATGATCCCGAACGAGCGAAGCGACGCCCCGACTTTTTCAGAATTGTGCAGGGGTTGTCATCCTGAGGAGCAACGCCACCGAAGGATCTCGTCAACGGGAATCGCGCCCTTTATCGCGGATGGCAACCGGGAAGGTAGAAGAGATCCTTCGCTCCACGCTTCAGGATGACAGGCCCTGGTAGGCGTGTCATCTTCCGTGACACCGGCGCCTGCGCCGTTGCTCCGCTCATGATGACAGAAGATTCTCCCTGACCGCGCCCGTTCGCATAAGCTTGCACCAAAGGAGTTTCCACGTGAAGATCGCTTTTCTCGGTCTCGGAGCCATGGGCTATCCGATGGCCAGTCATCTCGTTTCGAACCACGAAGTTGTGGTCTGGAACCGCACTGCCGCAGTGGCGGAGAAACACGCCGCAGAATTTGGTACGACCGCCGCGTCTTCGCTCGCGGAATGCTCCGGAGCGGAGGTGATCATCACCATTCTGCCCACGAGCCGGGAGGTCGATGAGGTGGTCGACAGGCTCTGGCCCGATCTCCGGGCGGGTTTGTTGTGGCTCGACATGACCAGCGGGGATCCTGGCACCAGCCGGGCCACGGCCAGACGGCTGGAGACGAAAGGCATTCATTTTGTCGACGCTCCGGTAAGCGGCGGGATTCCCGGTGCTGAGAATGGGACGCTGACCGTCATGGCCGGGGGTAGCGACCAGGACTTCGCCATGGCACGGGACCTCATCGCCGCTTTCGCCACGAAGATCGTGCACGTCGGTGAAACCGGAACCGGTCACGCCATCAAAGCTCTGAACAACGTCCTGCTAGGTGCGAATCTCTGGCTCGCTGCCGAGTGTCTCGTAACCGCCCGGAAGTTCGGAATCGAGCCGGCCCGAGCCCTGGAGGTCATCAACAACGGCAGCGGACGATCGTTCGTCACCGAGAGTCTGCTTCCTTCACGGATTGTCGATGGCAAGTGGCCGCTGGTGTTCAAGCTGGCCCTTCATGACAAGGACATTCGCATTGCATCGGCCATGGCTCACGAACAGCACGTCGCTGCTCCGATTCTGGCTTTGACGTCACAACTTTTCACTGCAGCCCTTCAGGCGCTCGGGCCCGATTCCGACTACATCGAGGTGACGAAATACGCGGCTGGAATGAGCGGGGAGGAGTGGTAAGGTAGGGCCGTGGCAGTGACCGAGCCAGTCCGCGCACGCCGGGCCTTCCGCCCGGATCCGGTGTCCGAATCGAACGATGTCATCGTCGCCCGTTTCAATGGATCCGTCGAGGCCGAGGTGGCCCGGGCAATGCTCGAGGGCGCCGGCGTCCCCTGCCATCTCGCTGCTGTGGCCGAAGAGTCCCACGATCTGTATGTGACCACCGACGATGCTCCCATGGCCGAGGCCGTGTTGCGGCCGGAGACGGTACCGGCGGTGGCGATGAGCAAGGCAGAGAAATGCCCGGTTTGCGGCGCCCGCGATTCCATGGCCCAGGGATGGGTCTTCTGGACGATGCTCGTCGTCCTGCTGGCGGTGCTGGCGCCGGTGGCAATCTCGTTCTCGCATGGGATTCTGCTCGGGGTTGCCACCGCCGAGGCGCTGCTGCTGGCAGGAGTGGAGCTGTCATTCAAGGACTACCGATGCAACCGCTGCGGAAAGCATTTCCGTGTGCAGCGTGGCAGACGAAGGGTCCGGTAGACACTGCTTTCGGGACGGGAAATCCTGCTCCGGGTGGCGTGAACAGACATGTATTTCCCGCTTCGCTTCGGTATGTGGAGCGCTGGTCATCCTGAGGGAGCGGAGCGACCGAAGGATCTCGTCAACGAGAATCGTGCCTTCAGCGCTCTGGGAACCGGGAAGGTAGAAAAGATCCGTCGCTTCCTTTCGGATGACACGGGAGTCGTAGTGTCATTTTCCGGACATGCCTGCGCGCCGTTCCCCCGCGCTGGATGACAATTCATCCGATCCGTGTTAGATGAAGCGCCGCACAGCCCAGCTCTGCGCCTCTACCATGCCCGACCCCTCACTGATACGAAACTTCTCAATCATCGCCCACATAGACCACGGTAAAACCACGCTTTCCGACCGCATTCTGGAGAGCACGGGTGCCGTGGCTTCGAGGGAGATGGAAGAACAGCTTCTCGACGACATGGATCTCGAGAGGGAGCGGGGGATCACCATCAAGGCCCGGGCTGTGACCTTGAATTACTCGGCTGAAGACGGGAAGGTTTACACCTTCAACCTCATCGACACTCCCGGGCACGTGGACTTTACCTATGAAGTCAGCCGGAGCCTGGCGGCCTGCGAGGGGGCGGTTCTGGTCGTTGACGCCACGCAGGGCGTGGAAGCGCAGACGCTGGCCAACAGCTACCTGGCCATCAACAACAATCTCGAGATCATTCCGGTGATCAACAAGGTCGATCTTCCCTCCGCGGAGCCCGACCGCGTCCGCGAGCAGATCGAGCAGGTCATCGGACTCGACGCGCACGATGCCATCCTCGCTTCCGCGAAATCGGGACTGGGCGTGAAGGAAGTGCTGGAGCGGATCATCAAGTCCATTCCTGCGCCAAAGGGGAAGCCGGAAGGACCGCTGCGCGCTCTACTTTTCGATTCCTGGTACGACCCCTACCGCGGCGTCGTCGTGCTGGTGCGCATCGTCGACGGCGAGATCCGCAAGGGGACGAAAATCAAGTTCAACTCCACGGGCCGGATCTACGAGGTGAACGGACTGGGAATCTTCGCTCCCAAACCCAAGGACGTGGAGAGTCTCGGCGTGGGCGAGGTGGGCTACATCTTCGCCAACATCAAGGACATCGTTCAGGCCAAGATCGGCGACACGGTCACGGAAGTCGACGTCGTCATCGAGCCTCTTCCCGGATTTCAGGAAGTGAAGCCGATGGTTTTCGCCGGTCTTTACCCCATCAATACAGAGGACTACGAAAATCTGCGGGACGCAGTTGGAAAGCTGAAGCTGAATGATTCCTCGTTCAACTTCGAGCCCGAGGCTTCCACCGCTCTCGGGTTCGGTTTTCGTTGCGGGTTTCTCGGCCTGCTGCACATGGAGATCATTCAGGAACGACTGGAGCGCGAATTCAATCTCGATCTGCTCACGTCCGCGCCGGGAGTGCGCTATCGGGTGACGCTGACCAGCGGTGAGTTGCTGGAGATCGAAAACCCGCAGAAGATGCCCGACCCCGCGACGATCGCTTCCATTGAGGAACCGGTCATCGAGGCCACCATCCTCACCCGCGACGACTTTGTCGGTCCCATTCTCGCTCTGGCCACGGACCGGCGAGGGCAGCAGAAGAAGCTCGAATATCTTTCGGCGAACCGAGTGATGATCGTCTATGACATGCCCCTGAACGAAGTGATCCTGGACTTCTTCGACAAGCTGAAGTCCGTCTCGCGCGGGTATGCTTCGCTGGACTACCAGCTCATCGGCTACCGCCCCAGCGACCTCGTCAAGATGGATGTCCTCATCAACGGAGAACCGCTCGATGCGCTGTCGCTGATCGTTCACAAAGAGAAAGCTCAGGCCCGTGGCAAGCTGCTGGTGGAAAAGATGCGCGAGTTCATCCCCCGGCAGATGTTCGAGGTAGCTCTGCAGGCGGCGATCGGAAACCGGATCATCGCCAGGGAAACCGTGAAGGCATTACGAAAGAATGTTCTGGCCAAGTGTTACGGTGGCGACATCACGCGAAAACGCAAACTCCTCGAGAAGCAGAAGGAAGGGAAGAAGCGCATGAAGCGGGTGGGTAAGGTGGAAATCCCGCAGGAAGCGTTTCTGGCAGTTCTCAAAATCGACTGAACTGGTTCCGGAGGCCTGAATGAACCGACGAAACGCTGCCATTCTCTACGGTGCAGTCATGCTCACGCTGACCTTCTGCGCCAGCTCCAGCAAAGTGGACATGAAGGAGCCCGCTCGCCTTCTCGGGAGAGAGAACGATGTCCGAGTCGATGCCCAGGTCACCAGCAATGAGCTCAATGACCTCATCGGTCATAATTCGGTAGTTCCCTTCACCTACGAAATTCACAATTTCAGGACGACGGCGATCGCTGTTTCGGACATCGTCGCCGAGACTACCTTTGACGAGGATTCCCGGATCATCACTGTGGCTTTGGGATCGGAAGTCCCAGGGAATGAATTCGTCCCGCGACTTGTGGCGATCGCCTCTGGCGAGTCCAGGACGTTCACCGCTTCGGCGCGGATGAGCGGGTTTCTCGTTGCCCCCCGAGGGGATTTGACGGTCTGGCCTGAGGCCATCCGGCTGAAGGTCAACTATCTGAAAGACGTTCAGCCCTTTCAGAGACTGATCGGCATTCCGGAAACCGGAATCCGTGACCCGAAGCTGGCCGAGGCCCTCTTCACGGCCTGGACCGACAACGTCGAAGTGGTCTATACGAATGCGGTCCCGGTGGCCTGGCGTGGAAGGCCGCGCTCGCCGCAGTCAAACATGCTCCATCCCTAGAGCCGGGCTGCGGCTCCACGGGCTGTGTGGGTGAGAGTGAGGTTGCAGTGGAGTGAATCGCGGGCAAAGCAAAGCGGCGACCTGATCAGCCGCCGCTTCATGCCTCGGCATTGAATCGGTCAGAAGCTCTTCAGGGCTTCCGCCTCGTTGTCATAGACCTCGAATACGGTGATGAGCTGCGTGACCTGCAGCAGATCGGTGACCTTCGGCGGCAGATGCAGAAGCTTCAGCTTTCCGCCCCGGTTGGTGACGGTCGTGTAGGAACCGACCAGTTCGCCGATCCCCGAGGAGTCGAGCGCCGTCACCCCTGACATTTCCAGCAGAAGGTTCTGTTTGTCATCTTTCAGCGCGTCGAGGATGGCGTCACGCAGCTGCGAGTCTCCCGCGCCGATGGTGATCTTTCCCTGAAGGCTGATGATCTCGACGCCGTCCACACTACGAGCACTGACTTTCATCTCTTTCCTCCGTCATTCCGGACGCCGTCATTGACGGCTTTGCCGGGAATGCATGTTTCTAGCCGTTGGTCTTGGTTCCGGTCCGGTCCGCCAGATCCTTGATCATGATCAGTTCCGTTCCGTTTGGTTTGAATTGATAATCCACGTGATCCATGAAAGTCCTCATGTAGAAGATTCCACGACCGCTCGTCTTCATGATGTTCATCGGGCTGAGGGGATCGCTGACCTGAGCCGGGTCGAAGCCCGGGCCCTCGTCGGCGATGCGGATGTCCAGCTTTCCGCCGCTGAGCTCGAAACAGGCGTAAACCTTCTTGGCCACATCCAGCTTGTTCCCATGTTTGATGGCGTTGGCCACTCCTTCACGCACAGCCATTCCGATCCAGTGGGATCCGTCGTCGTCCAGTCCGGCGTTCTCGCACATATGCTCCGCGATCACCTGCACGAGCTCGATATTTTCGAACCGGCTGCTGATCGTGATCTCGACGCGCTCAGTATCGGCTCTCATCGTGAAAAGTGACGGGCATTCTACGGGAACGGCTGTTCGGCTTTCAAGCTGCGGGAATCCAGCGGAATCGCCTTCCGGAACCCGCTGTTGATCCGGCCATGCGCCGAGCTGGAGCCCAATCCGTAATTCTCTTCCTGATCGTATCATCCGCCGCCATCGCCGGGGACATACAAACGGCCATGAAGCGGGTCGAGGCACTCCGCCATCAGACCTTCCGCAGGACGGTGGCCCAGAAGACGATCTCCCGGGCTGACCTCGTGGCCTTTCTCCAGGAAAGGCTGAAGAGCGATCTGCCCCTGCCGCCGGAGCGCTATGTCGACGTACTGCGCGCCTTTCAGGTCATCCCCATGTCCGGGGATCCGCTCGGGCAGCTGCTCGACCTCTATGAAGCGCAGGTGCTGGCGTTCTACGATCCCAGAACCGCGACGTACTATTCCTTGTCCACGCCTCCGGAAGGCCTGGAGCTGAACGGTGCCTTCGATGACGCGGTCCAGGTGCACGAGCTGACACATGCCCTGCAGGATCAGGTTTTCAATATCGGCCCGCGTCTGGACAAGCTGCGCGAGCAGTGGGATGGGCAGCTCGCCTATCAGTCCCTGCTCGAAGGGGAAGCAACGCTGGTCATGCTCGCCGACCTTGCCGGTTCGATGGGGGTGTCGCTGGACGCAATGGTGAACGAACCGACGGTGGTGCAGATGCTGGCCACGATGAGCGAGATGAAGACCGGGATGCCTGAGGGCACGCCTCCCTATTTTTCGGAGTCGCTGACGTTTCCCTACGCTGAAGGGTTGAAGTTCGTCATCGCCGCCTACAAGCGCGGAGGGTGGGCCGAGCTGGACCGGATCCATCGGAACCCGCCCACCACCACGGCAGAGATTCTTCATCCGGAGTTGTATCCTCTGAAGACCGTGGCCATTGCCTCGCCGGTTCGCGAGCATCCTCTGATGGATTCCGCGCTCGGGGAGTTTCACTGGCGGTTTCTGCTGGGCAAGGAGGCCTCGGCGGGTTGGGCCGGAGATCGGGTTACGGTCGTCTCAGGAGCCAACGGAACGCTGACGGTTCTCGGGGAGACTCGCTGGGCTTCGCCGGCGCGTGCGGCCGCATTCGCCGGAAAGCTGAAGTCGTTCCTCGAAGGGAAGCACATCACTCCTCGGATGGTGACGAGCGGCACCTCCGTGCGCTTCGCCTACGGGCCGGATGCCAGGTCCATCGAGAGCTTCCTGCCGGCGGCAAAGAGCAAGTGACCTGGCTGCTGTTTCTTCGGAGTTGTCGAGTGGGACAGGCCACGGTGGGGACTCTCTCCTCTCAGATCCACCGCGGTGGTGCGGAAATCCGAGGCTGGCCCCTCTCCTGCTAGACTCCCGCCCGTGAGCGCCATCTTCGATCAGGTCGTCGACCCCGCCGTGCACGGACTGCTCCGCCGCGAGCGGGAGCTGCTCGTCGAGCTGAGGACGATTCTGGAGGCAGAGCAGCTCGAAGAGCGGCGCACCGTGGACGACCTCCTCATCGGGCTGGACGAGCTTTTCACCATCGTCGTCGTCGGGGAGTTCAACGCCGGAAAGTCCTCGCTGATCAACGCTCTTTTCGGCGTCGTCCGGCGCAAGGAAGGACCCATCCCGGTCGACGACAAGATCTCCGTCCTCCGCTACGGCGAGGAACCCGAAGAAAAGGCCGTTTCCGACTTTCTCCTCGAGCAGCGCTACCCCGTCGATTTTCTGCGCTCGATCACCTTGGTCGATACACCGGGCACGAACTCCATCGTCCTTCAGCATCAGGAACTGACCGAGAAGTTCATCCCGCGCGCCGACCTTGTTCTCTTTGTGACCTCCATCGATCGGCCTCTCTCCGAGTCCGAACGCGGCTTCCTGCAGTTCATCGCCGAATGGGGAAAAAAGATCGTCTTTGTGCTGAACAAGATCGACACGAAGAGCGACGCCGAGATCGATCAGGTCATGAAGTATCTCGACGAGAACATTCGCACGCTGTTCGGATTCGATCCCATGATTCTTCCGGTGAGCAGCAAGCTGGCGCTGGGCTCCAAAACCGGTGAGCTGACCCCCCGTGAGTGGACGAAAAGCCGCTTCGAAGCATTCGAGGATTACATCTTCAGAGTGCTGTCGGAGCAGGAGCGGCTGCGATTGAAGCTGCAGGCGCCGCTGGACACCGTAGCCAGCCTCTCCCGCAAGCAATTGACGATGATCGAATCGCGGCGCACGGTGCTGGCAGGCGATCTCGAGAAAATTAAGGACATCGAGAGCCAGCTCACGCTCGCCGAAAAGGATCTCCGTTCCAACTTCCTGCAGTTCACGGCGCGCATGGACAACCTCATGATGGAGCTGGAGCGCCGCGGCGTCGATTTTCTCGACCGCTACATCCGCATCAGTCATGTCATGGTCCTGCGAGACGCTTCGAGATTTCGCGAGGAGTTTCAGAAGCAGGTCTTCTACGACTGGGAAGGCTCGGTCGATCGAACCATCCAGGAATCCGTGGACTGGCTGGTCCGGGCGAACATGCGCCTCTGGAAAGATACCGTGGAGGAGTTTCACCGCCGGCGAGACCTCGAAGCTCTCGGCGGCGACCTCGTGGGAAAAGTGGGACGGGAGTTCGCCTATAACCGCGACGAGGTGTACTCACGGATCAAGAGCGAGGCCGAGCGGCGTCTACGAACGTACGACGTGGCCATCGAGAGCCGGAACCTCATCGACTCCGCACTGCAGGGCGTACTTCAGTCCTTCGGTCTGGGTGCGGGAGCGCTCGGTCTCGGCTACCTGATGACCACGATCTTCAGCAGCGTTGCCCTCGACGTCACGGGACTGACGGCGGCGACAATGCTCCTTGTGAGCAGCTTCCTCATTCTTCCTTACAAGCGCAGCAAGGCGAAAACGGAATTCAAGGAGAAGATCGACCGTTTGCGTAAGCAACTCGAAGAGGCACTGCTGCGGGAATCGGGCGATGAAATCGGACGGATGATTGCCCATATCGGCGATTCCTTTCTTCCCTACCGGCGTTTTTTCGATGCTGAGTCCGAGAAGATCGAACGGTTCGCCACCCGCCTTCAGTCCATCGATGTGCAGGCCAGAGAGATCGCCGCGGAGCTGGGCAAGCTCTGAGCCTGGGCCGAGCGGGGACGACGACGATCGTCCCTGAACCGCAGGAGATCCTTCGCCTCTAATGAGAACGCCCGGCGGTTTTACGAGGCCTGGAGAACTTGTCATCCTCGAGGGAGCGCAGCAGACCCGAAGGATCTCGTCAACGAGAATCGTGCCCATCCTCCCGTAGCAACCTGGAAGGTAGAAGAGAGCCTTCGCTCGACGCTTCAGGATGACACGCCATTGCAATCGAGTCATTTCCAGGACATCGGCTCACTGGGGAGACACCGGTCCTTGCGGTTCTCCCATCACCGTGGCCAGGGCGCTCTCGCAGGCGCTGAGAATCTCCTGGTACAGGTAGTAAGCGTTCTCCGATGTGATGGGCCGCTCCGCTGCCTGATAGACGATCTCCGCAATTCGCGAGGCATAGTGCGATGGCCGTGGCAGAGGCTCCCCTCGATCGTGGAGATCTCGGAAGCCGATCGTCAATTCCTTCTCCAGATTCTGGCGGAAGAGGCCAGTCTCCATGTCCGTTTCCAGTGAGCTGTAATCAATGTTCATCCGAAGTGCTCTTCGTCAGTTGGTCGACCGGCGCTGCATGCGTGGCACACGCCCTTCGCGTCCAGTCATCATAAGATACGAGTGTGAAGTCGAAGTTGAAAACGTATCCGCCTCTTTCGTCGTTCGCAACATCGGGTGGCTGAGCGTGCAAGCTGGGTCAGGATGACCTGCGCGCGATCATTTCCAAACTCCCCACGTTTGTGACGAGCGATCTTCTGGTGGGCAATTCCACCGGCGACGACGCGGCCGTGTTGAAGATCGACGGGGACCGCGCTATTGTCCAGACCGTCGATTTCTTCACGCCCATCGTGGATGATCCCCGTCTGTTCGGAGCGATCGCCGCAGCGAATTCCATCTCGGATATCTACGCCATGGGGGGTGAGCCCATCCTCGGTCTGGCCATCGCCGCTTTTCCCACAGACAAACTTCCCCTGACTGTTCTCGAAGAGATTCTCGCGGGAGGAGCGGAGAAAGCGGCGGAAGCAGGATTCCCCGTCGCCGGCGGCCACACGATCATCGACGACATTCCCAAGTATGGACTGGCTGTCACGGGTATCGTGGCGCCGGACCGCATCGTCAGGAATTCGACCGCGCGTGACGGCGACATCCTCTATCTGACCAAACCGATCGGAAACGGGGTCCTCGTCTGCGCCCACCGGGCCAGCGTCACCGGTGCTCTGCGGCGTCTGCGCAAGTCCTCGGGGCCTTCTCTCGATGAGGCCATCAACTGGATGCTCACTCTCAATCGCGCAGCGTCGCGAATCATGACCGAGGTCGGAGTCAATGCCGCCACGGACGTGACGGGGTACGGACTGATCGGGCATCTCCTCGAAATCTGTACCGGTTCAGGAGTGGGAGCGTCGATCGAGGCGTCGTCCGTTCCTGTGCTGAGCGGAGTCCGGGAGCTTCTGGCCCACGGCTTCGTTCCTGAAGGCACGCTTCGCAATGCCGTGAGTTTCCGCACGCGGGTGAATTCTTCCGTGAGTGAGGCCGAGTATCAACTCATGTGCGATGCCCAGACCAGTGGAGGCCTCCTTTTGTCTGTGCCGGCCTCGAGCTCCGCAGCCCTGGAGCGCCGCTTCAGCGAAGAGGGCCTGCTCTGTGCAAAGATTGGTGCTGTGACGGATCAGAGCGGAGCGATCGAACTTCGTCGCTGAGGCGGCCTCAACGTCGCTGCCGTACGAGGAATCAAAGGAGGCGTACCAATGCCATTTTGTCCGACCTGCAAGAAAGAATTTCCGGATGGAACCGAACTGTGTCCGGTTGATCAGCAGCCACTCAACGACGAACTCCCCTATCAGGTCATCGAAGGAGAGGACGGAACGTGGGTCGAAATTTCCAGCGCGGCCACCGAGGATGAAGCGCGGATACTGCAGGGATTTCTGGAGACGGAGGGTATTCCCTGCCGCGTGGAGTCCCTGCGATTTCATATGGAGCCGGTGAACTTCGGCAAGCTCGGGGAGATCCGGGTTTACGTTCGTGTCGAGGACCAGGTTCGAGCCACGGCCCTCATGAATGAAAAGCAGGCGGCGTACGACGCCCTTCCCGAGGAGGGTGAGACGATTGGCGAGTTGGACATGGCTGACGCCGAGACGGTGAGTTCTGAGTCAGACGAACCATGAGCTCGGAACCTCCTCCCCTCCGACCTGATCCCGACGGCGATTCCGGAGAGACGGCCTCTCTGCCGGGATGGGTGCCGGTGCTGATCGGCGTGGTTCTGGCGTCCATGGCGCTCCTGGCCGTGTTCACCGGGCTCCGCTATCGCACCCGAACCGAAGACCGGCCGGTGGTTCACCGGACAGTGACAGCAGGCCGAGAATTCGAATCGGCAGGCGCTCCAGGAGAACCGGAACCCGGCGCCTCGAGAAGCCTTCATGGTGCCATCGGCGCGTCCGTTCCCGATCCCGCTGCGCCGGACACCGGCGAATCGACGCGAGTAACGATCACCGGAGGGAAAGAGGGCGTGATCTCTACCTACCAGGCTTCCGCACGAAGGGGCATGACGTTCGCGGTCACTCCTTCGGACGCCGTGGTCTACGTGAACGAGCAGGAGATCGGGACGGCGAACCAGTTTTCGGGACCGGAGGGGACCTACGAATTCGCGAACGAGGGGAAGTTCACGATCCGGTTCGTGGCGCCCGGTTATGACGATTCGGTTTACATCATTACCGCCGACTCAAAGGCTGCCGACGAGACGGTCGTCATTCGCGACGCCATGAAGAGGCGCGAGAAGGCGTCGGCGCCTGCGACGAAGAAACCCGGCCGCCGTCGCTGAGTGCGGTTGAGGAACCGGGAAGGTCGAAGAGATCCTTCGCTCGACGCTTCCAATGAAACGGCCAGCGTTCTTAGGGGATGTGGAGAACTTGTCATCCTTGAGGGAGCGCAGCGACCGAAGGATCTGGTCAACGAGAATCGTGCCTTCATCACGGCGCCAAGCAGGAAGGTAGAAGAGATCCTTCGCTCGACGCTTTAATGAAACGGCCAGCGTTCTTACGGGATGTGGAGAACTTGTCATCCTTGAGGGAGCGCAGCGACCGAAGGATCTCGTCGGCGAGAATCGTGCCT